>CAKPDH010000003.1 GCA_934148845.1 uncultured Bacilli bacterium
GAACGTATTAATTTAAAAGTAGCACATGCTAAAAATATTTTAATAAGAAAACCAGCAATGGAGATTGCGCTAATAAAAAAATCAATAAAAAATAAACTTTTAAATATAAAAAATAGTGTAAGTACAAAAATATCTTCAACAAAAGAGAATGTAAAAGATTCTACAATGTATGCATCAACATTAATGGGTGTAACAACTTTAGATATAAAGGAAAAATTAATAGATAAGTCAACTCTTGCAAAAGAACGTATTAATTTAAAAGTAGCACATGCTAAAAATATTTTAATAAGAAAACCAGCAATGGAGATTGCGCTAATAAAGCAAAGTATACGAGAAAAAGCAAAACTTTTAGCAAGTAATACTTCTGCTAAGATAATAGAAAGCTTAAGGTCAAGAGAAAAAGTGTTAGAAGAAAAAAATGCTAATTTAGCAGAAAGAAAAGCAAGAATAGATGCTTTAAAAAAGGAAAGAGAAACTTTACTCGGACAACTTACAAATGATTCGAATAGTTATGCAAGAAGTATGTAATATTGTAAAATAATGTAAAAAGTAAAAAATTGTCGATTGAAAAATGAAAAAATCCATTTATAATGCTTTGTAATTATGATATAGTAATGGTGTCGCGTTAAATAAACAAAGAGAGGAATAATATAATGTTAGAAAAAAGTACTATGCAACTATTATGGCGCGTTTCAGTTGTCTTTATAACATATTTACTTTTAGGAAGTTTTATTATTAGTAATGATTTGTTTGATTTAGCATACTTAATTATATTTTATGGTTTTATAATAACGGCAAATATAGTTGATAAAAAAGATAAAAGTGTAGATTGATTAATATCTACATTTTTTGTATAATTAAAAAGGTGATGATATGTTGATAGATACACACTGTCATTTAAGTAAAAATGATTATGATAATATTGAATCTGTTGTAGAAAACATGGATGGAATAATGATAATAAGCGGCTGTAATGATGAGACAAATCTGGAAGTAATAAAATATGTAAATGCCTATGATAATGTGTATGGTACACTTGGTATACATCCTGAAAATATAAATGATATAACTCAAAATAGTTTTAAAATTATAGAAGAAAACATAAATAATAAAAAAATTGTTGGAATAGGTGAGATTGGTCTTGACTATTACTGGGTAAAAGATAACAAAGAATTACAAAAACAACTTTTAAAAAAACAATTAGATATTGCAAGCAAATATAATAAATCAGTTGTAATTCACACAAGAGATTCTATACAGGATACCTATGATATTTTAAAAGATTATAAATTAAAAGGTACGATTCATTGTTTTAATTCAAGTATTGAAATGGCATATAAATTTATAAAATTAGGTTATAAAATAGGTGTAGGTGGAGTTGTAACTTTTAAAAACTCTAAAAAATTAGTTGAGTTAGTTAAAAACCTTGAAATAGAAAACATATTACTTGAAACTGATAGTCCGTATTTAACACCAGAGCCATATAGAGGTAAAAAAAATGAACCTAAAAATGTATATTATGTAGCAAAAAAAATATCTGAAATAAAAAATATTGATTTAAAAGACGTTGTAGATATAACTATGAATAATGCAATAAAACAATTTGACTTAAATATTTAAATTATGATATAATTTCTCTAGTGATGGTAGGTGAAGTTATGAAACATAAATTATTTTTTACTTGCTTAATTTGCTCAGTCTTTATAATAATACATGCAGCGCTAAATAGAGGAATTACAATACATAATCCAATAAGTGACATGACATCAACAATATTAAATGAAATAAGTCCTTATGGAACAGATTATGTATATTCAGAATCTATTACAGTAAATGCAGATCCTATTATTTTAGAAGAAGGAGTAAATGGTCTTAACTATACTTACGATGGATTAAATTATAAGCATTTAGCTGATACTAAAAATGAAGTAGTGCAAAAGGGAACTGCCAAGGAGGGAGTTTATACAGGAAAACTTACTGGATATGGTCCTGATTGTCCTGGTTGTAGTAAAGTTGGTAATGTTTCTTGTAAGACTAGAGAAGGTGTGAATCATAGCTTAATAAATGATGGTATTTATTATAATGATATAACATATGGAAATGTTAGAATACTTGCTGCAGAAAATTCTTTATTTCCATGTGGAACAATTGTTAAAATCAATAATGGCGTATTAAAAGAGTTTTATGGTATTGTATTAGATACAGGATATTCAATGCGAAATGCATATAAAGATGGCATTATTTGGATGGATTTAGCATTTCAATCGCAAGAAGTTGCTAAAACTGGAGGAGCAACTAGCTCTAGTACAACATTTGTAGTGCAAAGATGGGGTTGGTAACCTCTTTTTTATCACTAAGATTTAGGAGGAAAAAATGGAGTATTCATATAATAAATTCTATGATAAAATGCAAAAATATAATTTTAATTTAAAAAAAATGTATGGTCAAAATTTTATAATAGATGAAAATATAATTAATAATATTATAAATAAAGCTTTTATAGACAAAGATACCCTAGTAATAGAAATAGGTCCTGGAGCAGGATCACTTACTAATAAATTAGCTCTTAATGCAAAGAATGTATTGTGCTATGAAATAGATACTAGTTTAAAGCCTATACTAGATGAAAATTTAAAAGAATATAATAATGTAGAAATAATATATAATGATTTTTTAAAATCAAATGTAATTAATGATATAAAAAAATATAATTATAAAAAACTATATGTAGTAGCAAATCTACCATATTATATAACGACTCCAATTATTGTTAAATTTATAGAAGAATTAATACCTGTAGATAAAATTATTGTAATGGTACAAAAAGAAGTTGGCGATAGATTTAAAGCTAGTGTTGGAACAAAGGCTTATGGATCATTATCTGTTTATTTAAATTATTATTTTGATATAAAAAAATTATTAGATGTTTCAAGAAATGTATTTATGCCAAAGCCAAATGTTGATAGTATAGTAATAGAACTAGATGCCAAAGAAAAAAAATATGAATTAAAGAATCCTACATTATTTTTTAAGCTAATTAGAGATTCATTTAGTCAGAAAAGAAAGACATTAAGAAATAATTTAAAAGGATATGATTTAGACAAAATATCCGAAATATTAAAAAAATATGATATGGATTTAAGTGTAAGAGCAGAACAATTGTCTGTTGATATATTTGTTTTAATTGCTAATAATTTATAGGAGGGTATATGAAAAAAGTAGTAGTTCTTGGTGGTGGAAGTGGAATGTCTAATCTTTTAGCAGGATTAAAGCAATATCCACTTGATATAACTGCAATTGTAACTGTATGTGATGATGGTAAAAGTACAGGAATACTTAGGGAAGAATTTAATATTCCAGCAGTTGGAGATATAAGAAGAGTTTTAGTTTCATTGTCTGAAACTGAGCCACTAGTTATGGAGCTATTTAATTATAGATTTAATACAACAAGTGATTTGGATGGCCATACTGTAGGTAACTTATTACTTACTGCTTGTAGTGAAATTACAGGTAATTTATCAGATGGTATTGAAGCATTAAGTAAAGTTTTAAATCTAAAGGGAAAAGTTGTGCCACTTACTGAGGATAATGTGACGCTTATGGCCGATATGGAAGATGGATCAGTTGTGAGTGGAGAACATAATATTACTTGTAGTAAGGAAAAAATAAAGAAAGTATATTATAAAACTCCTGCAGTTCCTACTAAGGATGCTTTAAAAGCAATAGAGGAAGCTGATTTAATATTATTAAGCATGGGAAGTTTATTTACAAGTATAATTCCTAATTTATTAATAAAACAAGTAGTAAAAAAAATAGAAAAAAGCAAAGCAAAAATTATGTATATTTGTAATATGATGACACAACCAGGCGAAACAGATGGATTTACAGTAAGTGATCATTTAAAAAAATTAAATGAATATCTTGGTAAGAGAAATGTAGATATTGTTTTAGCAAATACAGGAAAAATAGATGAAAAGATGGCTGCATTTTATGAAACTCAAGAGCAAAAAGATCCTGTTATAATAGATAAAGAAGAAATAAAAAAGCTTAATGCTAAGTTAATGACAGATGATTTTACTTATATTACTAAAAATAATTTGCTAAGGCATGATAATATAAAATTGGGATTTAGAATATTTTATTATTTAATGAAGAAATAACTCGAGTAATTTCGAGTTTTATTATTATGAAATTTATGATAAAATGTATATATTGAGTGGTGATATTGTGTCTTTTACTAGTATAGTTAAAAATGAATTAAGTAAATTAGAACTTGATGAGATTGAAAGTATTTCCTTTTTATCAGCAATATTTAAAAATAGTGCTGATATAAAAGATACAAGTATTAAAATATCAACAGAGAATTCTAGTGTAGCTCGTAATATATTTAATATAATAAAAAAAATGTATAATATAAATTTGAAAATAACAGTAAGACGTGGATATAATTACAATAAAAATTATATATATATACTAGAAACAAAACAAAAAGTAAAAAAAATAATAGATGACTTATCATTAAATAGTAATATACCAAGTACTTATATAGTAGATGATGATGTACTCATTAGAACTTATTTAAGGGGGTTATTTATTTCTTGTGGAAGTATTAATGATCCGAAAAAATCAAGATACCACCTTGAATTTATAGTTAACAACTTAGAATATGCAAACTTTATAAAAGATAAACTAAATATTTATTATTTAAATAGTAAAATTCTAAGAAGAGATAATAGATATATGATATATGTAAAAGAAGCAGAAAAAATAGGCGATTTTTTAAGAATGATAAATGCTATTCAAGCTCTTCTTTATTACGAAGATATAAGAATATATAGAGATCATAAAAATATGACTAACAGATTAAATAACTGTGAACAGGCAAATGTAGATAAAATAATAGCTACATCACAATCCCAAATAAATGATATTAAATTAATTGAAAGTGAGTCTCTAGATTTATTGGATGAAAAAACTAGACAAGCTGCACAATATAGATTAAAATATCCAGATGCATCTTTGCTTGAATTAAGTGAAATAATAAGTATGGAAACGAGTAGTAAAATAACTAAGTCTGGACTTCATCATAGATTTAATAAAATAAAAGATTTAGCTAATCGTATAAGAAATAAGGAGCAGATATGAAACAATTATTTGAAAAATTAACAGGTATAATTGATAATTATGACAATTTTATAATAATGGGTCATAAAGATCCAGATCTAGATTCATTAGGTGCATCTTTAGGATTATATGAAGCAATAGAACATTTGAAAAAAAATGCATATATTTTTATTGATACAGATAAATTAGAAAAATATAATTCTAATATAAACCAAGCTTTTAAAAAAATGGAAAAGAAAATAATATGTGTAAATGAAAAAACTTATACTAAAATAAAAGGAAAAACATTAATAATAATTGTAGATGTACATGTGGCAGAAAGACTTGAATATAAAGATATTATTTCTTTATATGATGTTGTTGTATTAGATCATCATATAAAAAATAAAAATTATATTAAAAATACAAAATTTATGTATATTGATTCTAATTTATCAAGTATGTCTGAATTAATAACGTTTTATGATGAATATCTTAATATAGACTTAGATTATGTAATAGCTACTATACTTTTAGCAGGCATAGAAGTAGATACCAATAGTTTTAATTTGAAAACGACTAGTAGAACTTATGAAGCAGCCTCAACATTGATGGAAATGGGTGCTGATTCAATACTAAAGCAAGAACTCCTTAAGGAAACCAAAGAAGAATATATGAAACGTGCTAATTTCATTAGAAATAGTTTTATGATTAATAATGAAATTGCAATGTGTATAGTAAGTGCTGTTACAAGTCCATTAGAACTTGCAGAAATAGCTGAAGAGCTTCTTACTTTTGAGGATGTTTGTGCATCTTTTGCACTTGGAAAATTTGAAAATGGTAATATTGGAGTAAGTTCTAAATCATTAGGTAAGATTGATGTTAGTTTCTATATGAAAAAATTAGGAGGCGGAGGTCATACTTCTAATGCAGCTTGTGAGGTTACTTCAAAGACCTTAAAAGAAGTAAAACAAGAGCTAATAGAGATGATAAAGAATTAAGTAAATCTTCTTAATTCTTTTAATTTACTTTTTTTATTATACATAGTATAATATTATTAGTCTTAAAGGAGGTATATATATGAAAATTATTTTACTTAAAGATGTGAAAAAACAAGGAAAAAAGGGAGATATACTAAATGTAAAAGATGGATTTGGTATATTTTTAATAAATAAAGGTGATGCAGTTTTAGCTACTAATAATAGTATAAATAGGCTAAATTTAGAAAATAAGAAAAAAGAGCAAGATGAACTTGAACTTATTAAAAATTGTGAAAAAATAAAGAGCGAAATAGAAAAATTAAACATTACTTTTAAAGTTAAAACTGGAAAAAATGATATGGTTTTTGGAAGCGTTAGTCCAAAACAAATTATAGAAGAATTAAAAAATAAAGGATATGAAATAGATAAAAAATGTATTAAAACAAAAGATCCAATAACATCTCTTGGCATGCATAATGTATCTATTGAACTTCATAAAAAAGTTGTAGCTAATCTAAAAATACAAGTAGTAAAGTAGGTGACTTATGAATAGAGAAATCCCACATAATATTGATGCAGAACAATCTGTATTGGGATCAATGTTTTTAAGCAAAAAAGCGTTAGAAAAAGTATTAGAAATATTAAATTCAGAAGAATTTTATTTAGAAAATCATAAAAAAATATTTGAATGTATTAAAAATTTAAATGATAATAATAAAGTTGTAGATTTAACTACTGTTGCTGAAGAATTAAATAATAGAAATTGGTTAAAGCAAATAGGAGATATTGATTATTTAACAGAAATAATTGAAAGTGTACCGTCTGCTGCTAATATAGATGAATATATTAAAATTGTAGAAGATAAGGCAATTCTTAGAAAACTAATAGATGAAGCAACTAGTATTATTACTAATAGCTATAATACTAGTAATAATATAAATGAGGTAATAGAACTTGCAGAAAAGAAAATATTTGATGTTTCAAAAAATCTTAGAAGTACGGAATTTAAATCTATTCAAGAAGTCCTTTATAAGACCCAATCAGATTTAGAAAAATTAGCTCAAAATAAAGGTGATATAACAGGAATTCCAACTGGATTTTATGAGCTTGATAAAATTACAACAGGATTTCATCCACATGAATTAATAATAATTGCTGCAAGGCCAGGTATGGGAAAAACTGCAATAGCACTTAATATGGTTACAAATATAGCAATAAATAGTAAAAAAACTGTGGCTTTATTTAATATGGAAATGGGTGCAGAACAACTTGCATCACGTATGCTTGCTAATGTTGGTCAAATTGAAAGTTCAAAATTAAAAACTGGGAATTTAGAACATTCAGACTGGCGTAGAGTAAATGAAGCAATTAGTAGATTATCTAATACCAATATTTTTATAGATGATACAGCAGGACAGACAGTGGGTGAAATAAGAAGTAAATGCAGAAGACTTAAAACAAGTCCAACAGGCCTTGATATAGTTGTAATCGACTATTTAACTCTTATCCAAGGCAATAGTAAAAATAGTTCAAGTAGACAGCAGGAAGTCGCTGATATATCAAGAGCACTTAAAACAATGGCAATGGAATTAGACGTTCCTGTAATAGCACTTTCACAATTATCTCGTAGTATTGAAAAAAGAGATGATAAAAAGCCGATGCTAAGTGATTTAAGAGAATCGGGTGCTATTGAACAAGATGCAGATATAGTAGCATTTTTACATTGTTCTGATGAAGAAAGAGAAAAACAAAATAGCATGATGGAATTTGTAATAAGAAAACATCGTAATGGTCCTTTAGCAGATGTACCATTAATATTTCAAAGAGCTACTAGTTCATTTGTGAATGTGGCAAATGTAAAAGAAGAAAATTAGGTGGATTATGAAGAAAGTTAGTACATATTTTATTGCATTCATTTTATCAATTATAATATTTTTAATGGGCTTTAATTATAGTAATAGTAAAGAACCAAGTACGTATTATAAGGTGTATTTAAAGGATGATGTAATAGGATATATAAAATCAAAAAAGGAACTTGAAAAATATATAGACAATCAAGCTTCATCAATAAGAAAAAATGTAAAAAAATATAGTATAGAGTTAGATGCTATAGATACATTAAATAGACTTGTAAGTATAGATTCTCTAGATAACTATTCAAATTTGGATAAAGCAAAATATTTTTTAGCTAATAATACATCATATAATTTAACTGATACTGATAAAGAAAATCTAAAAGTATACATAAATAGTAAATTATATAATTTATCTGATTATGAAATAGCTTCAATGAGAGATTATGTATCTTCAAATAAAATATATAATTATGTTGATCACGTATATGTTCCTAATGGGATAGAGATAAAAAAGGTTTATACATATAAAGATAATATATTAAGTGCTCAAGAAATATATAAAAAAATAATGGAAAAAGAATCTTGTAGTGTAGCAGGGTATAAGTTTGTTATAAAATCTTCTAATGAAAATAGTGAAGATATAGTAATTTATACTATAGATAGAAAAATATTTTCTGATGCTATAGAAAAACTTATTACAATTTTTGTAGATGAAGATGAATATGAAAAATATAAAAATGATACTCAAGATCAAATTGATTCAACTGGATCATTAATAGAAAATATTTATGTTGAACAGAGTATTACATATAAAGCAGTTAATATATCAACAAGTGAAAAAATTTACACAAGTTCAACTGACTTATCAGCGTATCTTTTATATGGAGCTGGTTTTTCACTTGAACATGTTACTGCAAAAACAGGTGATACAATAGAATCAATCGCACTTGAAAATGAGATAAGTATTCAGGAATTTTTAATATTTAATAAGCAATATACAAACAAAGATAATTTAATCGTACCAGGATCAGATATAATAATATCTAAAATAGATCCTAAAATTCAAATAGTAGTAGAAACTTATGAAGTTGCAGATAAAGTAACAGAATTTACTACAGTTGAAAAATATGATGATAGTATGACCCAAGGCAGTTCTCTAGTAACTCAAGAGGGTGAGAATGGACTTGAAAGAGTATCGCAGAATGTTAAATCAGTTAATGGCAATATTGCTTATGTAGATCCTGTAAGTAAAGAAACAATAAAAAGTTCAACTCCTAAAATAATTACTATAGGTACACGTTATGTACCAAGTGTAGGTAGTACAATTTCTTGGGGATGGCCTACTGATAGTGGTTATACAATATCTTCATACTATGGGTATCGTCTAGCAGTATTTAATGAAGGTAATTTCCATCAAGGGCTTGATATTGCAGGAACAGGATATGGTTCAAATGTATATGCTGCAAATAACGGCGTTATAGAAGAAATGGGATACGATAGAATAAATGGAAATCACATTATAATTAATCATAACAATGGCTATAAGTCTAAATATAATCATATGTCAGCATTTAATAAAAAAGTAAGTTTAGGTAGTGTTGTTGAACGTGGGCAAGTAATAGGTTATGTTGGTTCAACAGGATGGGCAACTGGTCCACATTTACATTTTGAAATATGGAATTGTCCAAGATATACTTGTCACACTAATCCATTAAGGTATTATAAATGAGAGTATGTGTATTATCGAGTGGAAGTAAAGGAAACTGTACCTATGTTGAAGTAAATAATTATAAAATACTTATAGATATAGGTACAAGTTCTTTATATGTAGAAAATGCATTAAGATCTATTAATATAGAACCTAAAAGTATTAATCTTATCTTAATAACACATGCCCATGTAGATCATGTATCTGGACTTAGGGTGTTTTCAAAAAAATATAAAACACTTACATATATATCAAAAAAAATATTGAAAGAGGCAAATTTAGTAGAAGAAAATTATAATATATTAGATAATTTAAATGATATTAAAGATATTAAAATAACTGAGATAGAACTTTCACATGATGTTACTGATATTAAAGGATATATAATTGAGTATAATGGTTCATCTATGGTTTATATAACAGATACTGGATACATAAATGAAAAGTATTATAATATCCTTACTAATAAGAATATATATGTGTTTGAAAGTAATCATGATGTTCAAAAACTTATGAATAATCCAAAATATCCACATTATACTAAAATAAGAATTCTAGGTGATAAAGGCCATTTATCAAATAATGATTCTGCATACTACTTATCAAAATTAATAGGAAATAATACAAAAAAAGTAATATTAGCTCACTTAAGTGAACAAAATAATACTGATTCTTTAGCACTTGAAACACTAAAGAATACTCTTAAACAAAAAAATATCGATTTTAATGATATAGTAATTGCTCATCAAAATGAAAAGACTGAGGTATTTAGCGCATGATAAAAATAATATGTGTTGGAAAGATAAAAGAAAAATACCTTAGTGATGCTTTAATAGAATATAAAAAAAGACTATCAAAATATACAAAATTGGAAATCATTGAACTTAAGGATATTAATAGTTATAGTAAGGATGTTATATTAAAACAAGAGGGTGAGCAAATACTTAAATACATTAATGATAAGGACTACGTAATTACTTTAGAAATAGATGGTAATTATATAGATAGTAAGGAATTATCAGAAAAAATTAATAATATATTTAATACTAATGCTAATATAACTTTTATAATAGGTGGCTCATATGGACTTAGTGATAGTGTTAAAATTCGAAGTAATTATAAACTTTCGTTTTCAAAATTAACATTTCCACATCAATTGTTTAGAGTAATGCTATTAGAGCAAATTTATAGAAGTTTTAAAATATTAAATAATGAAACATATCATAAATAAGGGATTTCCCTTATTTTTAAAAACACTTGATATAATTATATAATTGTTATAAAATAATTTAAAGAAGGTGATAACATGGATTCTGTGTATAATTTTATAGATAGTCTTAATCTAGATGGTAAATGTATAGTTATAGCTGTAAGTGGCGGAGCAGATTCCATGTTTTTACTAAATACAATGATAAATTTAAAAGAAAGTAAAAACTTAAAGATTGTAGTTGCTCATGTACATCATAATCTTAGAAAAGAAAGCGATTATGAAGCCACTATGGTAGAGAAATATTGTAAAGAAAATAAAATAATATTTGAATATATGAAAATAGAAGAATATCCAAATAATAAATTTAGTGAAGCAATTGCAAGAGATATTAGGTATTCATTTTTTGATAAGTTAATGAAAAAATATAATTCTAATTTTTTGTTTACTGCTCATCATGGAGATGATCTAGTTGAGACGGTTTTAATGAAAATAATTAGAGGATCTAGTATAGAAGGATATGCTGGATTTAAACAAATTTCTAATGATAGGGGTTATAATATTGTAAGACCACTTATATATTTAACAAAAGAGGAAATAGAAAAATATTTAGTTAGTAAAAAACTTTGGTATGCATTAGATAAATCCAATTATTCAGATAAGTATAAAAGAAATAGAATAAGAATGAATATATTACCTTATCTAAAAAAAGAAGATAAAAATGTTCATTTGAAGTTTTTAAAGTACAGTAATAAATTATTAAAGCTTGATGAATATGTTAATAAAATAGCAAATAATATATATTGTGAAATATTTGTGAATAATAAACTAGATATATTAAAATTTAATGCATTAGATGATATAATTAAGACATATGTCTTATCTATATATTTAAATAATATTTATAAAGGCAATATTTCTAAAATAACTGATAAGCATATTAATACATTAATATCTATTATATCTTTGAATCAAAATAAAAAGATTACACTACCTTGTAATTATATAGGATATATTGAGTATAATAAATTCTATATTAGTAAAAAAAATAATAATTTTAGTTATGATTTAACTTTTATTGATAAAGTGAATCTACCAAATGGTCATACTATAAAAAATGATATGAGTGAAGTTGATAATTCAAACTATGTTATTCATTTAAATAGTAAAGATATAAGTTTACCATTCCATGTTAGAAATAAGCGTAACGGGGATAGGATGAGTATAAAAAACTTTATTGGTACAAAAAGTGTAAGTGATATATTTACAGATTTTAAGCTTTCAAAGGAAGAAAGATATACTTATCCTATAGTAACAGATAATGATGGAAAAATTATTTGGATTCCTGGTGTAAAAAAATCTAATTTTGATAGAAAAAAAGATGGAAAGTATGATATAATATTAAAGTATAATTAATGAGGAGGAAATAATGGATAGAAAGATAGTAAAAAGAAGTTTGTTTTCTTATGTTATTTTATTTTTTATAATAGTTATTGTATTTAATTTAATGAATATATTAAATACTAAAGTAAACAGACTATCATATAGTGAATTTTTAAATGAATTAGAAAATGGTAAAGTAACAGAACTAACTATTAAACCAAATAGTAGTCAAGGACTTTATCAATTAACAGGTAAATTATCTAATTATAATGATAAGGAATATTTTGAATCTTCTGCTACATTAAGCGAAGAAACAATGAAACAAATAAATGAGTATAAAGAAAAAAATAAACTTGATATAACTGTAGTGAAAGATCCAGGATCAAGTTATATATTACTATTTGTTATAAATGTATTACCACTTATCTTATTAGTAGGTATTGGATATTTCTTTATATCAAGGCAAATGGGTACAGCAAATAAATCAATGGATTTTGGAAAAAGTAGAGCAAGATTAACTAGTGATAAGGATAAAATTAAATTTGATAAAGTTGCTGGGTTAACAGAAGAAAAAGAGGAAGTGCAAGAATTAATAGATTTCTTAAAAGATCCTAAAAAATTCCAAAAAATGGGAGCTAGAATTCCTAAAGGTGTTTTATTAGTAGGTCCTCCAGGAACAGGAAAAACTTTACTTGCTAAAGCTGTTGCCGGAGAGGCAAATGTTCCATTTTATTTTATAAGCGGTTCTGATTTTGTTGAATTATTTGTTGGTGTAGGAGCAAGTAGAGTAAGAGATATGTTCAAACAAGCAAAACAAAATGCTCCTTGTTTAATCTTTATAGATGAAATCGATGCAGTTGGTAGACAAAGAGGAACTGGATTAGGTGGTGGACATGATGAAAGAGAACAAACTCTAAATCAGTTACTTACTGAAATGGATGGATTTGGTGCAAATGAAGGAATAATAGTAATTGCGGCAACAAATAGACCAGATGTACTTGATCCAGCACTTTTAAGACCAGGAAGATTTGATAGACAAATTACTGTAAATTTACCAGATGTAAGAGGAAGAGAAGAAATTCTTGAAGTTCATGCAAAAGGTAAAACTTTTGCAAAAGGCGTTAAGCTTTCAAATATTGCAAAAAGAACAGTTGGTTTTAGTGGTGCAGATCTTGAAAATTTATTAAACGAAGCAGCACTTTTAACTGTTAGAAGAAATAAAAAAGCCATAACTATGTCTGAAATAGATGAGGCTCACGATCGTGTGTTAATGGGACCAGCAAAAGTAACAAAAAAATACACTGAAAAAGAGAAAAAACTAGTAGCGTATCATGAAGCAGGTCACGCAGTTGTTGGAATAAAACTTGAAGGTGCAAATGAAGTACAAAAAATAACTATTATACCTCGTGGTCAAGCAGGCGGTTATAATTTAATGCTTCCAAGAGAAGAAACTTTCTTATCTACTAAAAAGGAACTACTTGAAACAATTAGTGGACTTTTGGGTGGACGAGTTGCAGAAGAAGTTGTATTTAATGAAGTTACAACAGGTGCGCATAATGACTTTGAAAAAGCTACTAAAATTGCCCGTTCTATGGTTACTGAGTATGGAATGAGCGATCTTGGACCAATTCAATTTGAACACCAAGAATCTAGTGTTTTCTTAGGTAGAGATTATAATAAAACGAGAAATTTTTCAAGCCAAGTTGCTTTTGAAATTGATCAAGAACAAAGAAAAATAATAAATGAATGTTATGAGAAAACAAAAAAGATAATAAATGAAAACAGAGATTTACTTGACTTAATAGCAACCACTCTTCTAGAATATGAAACAATTACAAAAGAGCAAATTGACTATTTAGTAAAGAATGGTTGTATGCCAGATGAAGATGGAGAAATTGATCAATCAGATATTAAAGAAATGAGTCTGAATGATTTAACTTTAGATGAACTAAAAGATTTAGCCAAAGAAAAAGGTATAAAAAATTTTTCAAAAATGAATAAGGAATCATTGATTAAATCTCTAAATGATAGTGAGTAGAAATACTTGCTTTTTTGTTGTAAAAACAATATCTATGTGTTAAAATGTATATAGAATAAAGAGGTGTATTTATGAATGCAAAAGAAGTAGATGAATTTTTTAACAGTGATTCTATAAACTTAGATTTAGAACTAAAAAAATTTTATAATCTTTTAGATAATTCTGAAACGTTAAATAATATAGAAAAATCTGAAGAATTAAATAAGATAAGAGAAGAAAACTATCAACAATATTATAAAATTGATATACTTAAGTATAAAAAACTCCCTAAATTATTTAGCGAATACACAAAAGATATTTTAAAATTATATTACTCTATTAATTCAGATAATTTATTATATGATGATTATAATAGAGCTTGTAATAATAAAAAAACAATTGAAATAATTAATAATAATATTAAAAAATTAGATAATTCATTAAAACTAGAACTAAGTAAAATAGAAGAACATAATAAATTATTACAAGAAAAACTTAGTATTAAGTATATAGAATCATTAAATTTAGAGGAATCCTTAAAAAAAGAAATACTAGATTTATATAATAAAATAATATTAGGTAATATATCTGTTTATGATGATTTATATAGTAATTTAAAAATAGAATTAGAAAGAAAGAATTATTTAGATAATATTTATAACATTATAAATAATAATGAGGAATATAATTCAAATAAATTAAAAACATTAAATGAAGAAATAAATAAAAAAATTATAATTTATAGAGAAAAAATATATTATTTACAAGATTTAATAGTTGAAAACAGTAAATATTTTAAAGAATTTACTGACTTTGTTAATTATTATAATTCATTAATCGCATATGATGATTCAAATTATGATAAGGCTAAATCAGTATATGAACTACTAAACAGTAATAAATTAAATTTGATAATAAATTCATTTGAAATGAGATTTATTGATGAATTAGATTTTAGAAATAAAGAAGAAAATTTTATATATGAAAATATAGGAATTAAAAATATTAAAAAATCATTAGATTATATCTCAGCTAATTATTTAGATAAATTAAGTGAATTAGAGAAAAAATTAATTCAAAATATATATGATAGAATAAAATTAAATGATAATATATATGATATACATAATGATCTTAAACTAATAGTTAATAAGCTTTGGGAAGAAGATATTACAAATATAAATTCTTATGATAAGACTAATAATTACTGCTTTATATGTTCAAATAATCAATTTATTGATCCTAAATATGAATGTATATTACTTACAAAAAAGGAAATAAGTCAAAGCAATAATCTATCTAACTATCAATTAGGATTTATAATCGGATATAACAATAATATATTATATATAACTGAAAATGATGATATAATGTCAGTAGACTATGATGATATGTCAAATTTAAAAACACCTAAACAAATAGAGCTTGAATTTACTAATTTTGGTGTATGTAATAAATTAGTTTTGGATGGATATTTATCTAAAATAGAAGCAATATATTATATAGACACAGAAGATTCTAAAATTATAAATCAAGCAGTTGAACTTTCAAAAATATATAATTTGCCTTTAATAAAATTAACTAAATAAATTAATGTAGTTGATTAGTTAATTAAATAAGTATATAATATATAAATAACTCGTAGTATGTATATAATAGGTGATGAAATTGAAAAATATAATAAAGAAATGTGCTAAAAAAATACTAAATGATGATGTAAAAATAATAAATACTAAAATTAATTATGAAAATTCTTCAAAAGCTATGAAAGATTTAATAGAAAGAAATAAAGCTTTATTATCAAGTGAAGACCATTTCGGTAAAAGACCTGATAATAAAGATTTTTATCCTGCTGTAAAAAAAATAGAGAATGGATTTAATTTGCTTTTTAAAGAATTAAATGAATATGACGAGGATGACTATATTCCACCATTAGAAGCACAAACAGTAAGTTCTGGCAATCCAATTAAAAGCAAGCCTTTTCCTATGTGTGAAGAGTTTATACTAAAAACATTGTTAAAGCGAAGCTTATATCAGTATCCTTCAATAACAGGAAATGTTAAATGTAAAGCACATGTTGTAAATTACTTAATTAGAGAAGGCTTTAGGGAAAAACCTTGTAAAGGCTATGATGGAATAGGTGTAGAAAATGTTGTGTTTACCTGTTCTACTACTCAAGGATTTCAATTTGTTCTAGAAACAATTTTAAGAGATGAGGACGTTATTTTAGTTACTGGTCCAAATTACGGCTTATTTGCAATTGCTCCAGAGAGAATTAATGCTAGAGTGGAAGTATTAAATTTATGTGAGGAAGATAATTTTTTTGTAAATCCTAAAAAATTAGCCAATAAAATAGATGAAATAAATCTAGAACTTAAAAATAAATTTAAGGATAAATTAAATTATATACCTAAAGTTGCAGCATTCTTAAATATTAATCCACATAATCCAATAGGAAATGTTATGTCAAAGAAAAACATAGATATACTAAAGGGTATAGGAGATGTTTGTCTAGAAAAAGGCGTATTTGTAATAGATGATTTAATATATCGTGATTTAACTTATGATAGAGATAATCTTGCCTTGCCACTTGCTTCCATGCCTAAATATTTTAATAATACAATAACTCTTTTAGGACTTTCAAAAGCATATGGTCTTGCATCTTTTAGAGCAGCTTGTGTAATTGCGCCAATACCTATTTGTAATGGTTTAAATGAAAAATTATTTTGTAATGTAAATACAATGCCAGTATTACAAGTAAATGCTATGGCTGGTGCTTATAATGGAACTAATAAAAGATATAGGATGGCTAAAAGATATTTTAAACCTTTGATTAAAAAGTATATTCATAGATTAAATTTATTTCGTTCATTAATAGAGGGTATAGACGTAATAGAAGAAAAAAGTGAAAAGAATAAAATTATAAGAGAAATAAATATATGTGTTAAAAATAAAGAAAGGGCTTCAATATTGCTGAATGGAATAGAAAATTTAGAAATCAGGAAAAATACACTTCCAACTTCGGGATTCTTTGCAATAGTAGATTTTACTAGATTAAAAGGTAAAACAATAGATAAACACAAAATAAAAAATGAACAAGATTTAATTAGATATTTGTATAAAAAGAGTAAATTTAAAACTATTATGGGTGAAAATATGTCTTGGCCATATGAAGACGAGATTATAGGAAGATTTGATTTTGCTATTGATTTAAAGGATTTGATTTCAAATATTTGGAAATTGCATTTATCACTTGATAGGAGATTTGTATGCATAAAAGATTAAGAATATTTAAATTTAAATTAATTCTTCTAAAAGTTAAAATAAATGAAATTATGCATAAAAAAAAGTATAAGGTTAATGTTTGCATATTATCTAGTGAAAAATATAAAAATAAAATTTTAGAAGATATATATTTAAAATATTATCTTAATAAAGCTGGTATAGGTGCTACAATCGTCTCATACTTAGAAAATATTGATTATTCTAAGTATGATTATGCTATTATAAGATCAGTTTGGGGAATTTATGATAATATAAATTTATTTAAAAATGTAATAGAAAACTTAGAAAAAAATAAAGTTAAAGTATTTAATAATTATAATATTATATGTAATAATTTAAATAAAGAAAAACAATATGAGCTATTATCTAAATATAAAATTAAAACAATTAAGACTATATTTACAGATGGTTATACAAATATAGATAAGATATGGAATGAAAATTTTAATGAAGATAAAAAAATAGTTGTAAAACCTACTATGTCTGAAAGTGGTAATGATACCATTTTAGTAGATAAATTATCATTAAAAGATATAATTAATAGAAAAAGTAAAAAAAGATTAATGGTAGAACCTTTTATAGAAAGTGTAAAAAATGGAGAAATATCTATTATACTTTTTAATAATAAAATAATGTATGGAGTAAAAAGATACTCTGGAGTTTTTTATAAATACAAAAATACTGAATATATACCTATATCAGATATTAATAAAAAGATAATAAAATCCGTAAACGAAATAATTAAAATAGATGAATATAAAGAATCACTTTATACAAGAATAGATTTTGTATATCATGATTCTGAATATTTAGTTATGGAGATAGAACTAATTGATCCAATGCTTTTTCTAACTGTGGTGCCTAAAAATGAAAATATTTATACTAAATTTATATCTGAAATAAAAAAAAGATTTAAGTAATTATTTTTAAGTAATTACTTTTATTTTTTACTTATATTGTAAAAATAAGGCTATTAGGGTATAATTATTAATAGAGGATTGATAGTATGTATACATTTAGTACTTGTTTAAATAAAAAAGAATATGATAAATTTATAGAAAATTATTCAATGGCAAGCTTTATGCAAGAATATAATTGGGCTAATGTAAAAGACAATTGGAAAAGTTTTCATTGCGGTTTATATAATAATAAAAAACTAATTGGAGTATGTTTAATACTTGTAAAAAAGGTATTAAAAAATATAAACATCTTTTATATACCAAGAGGATATTTAATTGATTTTACTAATTATAATGATTTAAAAGCTATGACTGATAATATTAAAGCTCTCGCAAAAAAGAATAAAGCATACGTAGTTAAAATTGATCCAAATTTTTGTATAAGTGAAAAAAATTTAAAAAATAATCCTTTGCAAAATAACTATTCGAAAGATTATCAAATAAAACACAATAATTTACTTAAGCTTGGATATAAATGGACTGGAAAAAATAAAGAAATAGGTAAAAATCTCCAACCACAGTATAATATTTTTGCTCCTGTAATAGATAAAGATAATAACATTTTAAAAATAGAGGATGTGTTAAAAACTTATAAAAGTAAATTTAGATATTATTTGGGAGATTATGGTAAAAAAAGAGGAATTAGTTATGAAATTCAAAATGGGGATGATTACCTTGATATATTTGTTAATCTTTTAAAAAAAACAGAAGAAAAACAAAATATATCTTTAAGAAATAAGGAGTATTATAAAAAAATTTTAGCAAATTTTAAGGGAAGAGCTTTTATATTCTTTGGTAAGCTTGATATAAAAAAATATATTGGATTTCTAAAAGAATCTAATATGGAAGAAGAAGTAAAAAAAATTGTAGATTTATTTAAAGATAAAAAAAGTGTAACCCTTTCTACAGGATTATTATTACTTCCTTTAAATAAAAATGGTATTAGAACAAGTGAATATTTGTATGCAGGTAATGATAATATATTAAATAATTTAAATGTGTCCGCAGGATTGGTATTTGAAATGATAAAATTCTCAATAGAAAACAAATGTCATTATTGTAATTTAGGAGGAGTAGATGGAAACTTATCAGATCATTTAACAATATTTAAGCAAAAATTTAATGGTAGTGTTATGGAATTCGCTGGTGAATATGATTTGCCTATTGAAAAAAAATACTATTTAATAACATTGCTTTATCCATTTTTAATTAAAATATATAAAAAAATAAGAAAAAAATAATAGTTGGAGGATTTATGAAGAAAGATACATTTATTAAAGGGGCGCTCGCATCTACGATATGTATAATATTAGCAAAAGTTTTAGGTATTATATATGTTATACCATTTAACCGAACAGTTGGCTCTTTGGGTGGAGCACTTTATGGTTATGCATATAATATATACTTAATTTTTTTAAGTTTATCAACCGTTGGAGTTCCTATGGCTATATCAAAAATAGTTAGTGAGTATATAGCACTAGGATATTTGGATGCCAGTAAAAGAAGTTATAAAATAGCTTCAAAAATAACGTTTACATTTGGTGTAATTTCTACTTTAATATTATTAATTTTTGCCCCTAATTTAGCTGTAATAATTAAAGGCGATATAATAGGCGGCAATTCACTAGAAGATATAACATACGTTATAAGAGTTAGTGCGACAGCTATTTTATTTACTACTGCGCTAAGTAACATAAGAGGTTATTTACAAGGACAAAAATATATAACAAAGCAATCAATAAGTCAAGTAATAGAACAGTTTGTTAGAGTTTTAGTAATCATATTTGGATCTATAATATTCAAAAAAATATTTGGTATAAAAGAAGCAGTAGGTGCTGCTATATTTGGAGCAACATTAGGTGGAATTGTTGCTTTAATATATTTATTAATTGTTCATAGAAAAGAATTAAGTATAAAAAATTATGATTATAAACCAAAGAAGGAAGAATTAAAAATAACTAACAAGGATATTTTAAAAAATATAGTGAAATATAGTATTCCACTTGTATTAATAAGTGTCTTAGTATCGCTATATACTATGGTTGATATGTCACTTGTTATTAAATGCTTAGTAAAAAGATTAGGTTATAGTGCTATAGATGCTGAATATATTTTAAGCTGTATAACTACTTGGGGAGCTAAACTGAATGTTATTGTTACATCAATATCTGCAGGTGTTGGAGTAAGTTTACTTCCAAATATTTCTGGAGATTACATTTTAAAAAATTATGATGGTGCTAGAAATAAAATATATAAAACACTAACAATACTTTTATTAATATTAATACCTATGGTTTGCGGATTAAGTGTACTTTCAACTCCAGTATGGACAGTATTTTATGGATATAATAATCTTGGAATAAGTGTATTTAAAATAAGTATATTTACGGCTTTATTTTATGCAATGGTAAACTGTTTAATAATAATAATGCAATCAGTTAATAGATATAAAACTGTATATATAGGTCTTTTTACAGGTTTAATCATTAAAATATTAACACTAATTCCTATCATGTTATTATTTAATAAACTTGGTATACATGCATATTATGGTATAACAATATCTACAATACTTGGGTATTTATCAAGTATACTAATATGCTTAATTGATTTAAAGAGGACATTAAGTATTAATTACACTCAAATAATAAAAGATGTTACTATAGGTTTAATTGCGTCTATTATAATGTATATAGTAATATTTTTAGCTCAAAAATATATCATAACTAATAATACCAGATTAATATCAATAATAAGTATAGTTATATATTCTATAATTGGAATACTAATATATGGTTTTATAATTATTAAAACAGGCGTATTTAAAAGAAATTTTAAAGATTTACTTAAGAAAGATAAATAGGTGTAATATATGGAATTTAGAGAACTTACTATAAAAGAATTCGAAAAGTATTTAAATAAGAGTAATTTAAAAAGTTTTTTACAATCTCCAAAATTGGATGGTCAAGATGATAATTCATATTATGTTGGAGTTTTAAAAGCTGGTAAAGTTATAGCTGCAACAAGAATGATATCTAAAAAAAATAGATTTGGTTATAATAATTTTTATGCCCCAAAAGGATTACTTTTAGATTATAATGATATAGATTTACTTAAATTTTTTGTATTAAATTTAAAAAAATATATTAAGCATCACCATGGATATGTTCTTCATATTGACCCAAACGTATTTTATAAAAGTAGAGATATAGATGGAAATATTACTGATGAATATGATAATACAAATATAGTTAATAATTTAAAAAAACTAGGATTTAAGCATAATGGCTTTACTGTAGGTTATGATAATACTAATCAGGTAAGATGGCAATATGTTATAGATTTAGAAGGAAAAACATTTGAAGAAATAAAAAAAAGCATTAAAGCTAATCATTTAAATAAAATAAAAAAAGCAGAAAAATATGGTATAACCGTTAAAGAAATAGAATATGATGATCTACCTATATTTAAATCAATAACAGAAAGTACTAGTAAGCAAATAGGTTTTAAGGATAAGAGTATTGAATATTATAGAAAAATTTATAAAAATTTTAAAAACGAAGTAAAATTTTTATTAGCATACCTTAATGTAGATGAATATAAAAAGAAGATAACAGATGAACTTATATCATATAATAAAAAATATGAAAAATTTTATAATAAAGAAAATAATAGTGCCAAAGAAATCAAAAAGAATATAGATACATTAAATAATAGATTAATTGAAATAGATAAATATAAAAGTGGACTGATACCAATATCTGCATCTATGTTTATGATGTTTGGAGATGAAATTATTTATCTTTTTAGTGGTAATGTTGATAAATACAATAATTTTTATTCACAATATTTAATTCAATGGATTATGATTAAATATGCCTTAGAAAATAAATATAAGAAATATAATTTTTATGGTATAAGTGGAAAATTTAATCCTGGTGAGGATGGAGTTTATGAATTTAAAAAAGGTTTCGGTGGACATGTTGAAGAATATATAGGAGATTTTTATTTACCAATTAATTGGTATTATTATTTAAATGAATTATTAAATAAAATAAGGAGGAAAAATGAAAATAGGAATAAGTAATGATCATAGAGGTGTAGAAACTAAACAAGAATTGACAAAATATTTAGAAGATAAAGGTTATACTGTAATTAATTATGGAACTGATACCTCAGATAGAGTTGATTATACGAAGTATGGTTTTATAATAGGTGAAAAAGTAAGAGATAAAGAAGTTGATCTTGGAATAGCTATATGTGGTAGCGCTATTGGAATATCTATTGCTTGCAATAAAGTAAAAGGTGTAAGATGTGGTAAAGTAAATAGTGTAGAAGAAGCAATTCATGGTAGAGAGAGAGATTATGTTAATGTTATCGCATTATCTGGATCTTGTGATATTAATGAAAATAAAAAGATAGTAGATGCATTTTTAGCTGCCAAAGAAAATCATGAAGACCCTATCTATCAGGTTAGAGTTAATCAAATAGAAGAATATGAAAATGCTTAAAATATCTTTATATGTAATATTTATGCCACTTATAATATGGTGTTTAGATGGAGTTAATTTATCTGTAATATTTAAAAAAAATAGAGTTGTTCAAGCAAGATTAATTTATCTATTTTTTTCAATTTCACTTACATATCTAGTAGTAAACTTTTTGTATGATTTTTTAACTATTTATCAAAATATATAGTAGTATGTTTTAAAGGAGATGATTTCTTGATAAAAAAAATACTACTTTTTTCATTTTTATTAATTTTTATTCCATTTATAATTGTAACTATATTTATAAGAGATGATGAAATTACTTTTAATTTTTCTTCTAATAGTACAGTTAGAGTATATAGAAGTAAAACAGGTGTTGTAGAAGAGGTACCAATAGAAGAATATGTAATAGGTGTAGTTGCAGGAGAAATGCCATCTAGTTTTAGTTTAGAAGCACTTAAAGCTCAAGCAGTCGCATCACGTTCATATGTAATGTCAAAAATACAGGGAAATAAAAATAAAGAATATGATGTAGTTGATACAGTCACTAATCAAGTATATTTAGACAAGGAATATTTAGTTGCAACTTGGAAGGAATCATATACTGTAAATATTAATAAAATAAAAGAAGCTGTTTTACAGACAATGGGTGAATATATATCTTATAATGATAAAGTTGCGGATGCTATGTTTTTTTCTACTAGTACAGGATATACTGAAAATAGTGAAGAAATATTTAAAAATAAAGTTGAATATTTAAGAAGTGTAGAAAGTCCTTGGGATAGTATATCACCTTCATTCAACATAAATAAAACATATACATTAAGCGAATTTTATAAATTACTTAATTTAGAATATCAAGATAAGATAATAGTTCAAGTGTTATCTAAAACAAAAGCAGGTAGAATTAATAAAATTAAAATAAATGATAAAATTTTTACAGGCTCAGATGTTATGTCAAAATTGTCGCTAAAATCCAAATGCTTTGAAATTATTCAAGAATCAACTAAAGTAATCGTAAAAACAAAAGGATATGGACACGGCGTCGGTATGAGTCAGTATGGTGCTGAAGGTATGTCTAGAGAAGGATATACATATGATCAAATTCTTAAACATTATTATACTGGTATTGAAATAAAAAAATTTTAAAAAAAAGTATAAAAATAAATATTTTGTTCACAATTAAAAATGAGGTGAATAAAATGAAAAGAGAATTAAAAAAATCTGTTATTTATGCTTTATATGGAATATCATTTTTATTATTAGTTGGCGGAGTTATTGGTATGCTATATGCAACTAAAAAAGTATCTAACACTGGATATCAATATGTGTCAAAAGGAATCCTTGATTATGAAAATAAAGTTGAAGTTGTTAATACTAAAGATACAATTAAAAGACCATATAATGATACAAAGGTTTCAATTGTAAAGAGTTTTTATAATTATAAAGATGAAGCTAAAAATCAAGAAAAATCTTTAATATTTTATGAAGGAACATATATGCAAAGTAGTGGAATATCTTATTCAAATGGTGATGTATTTGACATAGTATCTATTTTACCAGGCGAGGTATCTGAGGTAAAAGAAGATGATATCTTAGGTAATATAATTACTATTAAACACAGTAATAATATAACAAGTATATATCAAAGTGTTAAAGATATATCTGTAAAAATGGGTGATAAAGTAACATCAGGGCAAACAATAGCTAAAAGTTCTACATCAAATATATCAAAAGAATTAAATAATCATTTATATTTTGAATTAATTATAGATGGAATATGCGTAAATCCTGAAGAATATTTTGATAAATCAGTTAATGAAATATAGTGGCGAAAGCCCTTTTTATGTATAAATTATAGCATAAAATATATAATTTATTAGAGGGGTGTTTGATGAGTTCATTAATTATTAAAAGAGTAATGGATGAAGCTTACTATATGTTGGATACAAAAAAAACTATAAGAGAAATTGCTAAAAAATTTAAGGTATCAAAAAGTACTGTACATAAAGATTTACATGAAAGACTAGTAGAAATAGATACAAAAATATTTAAACAAATAGATGAAATACTTAAGTATCATATAAATATTAGACATATAAGAGGTGGAGAATCTACTAGAAAAAAGTATAAAAATGTTACTTAATAACATTCAATTATATTAAAATATGATATAATATATAAAATGGAGGTATACTATGTTTGCACATGATATAGGAATAGATTTAGGAACTGCTAATGTTTTAATATATATAAAAGGTCAAGGTATAGTATTAAATGAACCAAGTATAGTAGCAATTGATTCTGATACGAAAAGAATTCTTGCAGTAGGTAAACAAGCAAGAGAAATGCTAGGTAGAACTCCTGGAAAAGTACAAGCTATAAGACCTATGAAGGATGGTGTTATTGCAGATTTTGAAATAACTGAAATGATGCTTAATAGTTTTATAAGAAAGGTAAATGGAAAAAGCTTTTTTTCAAGACCAAGAATACTTATATGTTGTCCATCTAATATAACTCAAGTTGAAAAAAATGCAATTAAAGAAGCCGCTGAAAGAACTGGAGCAAGAAAAGTTTTTCTTGAAGAAGAACCAAAAGTAGCAGCCATAGGAGCAGGACTTGATATTTCAAGACCAAGTGGTAATATGGTAATAGATATTGGTGGAGGTACTACTGATATAGCAATTTTATCATTAGGAGATATAGTAACAAGCGAATCTATAAAAATTGCTGGAAATACTTTTGACAATGATATAATTAAATATATAAAAGAGAAATATAAACTTTTAGTAGGTGATAGAACTGCGGAAGAAATAAAGCTTGAAATAGGATCAGTATATCCAGATAGTAAGAATGATAAGATGGATGTAAAAGGAAGAGATCTTGTAACAGGATTACCTCATACCATAACTTTATGTAGTGAAGAGGTAGAAGAGGCTTTAAGAGAGAGTGTTTATAATATAATTCATGCTGCTAAAAATGTATTAGAAAAAACACCTCCAGAACTTGCTGGAGATATTATAGACAAAGGTATAGTTATAACAGGTGGAGGAGCGCTTATAGATGGATTTGATAAGCTTATTTCTCAAGAATTAAAAGTGCCAGTATTTATTGCTGAAAGTCCTTTGACTTGTGTAGTAGAGGGAACTGGAATATTACTTGACAATATTCATTTGCTAAACAAATAGAGAAGAATTATTTCTTCTCTTTTTTGTATTTATTTAAATAATATTCTCTAAGTTCTTTAAATCGTTCAAAATGTACAATTTCTCTTTGTCTTAAAAAAGATAATGGAGCGAGTAAATCAGGATCACTGGTTAAATCCATTAAATGTTCATAAGTTACACGTGCTTTTTGTTCTGCAGCCATATCTTCTGTTAAGTCAGCATTATAATCTCCTGTTGTAGCAAAATATGCAGCAGTAAATGGAACTCCATTAGCATCTGTTGGGAAAAGTGCATGATCATGTTCTACATATTGGGCAGACAAACCATTATTTTTAAGTTCTTCTATTGAAGCATCTTGTATCAATTGTTTAACCATAGTTGCTATCATTTCTACGTGTGCAAGCTCTTCTGTACCAATATCATTTAAAAGAGCATATCCTCTTTCATCAGGCATTGTATATCTTTGATTTAGATATCTCATAGCAGCAGCAAATTCACCATTAGCGCCTCCATACTGTTCTAATAAACATTTTGCCATTTTAAGATCTTTATTGCGAATATTAATAGGATATTCTAATTTTTTTTCAAATTTCCACATATTACCTCCTAATTATCCCAAGGCCATGGCATGTTATCCCAAGCCCAAGGATATGTATTTAAACTATTACTACTAAGTGTAATAGGGCCATACTTAGATTCATATTCATTAGTAAGACTTTCCTTTTGCGTTCTATATTTATTAAATAAATTTATTGCATTTTTGTTATCTGGATATATATCAAGGTATAGATTTAAATCTGTCATGGCAAAGCATAAAGCATCAATATTGGTTAATAAATCAGCCTGTTCATTCATAGGTTTTACATCATATGGTTCACTTGATTTATATGGATCATATAAATCTTTAAACAAATTACCTCTTATAAAACCATTGTATGGATCATAAAGTTCACTTTTATTATATTCATTAAAATTACTATATGATTCATTTACGCTATATGTATTATTAGCGTAATTATAATTATAATTTTTAAAATCATGGTAGTTATTCATAAATCCTCCTCGCTTTATATTATGTTTTTATAATTAATGCGTATAGGTTTATGACTAATTATTAAAAAATAAAGAAAAGTATAGACAAAATAAATAATTTTTGTTAAAATATATTTCGTAAGTTATTTACTTACACATGGCGTATATGGTGAAGTGGTTAACACGGCGGATTGTGGTTCCGTTATGCTAGGGTTCGATCCCCTATATGCGCCCCATATTGAAATTTACTTGAACTATTCAAGTTTAACTATAGCTAATCTAATAATAGGTTGGCTTTTTTTATAAACAAATGTAGTGCAACTAAAAATATACAGTATACAACTAAAAATTGATAGTTTGCAACCAGTATCTTTGATATATTTACTAAGAAAGGAAATAATGTATATTATATTTTATGTTTATATTGTATAATTAAATAAGGAGGAAAATATATGAGTATAATAAAATTAAAAAATGTATCTAAATTTTATTATAGTAAAGGTGTAGTAGCAAGTGGCTTTACTAAAGTAAATTTAGAATTTAGTATTGGTGAATTTGTAGCTATTACAGGTGAGTCTGGAAGTGGTAAGTCAACTCTTTTAAATGTAATAAGCGGTATTGATACTTATGAAGAAGGGGAGCTTTATATAAATGGTCAAGAGACAAGCCATTATATAGAAAAAGATTTTGAAGACTATAGAAGAAAATATATAGGAAATATTTTTCAAAATTTTAATCTTGTCAATAGTTATACAGTTTATCAAAATATAGAATTAGTTTTACTTTTGAATGGTAAAAAGAAAAAAGAAATCAAAAATGATGTTATTAATCTAATAAAAAAAGTTGGACTTTATAAATTTAGAAATACAAAAGCTAGTAAATTATCAGGTGGCCAAAAACAGAGGGTAGCTATTGCAAGAGCTTTAGCAAAGGATACTCCAATAATAATAGCCGATGAACCAACTGGTAATTTAGATAGTAAAAATTCAGTAGAAATAATTAAATTATTAAGTGAAATATCTAAAGATAAATTAGTTATAATAGTAACTCATAATTATGATCAAGTAGAAAAATATGTAACAAGAAAAATTAAAATGCATGATGGAAAAATTTTGGAAGATAAAAAGATTAAGGAAATAAAACCATCACAAAATAGTAACTTAATTGAATATAGAGACATTACATTATTAAATAGATTTAGACTTGCGCTTAGAAATACTTTTAATATTGTACCTAAATTTATACTTTTATTGTTAGTATATTTATTTATGACAACTGCTTTAATAAGTGAATATGCATCATTTAAGGAACAAGAATATATAAGTAATTCTAGTGGATCAAATGAAATATTTACTGATATTAGTGATAATAGAATTATTATTAATAAAAATGATAAAACAGCTTTTACTGATAAAGATTATAAAAATATATCAAATATTAAAGGAGTATCTTATATAGTTAAAAATGATATATTACTTGATAATCAAATAAATATTACTGATAAAAATAGATATTTATGGATTAGTGGTAATATTAAAAATATAGATACTCTAGATTCAAAATTAGATGAAGGTAGAATGCCAAAGGGTGATAATGAAATAATTGTATTAGGTAATCGAAATGATTATTATATTACAGGAGATGAGATAAAAAAATTATTTAATATGGATTTTTATTTAGAAGATGGGTATTCTGATGATCTTGATATGGGTATAAAATTAAAAATTGTTGGAATTAAATATTTAGAAAATCCATATGATTATGATTATTCCTTTTATGTTAGTGAAAAATTAAGTAATACTATATCTTTAAAATTATTGCAGAGGTATAATAATATTCAAGTATTATTTGAAAATAAAATAAGACAGTCTAGTATATATGAAAATGATTTTAATATAAAAGTAAATAACAATGTAGAAAAAGGTAAAATATATATACCAGATAGTTTAAGTAGTGAATGTCCTAAAAATAACTGTATTAATCAGTCATTAGATATTAATGTAAGTAATATATATTATAATGTTTCTAAGAGTTTTGTTGTATCAAAAACTTATACTAAAAATAATTTGAAACAATTATTAAATATAGATAATTATGATAATATAGATGGGAATATTTTTATAAGTGAAGCTGACTATAATGAATTATTAGAAAGAGGTTCATATCAAAGTAGTGTATTTGTAAATGACGTTAATAAAACGTCATCTATAATAAAAAAATTAAATGATCAGGGATATAAAACTCTTGCCTTGAAGGATACATTAGTAAATAGTAATATGGTTATCTTATTTCAAATAATTAAGACAATAGTTACTATAATAGTAGTAATTGTGTTAATATTTATATCTTATTTTGTAATTAAGATAATACTTAAATCTAGAAACAAGTATTATACTACAATAAGGATACTAGGAGCTAATAAAAATATAGCTAAACAATTATTAATTTATGAACTATTTATAGTATCTAATATTGCTTATTTCTTATTTCTGTTATTTTTATATTTAAATAAAGTAAATATATTAAATGTTAAATTTACTAAAACTATATTTACGTATTTGAGATTTAATGATTATGTTATTTTATATATTATACTTTTAATTATGTCATTAATATTAAGTATTAAGTATTCAAGAAAATTATTTAAAAAAAGCGCTATCAGCACTTTAAATATGGAGGTGTAATATGATAACATTAGAAAATGTAGATAAATATTATAATAAAGGTAGAAAAAATCAATTGCACGTAATTAATAATACGTCACTTTCACTAGATAAAGGATTAGTTGCATTACTTGGAAGTAGTGGAAGTGGTAAAACAACATTACTTAATGCAATAGGTGGTCTAGATAATGTAAGAAAGGGAAAAATTTATGTAGATGGCTTAAAGATTAATTCTAAATTTAGTTATAAGACAGACAAAATTAGAAATTTAAATATTGGATATATATTTCAAGATTACAAACTTATAGAAAATATGAGTGTATATGATAATGTTGCTCTTGTACTTAAGATGATAGGTATAAAAGATAAAACTGAAATAGATAAAAGGGTACTGTATGTTCTAGATAAGGTTGGAATGTTAAGATATAAGAAAAGACCTTGTAGTATGCTTTCTGGTGGTGAAAGACAGAGAGTGGGAATAGCTCGTGCAATAGTAAAGAATCCAAAAATTATTTTAGCAGATGAACCAACTGGTAACTTGGATAGTAAAAATTCATTAGAAATAATGAAAATAATTAAAGCTATATCAAAAGATAAACTAGTTATTTTAGTAACACATGAACAAGAACTTGCTAAGTTTTATGCAACAAGAATAATAGAAATTCAAGATGGTAAAATAATAAAAGATTATAATAATAATAGCGATGATTATCTTGACTATGAAATAGATAATAGCTTTTATTTAAAAGATTTTAAATATATTGAAAATATTGAAGATAAAAATATTGATTTAAATATATATTCTAATGATGTAGAAAAAATAAATTTAGATATTGTTCTTAAAAATGGAAATATATATATTAAAAGCAATACTAAAAATAAAATAGAAGTTGTAGATGAGGATTCTGGAGTTGAATTTATAAATGATAATTATAAGAAAATTGAAAAGAAAGATATTGATAAATATGATTTCGATTTTGATAAAATAATTTCTAAGAAAGAGAAAAAAAAGTATTCATCTATATTCAACCCATTTAGTTTAATTAAGAAAAGCTTTTCTAAAGTATTTGATTATTCTATTTTAAAAAAGATATTATTACTTGGATACTTTGCAGCAGGTATGTTTATAATGTTTTCAATTTCATCTATAGGACCAATATTTAATTTAAAAGATGAAGATTTTATAAGTATTAATAAAAATTATTTAGTCGCACGTCAACATAATATAAAATTAGATGATTTCCTTAAATATGAGAAAGACGATACGATTAATTACATTTTACCAGGTGATTCTAATGCAGTATTTTCACTTAATACAGATGATTACTATCAAATATCCGATGTAGGATTTACTTTGGGTGGTTCTTTAAGTGATATAAGCATGATTAATAAAAATGATTTAATAATTGGAGTAATGCCTAAAAAGGATAGAGAAATAGTGGTAGATAAACTATTACTTGAAAGAACTTTACTTAATGACCAACGATATAAAATGATAGGTATAGATAGCTATGATAAAATGCTTAATAAATATTTAAAATTAGGATATGCAGGTGAGTTTAAAATAGTAGGTATATCTAATTTAAAAAGTCCATCTATTTATACGTCAAAGAAAATGTTTGTTAATATTCTTTATTATAGTGGTGATAAATCTGAATCAAAAATATTACAAGATTATGATTTGTTTAAAGATAATATAGAATTAAAGTCTGGCAAATTACCTTTAAATGACTATGAGATAATAGTTAATATAGAAAATAAAGATACAATGCCATTAAATAAAACTATAGATGTAAAAGTAAATAATGTTAAATTAAAAGTAGTAGGTTATTATACTAGTAAATATGATTATAATATGTATTTTTGTAATAACAATACTATAAAATATAATTTAATTAAAAATAGTTCTGATTATGTTATATATTCAAAAGATAAAAATAAGACTATAGATTTATTTAGAGATAATGGTATTAATATAACAGATAGTTATACATATTCTAAAAATGAATACAAAAAAGAATTAAGAGAATCATTTAATAATGTTTTACTTGTTTCAAGCATTATGCTTGTAATTTCATTTATAGAAATGTTCTTAATGATTAGATCTTCGTTTTTATCAAGAGTAAAAGAAGTAGGTATATATCGTGCGATAGGTGTAAAAAGACGTGATATATATAGGATGTTCTACGGAGAAATATTTGCTCTTACAACTCTAAGTAGTTTACCTGGCGTTATACTTATGTTTTATATATTAAGCAAAATATCGACAATTAACTATTTAAGCAAGTGGTTCTTAGTAAATCCTATAACATTCTTAATATCTATAATATCTATATATTTATTTAACTTAATTATAGGGTTAATACCTGTATATGGAGTAATTAGAAAAACACCAGCATCTATATTATCAAGAAAAGATGTAGATTAAATTTAGGAAAATGGTATGTTTTAAAACATATCATTTTTTATATATTCTATTATTAGTATTAAAACAAAATAATACACATATATTTAAGTATGAAATTAATAATACATGATTTAGATAAAGAAAATGTGGATAAAATTAAATTTAATTATATGGATATCGTAATTGATTCATCAAAGTGTGTGCATAACTGCGTTGGTTGCCTAAATTGTTTCAAAAATAAAAGTGGAAATTGTAGAATTTTAGATGATTATTATAATTTAGGACGTATTTTATCTGTAGTAGATGAATTAATAATTATAAGTAAATCTAGATATGGATGCTATTCTTCAAATGTAAAAAAGGTACTTGAAAGAATAATTGGTTATGCACAAATGAATTTTGAGGTTAGAAAGGGAAGAATGAGGCATAGGTTTAGATATAATAATAAAATAAAGTTATCAACATATTTCTATGGTAATTATGATTCCAATACTAAAAAATGTGTGTATAACTTAGTTAATAATAATAATGATAATTTATGTTTTTATGAGCACACAATTAAATTTATAAGTGATATAGGTGAAATATGTATACAATAATTAATTGTAGTCCAAAATTAAAAAGAAGTAATTCAAAAATTTTTATAGATGAGGTTACAAAAAACTTATCTAATTATACAGTATTAAATTTAGAAGCAAATAGAAATAAAATATTGGAATATATATATTCATCAGATACTTTATTATTTGCATTTCCAACTTATTTAGATAGTCCTCCATCTAAACTATTAAGTTTATTAGATTATATTTTTGATAATAAATTATATTTGAATAATAAGAAAATATATTTAATAGCTAATTGCGGTTTTATAGAATATGAAAATAATATATGTCCAGTTGAAATAATTAAAAACTGGATTTCAATTATGAAAGGTTCTTATATGGGTTCGTTATTAATTGGATCAGGTGAAATAATTGGAAATAAAAAGTTTAAATTATTATCTAAAAGTTGTATGAAAGAACTAAAAAAATTTAGTATGTGTATAATGCGAAAAGAAAAATATGGGGATACTGGAGTGACTATAGATTATATAAATACTAAACTTTTATGTATTTTAAGTAATATTGCCTGGCCTAAATCAAGATAATTTTAGAATAAAAAAATAGATCTATTAGTTTTTACTATTAGAGCTATTTATTTTATTTACATATTTATAAGCATTAATTGCTGCTATTGTACCATCACTACACGCTGTAGTTAATTGTCTTATACTCTTTTTTCTAATATCTCCAGCACAAAATATACCCTCAACATTAGTTTTGCATTCTTCATTAGAAATAATATATCCTAAATTGTCTGTATCAATTATATTTTTACATATCTCAGATACAGGAACATATCCAATAGCTATAAATAATCCGTTGGTTTTAATTTCTTTTTCATTACCCTTTTGATTTTTAATAGTTATACTTTCTAATTTATCAGTTCCATTTGATTTAATTATACTACTATTTAAAATAATTTCTACATTATCCTTTTCTTTAATTTTTTCAAGGTTTATAGATTCTATTTTAAAATCTTTATTTCTATATATTAAATATACCTTATTAGCAATATTACTTAGATACAAGGCATCATCTATAGCATGATTACCTCCACCATAAATAGCTACAACTTTGTCTTTAAAAAACATGCCATCGCAAGTAGCGCAATAAGATACACCATTTCCAAGTAACCTATCCTCATTCGGTAAATTAAGTTTTCTATTTTTAGCTCCACCAGCTATTATGAGCGCTTTCGCTTTATAAGTACCAGATTCTGTTTTTACAAGTTTATAATCTTTATAATTTTCAATTTCAATTACCTTTTCATAATTTATATCTTGGCCTAAATTTTTCAATTGATCATATAATTTACTTGAAAATTCTTCGCCACTGATTTTCAAAAATCCAGGATAGTTTTTAATTTCAAGAGCTTTGATTATCTGTCCGCCATAGCATTCTTTTTCAAATATAAGAATGTTTTTTCTTGCTATTTTAGAATATATAGCAGCAGTAAGACCAGCAGGTCCCGCACCAATTATTATAATATCATACATTACTAATCCTCCAGAAAGTTTTTAAGTCTGTTTTCATTCATAAGCCCAATTTCTTTTTTTATTTCTTTTCCATCTTTAAATAAAATAATTGTTGGAATAGACATTATGCCTAACTGTTTTGCAACTTCTTCATTTTCATCTACATTTAATTTACAAAATTTAATATTAGGAAAATTTTTTTCACAGTTTTCAAAAATTGGCCCAAACATTTTACAAGGACCACACCAAGGAGCCCAAAAATCAACAATTACTGTTCCTTTATATTTTATTACTTCATTATCAAAATTGTTCTTTATATGTATCATAATTACCTCCATTAGATATATTTTACTAAAATTTAAAAATTATTTCAACTTACAGTTTTTTTTATTGTTAATTTTTAAAAAATAGGCTATAATTAAATAAAGAATAGGAAGGTGATATTGTGGAATTAGATAGTAATATGATAAATCAAATGGATAGGTATTTTAGAACATCTAATTATTTATCAGCATGTCAATTATATTTGATATCAAATCCGTTACTTACAAGACCACTAGAAGTTAGTGATATAAAAAAGAAAATAGTTGGACATTGGGGAACTGTTCCAGGCCAAAATTTTATATATACTCATTTAAATAGAATTATAAATAAATATGATTTAAACATGATATATATATCTGGTCCGGGTCATGGCGGAAATGCAATGGTTTCACAGGATTATATTGATGGCTCGTATTCTAAAATCTATCCAAATATAACTGAAGATGTTGATGGACTTAAAAAATTATTTAAGCAATTTTCCTTCCCTGGCGGTATTTCAAGTCATGTTGCTCCTGAAACTCCAGGTTCTATTAATGAGGGAGGAGAGCTTGGATATAGTTTATCACATGCATATGGAGCTGTTTTAGATAATCCTGACTTAATAGTTGCCTGTGTTGTTGGAGATGGTGAAGCTGAAACTGGTCCACTTGCTACTTCATGGCACTTAAATAAATTTATAAATCCTAAAACAGACGGAGTAGTGCTTCCAATACTTCATTTAAATGGTTACAAAATAGCGAATCCTACAGTTTTTTCACGAATATCTGATAATGAATTACAATTTTTCTTTTTAGGATGTGGATATAAGCCTATTATTGTTGAAATAACAGATAATATGAGCAAGGAAGAGTATCACAGATCTATGGCAGCTGCTATGGATAATTGTGTTGAATCAATAAGACAAATTAAACAAGAATTAAATGCTAATAGACCATTATGGCCTATGATAATACTTAAAACTCCAAAAGGATGGACTGGCCCTAAATTAGTAGGTGAAAAGAAAATAGAAGGTACATTTCGAGCACATCAAGTACCTATAACTATAGATAATGAAACATCAGTAAAATTGCTTGAATCCTGGCTTAAAAGCTATAGACCAGAAGAATTGTTTAATAGTGATGGTAGTATAAAAGAAGATATTAAAGCATTTGCGCCAAAAGGCAATAAGAGAATGGGATTAAATCCAAATGCTAATGGTGGATTACTTCTAAAAGAACTTAGAATGCCAGATTTTAAAAAATATGGAGTAGATGTTAAATATCCTGGAAGTATAGAAGCTCAGGATATGATGGAACTTGGAAAATTTGTAAGGGATATTATCAAGCTTAATTTAGATAATAAGAATTTTAGAATTTTTGGACCTGATGAAGCATTGTCAAATAGATTAAATCATGTGTTTGAAGTTACTAATAGACAGTTTAATGGAACAAAATATCCCTATGATGAATTTTTATCTAGTGAAGGTGCAGTTATAGATTCAATTCTATCCGAGCATGCATGCGAAGGAATGCTTGAAGGATATTTACTTACAGGACGACATGGGTTCTTAAATTCATATGAGGCTTTTATTAGAATAGTTGACTCAATGACAAGTCAACATGCTAAATGGTTAAAAGTTACAAGTGAACTTCCTTGGAGACAAAAAATAGCTTCTTTAAATTACGTTTTAACGTCTCACGTATGGCAACAAGACCATAATGGATATACACATCAAGATCCAGGTTTTTTGAATCATTTAGTAACAAAAAAATCTGATATTGTAAGAATGTATTTGCCTCCTGATACTAATTGTTTACTTTCTTGTTTTGATCATTGTATTAGAAGCAAAAATTATATAAATGTAATTGTTGCATCCAAACATCCACGTCCACAATGGCTTTCAATGGAAGAAGCTGTAAAACATTGTACAAATGGAATAGGAATATGGGAATGGGCAAGTAATGATCAAAATGTTGAGCCAGATTTAGTTATGGCATGTGCTGGAGATACGCCTACTTTGGAAGCTCTTGCAGCAACAAAAATTTTAAGAGACAATTTTAAAGATTTAAAAATTAGATTTGTTAATGTGGTCGATTTAATGCGATTAGAATCAAATTTAAAACATCCACATGGATTGACTGATTTAGATTATGATTCTATATTTACTAAAGATAAACCAATAATATTTGCATTTCATGGCTATCCATCACTTATTCATCAATTAATTTATAATAGAAATAATCAAAATATACATGTACATGGTTACCTTGAAGAGGGAACTATAACAACTCCATTTGATATGAGAGTACAAAATAAAATAGACAGATATAATCTTGTTATGGATGCGTTAAAATATTTACCTAATATAGGTAATAGAGGATCTAGACTTATTCAGTGGTGTAAAGATAAATTAATTGAACATAAACAGTATATAATTGAAAATGGAATAGATCTTGAAGAAATAAGAAATTGGAAATGGATAGATGATGAAAATTAGGGCATTTTAATGCTCTTTTTTTTTAAAATTTAAATAACTAAGTAATTTAATGTAAAACTTTATTTTTTTATGTATATATTATTAACTAAAATATAAATATTTGTTATAATATTTCCGAGGCGATAGTATGCAAAAATATGCGATTGTAACGGGATGTGCTAAGGGAATTGGAAGAGAAATTGCAGAAGAACTTGCGCGTTTTGGTTATAATATTATTGGAACATATAACAAAAGTATAAATGAAATGAATTCATTAAAGAAAAAGGTAGACTTTATTGGTGTTAAGTTTGATATGATTAAATTAGATTTATTAGATGATTTAAGTATAAATAGTTTTTTAGATTATATTAAATCTAAATATAAAAAGATAGATATACTTGTAAATAATGCTGCGCTTTCGCTTGATAATGAGCTTAATAATAAAACTGTTTTAGAATTTATGAATGTATTAAAGGTAAATTTATTAGGTCCTTTTAATCTTATAAAAGAATTAAGATGCTTATTTAATAATAGTATGATATTTAACATTTGTTCAACTGATGGAATAGATACTTACTCTAAATATAATATAGATTACTCTGCCTCAAAAGCTGGTTTAATAAATTTAACTAAATCACTTTCGCTTGAACTTACGAATGCTAAAATATATGCTATATGTCCAAATTGGGTTGATACTGAAAGTATAAGAGAAATGAATTTAGATTATTTAAAAGAAGAAATGTTAAGAGTAGGACAATCAAAATTAATTGATCCCAAAAGCATTGCATTTAAAATAATAGATATTATATATGGTAATTATGAAAGCGGTACCATATTTGTTATAGGAGAGGGTTATGAATAGTATTAGTGAAAAAATAAAAGAAGCCGAAAATAATTTAGTAGAAGAATATAAAAAAATAGATGATATAGTATTATTTAATAGTAAAAAGGTATTAGATGCATTTAGACTTGAAGAAGTATCAGATTATCATTTTAATTCAACTACTGGATATGGCTATAATGATATTGGAAGAGATAAGATAGAAAAAGTATATGCAAGAATATTTAAAAGTGAAGATGCACTTGTTAGAAGTCAGTTTATTTCAGGTACACATGCTTTATGTGTATCCTTGTTTGGAATATTAAGACCAGAAGATGTAATTCTATCAATAAGTGGAACTCCTTATGATACTTTAAAAGAAGTAATTGGAATAGAAAAAAATGATAGTTCACTTATGTCATATGGTATAAAATATGAACAAATAGATTTAATAAATAATGATTTTGATTATGAACAAATAGAAAATAGACTTAATTTAGGCAGTGTAAAAGTTGTATATATTCAAAGATCAAAGGGATATTCGACTAGAAAGAGTATAAATATAGATAAATTATCTCGTGTGATTAGTTTAGTTAAAAAAATTGATAGTAATATAATAGTTATGGTCGATAATTGCTACTGTGAATTTGTAAATAAAAAGGAACCAATAGAAGTTGGTGCTGATGTATGTATTGGATCATTAATTAAAAATTTAGGTGGTGGAATTGCACCTAATGGCGCTTATGTTGTAGGAAAGAAGAAATATATTCATTTAATTAGTGAAAGATTAAATGTTCCAGGTGAAGCTAAAGAAGTAGGACCTTCATTAGGTTTAAATAAATCTTTATTACAAGGCTTGTTTTTAGCGCCTAGTGTAGTGGGTTCAGCACTTAAGACAGCAATTTTAACAAGTTATGTGATGGAAAAATTAGGATATAAGGTAGAACCTCTTTATAATGAAGAGAGAGTTGACATAGTACAAAATATTATATTCGAAGATAGTAATTTACTTATTAAATATGTTCAAGGTATTCAAGCAGGTTCTCCTATTGATTCTAATGTTGTCCCAGTTCCAGTAGCAACTCCAGGATACAAGGATGAAGTAATTATGGCATCTGGTGCATTTACACAAGGTTCTTCAATAGAATTTTCTTGTGATGGTCCAATTAGACCACCATATATAGCTTATCAGCAAGGAGCTTTAACTTATGAATATGGGCGTATTGGCCTTGAGATCGCAATAAATAACTTAGTAGGTAACAAAAATGAGTAAGAAGAAAAAATTAGATATATTATATGAAGATAAATATTTAATAATAGTAAATAAACCTTCATCCATGCTTACAATAGCTACGAAAAATGAAAAAGAGAGAACTTTGTATCACTATGTATATGAATACTTAAAAAATAAAAATAAAAACAATAAAGTTTTTATAGTTCATAGGTTAGATAAAGATACAAGTGGAATTGTATTATTTGCTAAGGATATAAAAACGAAGCTTTTTTTACAGGAAAATTGGGATAAATTTAAAAGAATGTATGTAGCAGTAGTTGATGGTAAAATTAAAGAAAAAAAGGGAATATTCAAGTGTTATCTTATGGAAACAAAAACACATTTAACATATATTGTTCAAGATAAAAATGGAAAACTTGCGATAACAGAATATGAGAAAATATTAGAAAATAAAAGATACACTATGTTAAGTTTAAAGCTTAAAACAGGTAGAAAAAATCAAATAAGGGTTCAGTTAAGTGCAAATAATACGCCTATCGTTGGCGATAAAAAATATGGTAGTAAAAAAGATCCAATAAGACGCATGGCACTTGTTGCAAACACTATAGAATTTATACATCCTAATACCAAAGAAAAAATTATTATTGACATAGATATTCCTAATTCTTTTATTAATTTAGTATCATAATTTTGTTATACATGGTATAATTATTATAGACTAGGATGTTTGGGAGGATTTATGAAAATAAAAAATATAATTATAACTATAATAATTTCTTTTTGCTTTATTATAAATGTTCATGCTGAAAATTATGTTGTTACGAAAGGTAAAGATTATGTTGCAACTGCGTTTTCATATAATAGAGTAAAAATAGTAAATTTAATAGAAAATACAGATCTATATTTAGAAGGATCACTTTTTGAAATAACAAAAGAAGATGGAGAAGTTGTTGCGTCTTTTACAAGCTTTAATGATACGGCAATCATAGAAGGTATGGAAGAAGGAAAGTACTATCTTGTTCAAAAAGATGTTCCAAAAGGATATAAATTAAATACAGAAAAAATAGAATTTACTGTTGAAAGTTCTCCAGTAGATTTAAAAGTAGTAAATTTAAAAGAATCTATTTTACCTGGTGAAATTGATTCTAGTACAGCTCTTATTATTTTTATAGGAATGGTTGATATATCTATTGGAATAGTGATGCTTATATATGTTAAGAAAAGTAAAAATAAAAGATAGTGTAATATTATTTATAGGTATATTACTTATTATATCAGGTATATTAGTATTATCTTCTGAATATTTAAAAAGTAAGAAGAATAAGGCTTTTTCTGATATGAATTTAAAACTTTATGAAAATGAACAACCTAAAAATATAAAAGATGATGAAGAGATAAAAAATAATGATAATAGCGATTTAAATAATGATGAAAATCCCCCAAAGGATAATTCTATAAAAACTGAGCCAACATACAATTATAAGGGTATATTAGAAATACCTAAAATTAATGTTAGAAGAGGATTTTTAGATGTTAAATCTAAATATAATAATGTAGATTATAATGTTACTGTAATAAAAGGTTCTACTATGCCAGATGAGGATAATAATAATTTGATTTTAGCGTCACATTCAGGTTACTGTAGTGTTTGTTATTTTCATGATTTATATAAGATTGAACTTAATGATATAGCAATTATTTATTATAAAGGTTATAAATATACATATAAAGTTGTAAATATATATGAAGTTTTAAAAACAGGACAAGTATCGATATATAGAAACTATAATAAAAATACTTTAACGCTTATAACTTGTACTAGAAATAGTGATACAAAGCAGACAGTATATATATTAGAATTAGATAAAAAAGAAAAGAATTAGAAAGAGGTGCTATATGAAGGATTTTACAATTATAGAAAAATTTCGAATTTTAGTTGACTTAATTGTATCCTCACCTCTTTTTTTGTCTTGTTCTATAGCAATTATAATAATGTTAGCTCTTACACTTATTTTTGCACTCTATAATAAAAAAGTAAATAAGTGGATATATATTATTATATGGCTTTTAGCGTTACTATTAATTATATATTTTTATAGAAATATAATATTAAGTATTATTGATAATTTATTTGATAATTTGTTTATGGCACTTTATTTTCCTAATTTGTCAATATATTTATTTGTTATATTAATATCAAATGGCGTATTTGCTTATTCAATATTAGGTAACAAAATTAAAAAATCACACAAAATATTAAACCTTGTAAATGCAATGTTAATAGATTTATTATTATTATTTATTATAAGCACAGTAAGAGACAATAATATAAATATATATGAAAAAATAACGGTTTACTCAAATTCAACTTTACTCGTATTACTAGAATTGTCAACAGCTTTTTTTACATCTTGGATATTACTAAATTTATTATTTAGTGCATACGATAAATTAAAAAAATATGATAAAAAACTTCCTAGTATGCCAGGAGTTGAACTTAATAAAGAAGGAAATGAGATAGTGTTTGATGAATTATGATGATTTTTATGCAAAAGAAGAAGATTTTCTACGTAAGCACAACAATGTATATATAAGCGATAAACAATATGAAATATTATTAAAGTATAATATAAATGTTGATAATTATAAAAATATAAACACGCTTTTATATGATATAGAAGAAATTTTAAATAGCGGCTCTGATTTTGAAGATTTAGAATGGGTATCACAAACTTTATCAGAATATAACTATTATAATAATACAAACAAATAAACTATTTTTATAGTTTTTTTTATTTATAAAAGGATAATAAATAAAATAAAAGTATATTAATTATGATAAATATGAAGAAAAATTATATAAAAACAGAATTAAAAAAGAGTAAAGAAATTTTATCCAATATAACTGGTTATTCACTAGATAAAGAACAAAGAATAGCTGTTGTAAGTGATTATCCAGCAACATTAATATTAGCGGGTGCTGGGTCCGGTAAGACATTAACAATGATAGGTAAAATTAGATATTTAATTGAACTTAAAGATATAGATCCTAAAGACATTCTTTGTATATCATTTACAAAAGAAGCTTCAAAGAACTTAGAAAGAAAAATTAAAGAAAGCTATGATTATAATATAAATGTATATACATTTCATAAATTAGCTTTAATACTATTAGAAAGTGAAAACTGTAAAATATGTGATCAGTTTTGCTTAGAATACGTAGTAAATGAATATTTTTATATGATAAAAGATAATAGAGAAATGATAAATAAAGTAAAGAGAGTTTTAAATTGTATAGATACTTCCTATAATAAAATTTTAAAAAGTAAAGATTTAATTAATCTAGAAAGACTTATAATAACATTTATAAATTTATTTAAAACTAATAATTGTAATTTGAATGAGTTCTTATCTATTAAATATAATAAAGATTTAGTAAGAATAATACTTGATATTTATTTTTTATATGAAAAAGAACTGCAAAGTACAAATGAAATTGACTTTAATGATTTAATAATTAAGGCAAGACAAAAAGTAAAATATAGCCATATTAATTATAAATATATAATAATAGATGAATATCAAGATACATCATATATAAGATATTTATTTATAAAAGAAATAATAAATAAAACAGGTGCAAAAATTATATGTGTTGGCGATGATTATCAATCAATATATAGATTTACTGGTTGTAATATAAATATGTTTTTAAACTTTAAAAAATATTTTAGACATGCTAAAATACTAAAAATAAATAATACATATAGAAATAGTCAAGAATTAATAAATGTTGCATCAAAATTTATTATGAAAAATAAAAATCAATTATATAAAAAGTTAAAGTCAAAAAAACATATAGATAAACCAATAAAATTATATTATGGTAAAGATTTAAAAAAATTACTAGATATTGTATTAAAAAAATATAAAAATATATTAGTACTTGGAAGAAATAATTTTGATATTAATGAGTATTTTAATTTGAATAATGGATATTTTAATTATAAGGGAAATAATATTAGATATCTTACTATACATTCATCAAAAGGATTGGAAGAGGACTGCGTAGTAATAATAAATTTAAAAGATTCAAAACTTGGTATTCCAAATAAGATAATTGATAACAAAATATTAAAATATGTAAATAAATCATGTGATACTTATCCATATGAGGAAGAGCGGCGCCTATTTTATGTTGCACTAACAAGAACTAAGGGAGATGTGTATTTATTTGTAGATAGGAAAAATCCATCTATTTTTGTTAAAGAACTAATTAAATATAATAATAAATATATAGAATACATTTAGTTTACAATTTATTCCAATTTATGTTGATCTTTTTAATTTATTACCATAACATTTAGTATTAAATAAAACTCTATCTATCTCTACCAATTTGACTTCGTCTTAAAAAATATGCTATGATAGATGTACTTTCACAAAAAAAGAGGTGTAAATTTGAAAACAAAACTGAGTATTATTATATCATTAATAATAATAAATCTATTTTTTGTAATACTTCATCTTACTAACTTAGATGGATTAGATACTAAAGAGAATTTAAAAGAAGATGATCTTGTTTATATTAATATTATTAATAACGATATAAAATCAAGTGAAAATAAAATATATGATGCAAGTGATAATGCATTAGATGAAGCTGATGAGTTGGATAGTAATAACATTGTTTATGCTGGTTTAACATTGGAAGAATTAACTAATAAAATAAATAAATCACTTAATTCAACAATATCTGGTAAAGGGGAGCTTATTGCCACTTATTCTTTAGAAAAGAATGTAGATCCTTATATGGCTACTGCAATCATATTACAAGAAACAGGATGTAAATGGAATTGTAGTAGACTTGTTAACGAATGTAATAACGTTGGTGGTCAAAAAGGCGTAGGTTGTGGAAGCTATAAATCTTATGATACACTAGATAACGGTATAAAAGGATTTATAGATAATTTATCAAACAACTATGTGGCATATGGCTTAACCACTCCAGAACAAATTAACCCAAAGTATGCAGAGGCAACTGATTGGGCTTATTATGTTAATAAATATATAGAAGAGATTAAGAAAAATTAATATTTTTTTTGAGTTATACATATACTTGGAGTATAATGTTTTTGAGGGATTATAGTATGTTAAGGAATTTAGTTAATAATAAAATATTTAAAATAATATCAGTAATATGCTTAATTTTTTTGATCAGTGGATTATCACTATTTTATTATAATAAATGTAATTTATACATATTACATATAAGTATATTAGCTTTATTTTTAAATACTTTCTTTATGTTTTTAATATTCAGCGTATTATTTGGAATCACTAAAGATACATTTAAATCTACTTTAATATTAAGTATCATAAATACATTATATCTTATAGGAAATCAAATTAAAATAGTATATACAGATGAACCATTTGTTATTTCTGATTTATTATACTTATCAGCATCCAGTGAAATACTTAATATAATAAGTGATACAGGAATAAATACTTTAAAAATAGTTATAAAACCATCTATATGTTTAATTTTAATTTCAGGTTTTTTAGTATTTTTGTCATATATAGTAAAAATCAAAATAACTAGTAATAAAAGTAGAATTTTACTAATTACATCACCTATTATTATATTATTGCTTTTAAATTTAAGAATAGAAGTAACTAGAAACTTTATACTTAAAAATATTTTTAGAATAGATAGTAGGCGTGATTATGCTGCTATGACTAGTAATAAAAAGTATTTTAGCAAATATGGACTATTAAGTGGATTATATGCACAACAACTTGAAACTAGAATTATAAAACCAGAGGGATATAATGGTAAGAATATAAGCAAAATTGTATCAAAACAAAATAATTTAAATGTAGAAAAGACTTTAGGAAAACCTAATATAATTGTTTTATTTTCTGAATCTTATTTTGATATAAGCGTAGTAGATGAAATAAAGTTTAATAAACAAATAACTAAAAATATACATAAATTGAGAGATGAAGGAATATCATTTAAGATGATATCTCCATCATATGGGGGCATATCTGCAAATGTAGAATTTGAATTTTTGACGGGCGCAAGTCTAATGTATTTTAATAATGGGTATGTTCCATATATGCAGTTATATACTGATGATTCATATTATAATAGACCTTCAATAATAAATGAGCTAAAAAATAATGGATATAAAACTAAAATAGTCGCTTATACTTCAGATAAACTTTTTAGATGTGGCAATTTTTATAATTATCTTAAAGTAGATTCTAAGGAATATAATGTTTGGGTTAGTGACGAACATAGAAAGGGTCAATATGTGTCAGACGAATATGTAGTTGATAATATAATTAATGAATTTAATAATAAGGAAAAAGATCAAAAACTGTTTTATATGACGTTAACAATGCAATCACATATGCCATATTTGAAAGATAAATATGATAAATATGATATTAAAATAGAAGAAAGTGTTCTTCCAAAAGAAATGAATGATACTATGTTATCATATGCTCAAGGTGTATATGATACTGATTTACAACTTAAAAGATTATATAACTATATAAAAACATTAAAAGAGCCTACTATTATAGTTTTTTATGGTGATCATTTACCATATTTAAAAACAAAAAGTGGAGAAAATATAATAGATAAATTAAAATATTTTAATACAGATGATTTTGATTTAAATATGTTTAGGAAATATAATACTGAAAGTTTAATTTTGGCTAATTTTGAAATTAAAGAAAAAGATACTAAGTATTTAGGTCCCGATTTACTTAGTGCTTATGTATTAAACAGAATGGATATAAAATTATCTGACTATTATAAATGGCTATATACGACAAAAGATATATTACCAGCTTCTAATTTATATGTTTCAGTAGATAAAAATGGAAAAGTATATAACACTAATAAATTATCAGGTAATATGAAAAAAATGTATGATTTACGAAGAAGTGTTCAATATAAATATTTTATAGCTAAGTAGAACTTAGCTTTTTTTATGTTAATTTCTTTTCATAATTTATATACTCGTCCATATATTTTACTATGGAGGTATATATGCTAGGATTAACAGATTCTGAGGTGTTGGAAAAGAGAAAGAAATATGGTTCAAATGAACTTGAAAAAGCAAAAAAAGATGGATTTTTTAAATTATTAATTAGTACGCTAGGTGATCCTATTATTAAAATATTATTAATAGCTCTAGCTATAAAGACTATATTTTTATTTAAAAATTTTGATTGGTATGAGACTATAGGTATTGTAATAGCAATCCTACTTGCTTCATTTATATCAACAATATCAGAATATGGAAGTGAAAAATCATTTGAAAAATTACAAGAAGAAATTTCTAAAGTAAATTGTAGAGTTATTAGAAATAATAAAAAAATAGAAATACCAATATCAGAAGTAGTTGTAGGTGATATAGTTTGTCTTGAGGTTGGTGATAAAATTCCAGCAGATGGAATTTTAGTAAAAGGAAAACTTAGTGTTGATGAATCCTGTTTAAATGGTGAAACGAAAGAGGCATATAAAGAAGTTCCGCTTAATTTATCAAAACCAACTGAAAAAAATATGTTATTTAAAGGAAGTGTTGTTTATAGTAATAATGGTCTAATGAAAGTAATAAGTGTTGGTAAAAATACTTTTTATGGTAAAATTGCAATGGAATTACAAGAAAAACAACCAGATACGCCTTTAAAAATAAGATTAAGAGGACTTGCTAATTTTATCAGTAAAATTGGATATATAGGTGCGTTTTTAGTATTCTTTTCATATTTATTTAAAGTTGTAGTAATAAATAATTCATTTGATATTATTTTAATAAAACAAATGGTTAGTAATTTTCCTCTTATAACAGGTCATATTCTTTATGCTTTAACACTTTGTGTTACTATAATAATTGTTGCTGTACCAGATGGTTTATATCTATTATGATGATAAGTAAATAGAATATATTAATATATATTTTTTATAAACTAAAAATCATATTGACCATTTATATATAATTAATTGACCTAATAGTATATTTTTGCTAAAATATAGATGAGGAGGGAAATTATGACTATAATTAACGAATCAAACAAAAATATCACAGAAGAGATGTTCACTAGTACAACAGTTAATAGCTGTGAATATGATGGTGCATCTTGTGGCTGTGGTAATTAAAAGTAAACTTTTTTAAGTTTGCTTTTTTAGATTGGAGGTTATATGGTGTATCACAAATCAATATTCAATTATATATATAAGAAATCTAATAATAATTGGGTAATATATAATACTTTTAGTGGTTCAATCATTTTAATGGATGATGAGTCGAAGAAAAAATTTGATAACTTAGGAGACAATAATATTAAAAACAATAGTAAGTTCATTGATGATTTAATAAAACAAGGAATTTTAATAGACAATGAGCATGATGAAAAAAAATTAATAGATGCAAGTAGAGCAAGAAGAACGTTTGGGGAAAAGGCAGCTTATTTAAGAATATTAACTACAACAGCGTGTAATGCTCGTTGTTCTTATTGTTATGAGAAAGGGTTTAAAACAGAAACAATGGATAAAAATACAACAGAAGCGGTAATTAAATATATTTTAAGATTACCTAAAATGGAAAAATTTTATATTCATTGGTTTGGAGGAGAACCATTACTTAATACAAAAGTGATTGATAAAGTAATGAGTGCAGTATATGATAAACTTAAATTGAATGGAACACAAGTTTATGTATATTTTACATCAAATGGCTCTATGCTCGATAGAGAAATGTGTCATAAAGCAAAAGACTTGTGGCATGCTAGTTATTTTCAAATAACTATTGATGATATTGGTAAAAAATATGATAATATAAAAAAATATATTAATAAAAAATATAATTATGAGAAAGTTATTCAGAATATTAAATATTTATTAAAAGAAAAAATTCAGGTTATATTAAGAATAAATTATTATCCAGATGAAGTAAATAAAGTTAAAAATATTATTGATGCTTTGTCAGAAGATTTTATGGATGCATGTAAGAATGGGTTATTGATTTTTGATCCAGCTCCAATTTTTGATTCAAATAGTATTTCATGTTCAAATTGTGAGAAAGTGTATAATATGTCTGACCCTGCAAAATATTTGATAGAAAAAGGATTTTTGCGTGAAGAAGATGCTATAAATTTAAAATTTAAAGGCGGTCAGTGCTATGCTTGCCATCAAGGAAGTTTCACAGTAGCGCCCAATGGCGATTTATATAAATGTACTGTAACAATGAGGGATAAAGGAGCAGTGGTTGGAAATATATTTAATGGTGTTGATAGAAATAATTATTATTTTAAATGGGTTAATCCAAATTTACCAGAAAAATGTAATAAATGTGTATTTTTACCACTGTGTCAGGGTGGTTGTAGGGCAGGTGAACTAGGGTATTTAAGTGTATTTTGTAAAAGAAATTTATCGGAGGTAAAATCAATGATTAATTTTAAAATAGAAAATATGTTAAAGAAAAAAATTAAACTTATTCCTTTTAAAGAGAGTGTAGGAAAAGATTTATACCAAATGTACCAAGATATTCCAAAAGAAGAAGTCGGCTCAATTAATAATTTAAATGGAATAAATTATGGAGAATTTAAAAAGAAATGTGAAGAATTAATTAAAGAAGAAAAAATTATTAATGAAGAAATTCATACTACAACTAGTAGATTTATTTTATACAATGATTATAAACCTATTGGTGAAATTGGTATTAGAACAACATTAAATGATTTTTGGGAAAACAAAGGTAGTCAAATATATTATAAAATTAGAAAAAGTGAAAGAAAAAAAGGCTATGGTAATCTAATTTTAAAATTGGGGTTGTTGGAGGCAAAAAAATTAGGATTTAATAAAATTAGAATAAATTGTGATGATAATAATACAGCTTCTAAAAAAATAATAATTAAAAATGGTGGCATTGTTGATATTAAAAGTTATAAAACAAAGGATGGCTTTAGCTCAAGCTATATAATAAAGTTAAATGAAAAATAGAAGTGTTTTAAAACAATTATATAGTATAATATCATCAATAGAAAATATTAATATTAATATTTTTGTTGAAGAAATATATGAAAACCAAATTGAACTATACTTAAAAAATAAGAAAATGAAGAAAAATAATATAGACTATGGAGTAAGAATAATAATAGATAATACAGTTACTAAAAAATATAAAAGTATATCCTTTTTAAACTATGAAGATATGTTTTACCAAGTAGTAAATTATATAAAAGGAACTTTAAACATTGAGTTAAATAATAAGAAAGATAGGGTTTATTTTAAAAAATACAAAGGAAAAAACATTGTTTTGAACAATCAACAAAAGCATAATATTATGTCTAATATTATAAAAGAATTAACAGGATATGATAGTTTAAAAGTAGCTTTATATGAAAAAAAAGAGAATATATTCATAATCCAGAGTTCAACAAGATATATTTTAAATATTAAAAATTTTTATACAAAAATGATGTTAAAAGGAAATATTGATAATAATGAAATTTATGATTTTATACTTTCAGATCATGGCCATAAAAATTTAACAAAAAGAAAAACAATGGATTTAATAGAAAGATTTAAAGAAATAACTAGCATTAAAACAAGTAATGTAAAAATACCAGATGGAGATTATGATTTAATTCTTTCCAATAATTGTGGAACGGTATTTCACGAGGTATTTGGACACAATTTAGAATTAGATCTAATTAATAAATCCAGTAAAGAATTATTTAAAAAGGGAAATAATATAGGTAATAATTTAATAACATTTATAGATAACACACATTATAATAATGACTTGTTAGATTTGCAATATGATGATTATATTAATAATGTTAAAAATAAGATTTTAATAAAAAATGGAAAAATAATAGACTATATTAATACATTAAGATCAGAAAATTACAAATTTTATCCAACTACTAGAATGACGAATTCCTATTTGAAGCCCAATAATAATTCTTTACCACTAAATATTTCTAAAATAAAAAAAGGGATATACATATATAAAATTGGAGCAGGCAAACTTTATTTAGAAAAACAAGAGTTTGAAATAACAATAGATGCAGGATATCTGATTATAAATGGCATGAAAAAGGGAAAAATTTCAAATATAACCTTTCAAATAGATGTTGATGACTTTATAAAAAAAATTAAATATGTAGGGAATGATTTAAATTTTATTTCAACAGTATGTGGGTCAAGCAGTGGAAATGTTTTTTGTTATGCTGGGACTCCTACTGTACTTGTGAAAAATATTTCTATAAAACAGAATGTTAAGTATATATAATATATGAAAAATTAAAACTGGATTTAGAATGTTGCTTCTATTTACCAGTTTTTTTGTGCATTCATTTACAAGTAATAAAAAGATTAAACCTCATCATAAAAGAAATAAAATTCCTTGATATGTTTTATGTTAAAAAAATATATCAAAAAATGTAATGAATAACAAGCTGTTCATATTCATATTTTTAATTGGAGGAAATAATAATGAAAAACGTATTAAAAAGAAAAATGAGCATAAAAACTTCAGGGAAGAGAGTTTATGACAGAATTTAAAGTAAATTATTTTTTTGAGGCTGAAGGTGAAGAGTTTAAAGAACTTTTTTATAATGGATTAGAGGATTTTATATCAGAAAAAATTAAATTCCAACTTCATAATTAAATTATTTTATTATAAATTTAAGATATGTTTGTTTTATGGAGAAAGGAGACGGAAGTGTTTAATTTATTAAGTGAAGTAAAACAAATAATATTTAGAGTGGCAATTTATATAAGGCTGTCAAAAGAAGATTTAGATAAAGCAGGAGAAACAGATAGTTTAAGTGTTAATAATCAAAAGTCAGTTTTAATGGAATATGTAAAACAGAATGATTATAAGTTAGTTGATATTTATATTGATGATGGATACACAGGAACTAACTTTGATAGACCTGCTTTTAAAAGAATGATAAGAGATATTGAAAAAGGTAGTATTGATATGGTTATTACTAAAGATTTATCAAGACTTGGTAGAGATTATATTGCAACCGGAGAATATGTTGAAAAGTACTTCCCACTTCACAATATTAGATATGTGGCATTGATCGATGGAATTGATACATTTTTAGATACTTGCAACAATGATATAGCACCTTTTAAAGCTGTTATAAATGATATGTATTCTAGAGATAATTCAAAAAAAATTAAAACAGCATTAAAGTCTATGCAGCAAAAAGGCAAATGGGTTGGGGGATGTACACCATTTGGTTATATGAAAGATCCTTATGACAAAAATCATTTAGTGCTTGATCCGAAAGAGGCTCCTATAGTAAAAGAAATATTTAGATTGGCAGCTAATGGTATGACTTATTATCAAATTAAAGATAAATTAACGGATGATAATGTCCCTACAATGTGTTTGTTAAGGCATAATAATAGAGTTGGTAAAATGTCTAGAAAAGGTATTTGGAGTTCTAAAACAGTTAAAGGCATTTTATCTAATGAATTATATTTAGGAGATATGGTACAAAATAAAAGAAGTAGAATTAGTTACAAAATTAGAAAAGTAGTTCCTAATGATAAAGATGATTGGATAATTGTTAAAAATACACATGAGGCATTGGTTGATTCAAAAACATTTAATAAAGTACAAGAGTTGCTTAAAAATTGCAAGGTAAAAGCACATAAAGAAATATATAGATTATTAGATGGAATACTTTTCTGTGGGGATTGCAAACATAAAATTTATATATGTAAACCTAATAAAACAGGTAAAACTTATATTGTATGCAATTATTATAGAATGTACTCAAAACAACATTTATGTACATCACACTCGTTTAACTACGATACATTAGAAAAAATTATAGTTGATCAACTTAAAGAAATATTTAAAAAATGTTTAAGTGATAATATAACTTTGCAAAAAGCAAAAGCATATTATAAAAATGCAAATAATCAAAACGATAAATATGCTAGATATGATGAAGCCCTAAAAGAAATCAAAAAGAAAAAAGAACAAAATGATAAGATGTATATGGATAAACTTGAAGAAAAAATTACCGAAGAAATGTTTTTAAGAATAAGTGCTAAACTAAATGATGAAATATCTAAATTAGAAAAAGAAAAAGAAATACTATCAAAATATGTAAATAAAAATGATGATGAAGAAAATAGTGATGAAGAATGTAATAAACTAATAAAAGAATTTATGAATAATCCTACAAGAGGACTTGTTCTAAAACTTATTAAAAGAATTGAAATATTTAATGATAAAAGCATAAATATATACTTTAATTTTACGAAATTAAATTTTTTATTAGAAAAGAATAATCATAATTGATGTAAACCAGAAGGTCTTCCTATGATGATTACTTTAGTTTTATCAAGTAATATGAGAAGAATGCTTAAAAATAATGTACTAGTTAGAAAATTAGTAGGTATAGAAACATCAGGAAATATCAATATATTATTTACAGATAAAACTGGTACGATAACTAAAGGACTTCTGGAAGTAATAAATATAGTCGATCCTAATTTAGGAGAATATAGTGATGAAACAAAATTAAGTAAGTATACAAAGTATTATGATATAGCAAAAAAATCTTGCTTAATAAATAATGATAGTAGTTATTATGAAAATAAAGTAATAGGAGGTAATATTACTGATAGAGCAATTCTTTCATTTTTTAAGGATCCTAATTTTAAAAAAGGCAAAATAGAAGAACAGGTCCCTTTTAATAGTAAAAGTAAATATTCTATAACTAGATGTGATGGAATTAATTATATTAAAGGTGCTCCAGAAGTATTATTAAAAAATTGCTCTTATTGTTATAACAAAGATGGATCTAAGAGCATATTGAAAAATAGATTAAATATTCAAAATTATATTAATATGCAGACGAAGAAAGGACTTAGGGTGTTAATTACTGCAACATCAAGTAATTTAGATATCAAATCATTATCATCCTTATCATTAGTTAGTATAATATTAATTAAAGATGAAGTTAGAAAAGAAGCAAAAGAAGGAGTAAAAATGGTTCGTGATGCGCATATTAAAACTATAATGATAACGGGTGATAATAAAGATACAGCTCTGTCTATTGCAAAAGAAGTTGGAATATACGAAGATAAAGATTTGATTTTGACTAGTGAAGAACTAAACCAATTAACAGATGATCAATTGAAAGAACAACTTAGTAGTATTTCAGTAGTTGCGCGTAGCCTTCCTAGCGATAAAAGCAGGCTTGTTAGAGTAAGTCAAGAATTAGGCCTTGTTGTTGGAATGACTGGGGATGGTGTAAATGATGCGCCAGCATTAAAAAAAGCAGATGTCGGTTTTAGTATGGGAAGTGGAACTGAAGTAGCTAAAGAAGCAAGTGATATAGTGATACTCGATAATAATTTTCTTTCTATATCAAAAGCAATTTTATTTGGAAGGACAATATTTAAAAGTATAAGAAAATTTATTATTTTACAATTAACTATTAATTTATGCGCTCTTTCATTATCTATTATAGGCCCATTTATAAATATAGAAATGCCTATAACTGTTATACAAATGCTTTGGATAAACATGGTTATGGATACACTAGCTGGACTTGCATTCTCCTTTGAACCGCCACTTAAAGAATATATGAAGGAACATCCTTTAAAAAAAGACGAACATATAATAAATAAATATATGATAAATGAAATATTTTTAACAGGCATATATTCTTCTATATTATGTATATTATTTTTAAAACTGCCATTTATTAAAACTTTATATAGACCAGATATAAATGATAAATACTTATATACGGCTTTCTTTGGATTATTTATATTTATAGATATATTTAATAGTTTCAATGCTAGAACCAATAGATTAAATTTACTTTCACATATATTAAAAAATAAAGTTTTTATATTTATTATGTCATTTATTGTTGTTATTCAAATTACTTTAATATACTATGGAGGTAGTCTTTTTAGAACATCTGGACTTACTTCTAGAGAATTTTATATAATGCTATTATTTGCTTTTTCTGTCATACCTTTTGATTGGATAAGAAAGATAGTTTTAAAGAAAAAAGGTAAAAATACTGGAGTTTGACATAATAATTAAAAAAGAATATAATACACTTAGGTGATGGGGATTATGAAAAAAATAAAAATTTTATTAATGATACTACTACCATTTTTAATTAATAATAATGTAATAGCTTTAGAAAATGATACTACATTTAATAAATTAAATCTTGTTATAAAGGAAAAATATAATTATATAAAAAATTGGTATAATGAAAATAAAGATATAATAAAAGATACATCAAAAGAAATATTAACAAATGATTTAAATAAACTTAATGACATAAAAAATAACACAAAAAATTGGTATGATAATAATAAAAATGATATAATATCAGGAATTTTTGATGTTGCAAATAAATCAGTTAAAATGGTGAAAGAAAAATCTAATGACATATATAATTGGTATGTTGATAATGAGGACAAAATAAATAAAGCTAAAACTGATCTTATAGATGGAGTAAAAGAAAAATCACAGGACATTTATGACAAAGTAGACGATTATTATGATTCAAACTTAGATTTAATAAAGGATAAATATGAGCAAATAAAAGAAAAAGCCCAAGAAAAATATGATAAAGCATCTAAATGGTATGATGAAAATAAAGAAGATTTGGTTAGTGGTACAAAAGAATTAATAAACAATGGTGTTGATAAATTAAAAGATGGATATAATACTACAAAAGAATGGTATAAAGAGAATAAAGAAGAAATAAAAGAATCTACTAAAGAACTTTTAGAAAATGATAAAGATTCATTAAAAGACATAAAAGATAATACCTTAAATTATTATAAATCTTTAAAAGAAAGTTATAATAATTATAAAGATTCATTAAATTAAAACTATTTTGTATAATTTTAGAAAATCCTTCCATTCTATAAATGGAGGGATTTTATGAAAAAAATATTTTTAACATTTATAGCTATTATTATGTTAACAGGATGTTCATTTGGTAAAAATATGGATAATACACCAACCAAAAAAGTAGAAACATATTTGAACAATTATCAAACTTTAGACTCTACTGTTTTATCAAAATTAGATTCAATAGTTGAGGGCGAAGTATCATTTAATAGTGATCAAAAAGAGAAATATAAAAACATATTAAAAAAACATTACCAAAATTTAACATATAATATAAAAGAAGAAACTATAAATGGTGATAAGGCAACAGTTGAAGTTGAAATAGAAGTAAATGATTATACAAAAATATTAAAGGATGCAGAAACATATAAAAATACTAATTCAAAAGAGTTTTTAAATGAAAATAATCAATTCGATGAAAAAAAGTATAATGATTATAAACTTGAGCAAATAGAAAAAGGTAAAGAAAAGGTAAAATATACACTATTTTTCTCTTTAACTAAAATAGATGATACATGGACGCTTGATACTTTAACACAAACAGAAGAAGAAAAAATTCTTGGAATATATGAATACTAGTAAAAAACTAGTATTTTTTTTTAATATGTTATATAATGTTTATGGTGAATAATATGGGGAAAAAAACATTTAAAACAATTGATGAGCAAATAGAAATACTAAAACAAAAAGGCTTAGTAATAAGTGATATAGAAAAAACAAGACAAATACTTCTTAGAGAAAATTATTTTTTTATAAATGGATATAGACATTTATTTATGAACTCTTGGAAAGATGTTAATTTTATACCAGGAACTACTTTTGAAGAGTTGTATGCTATGTTTGTTTTTGACAGAAAAGAAAGAAATATATTTTTTAAAAATTTATTAATTGTTGAAAATAATGTTAAATCATTAATTAGCTATCAATTATCACGTAAATATGGATTTAAAGAAAAAGAATATTTAAATCCTAAAAATTATTCAAAAGACCCAATTAAAATTAGACAAGTTCATGATGTTTTAAATAAAGTAAAAAGACAAATAAGAGTAAATGGTAAGCAACATTCTGCAACGATGCATTATATAACAAATTATGGTTATATACCATTATGGATATTAGTAAAAGTATTATCATTTGGTATAATTAGTGAGCTTTATAACATATTAGATGATTCAGATAAAAAAGACATAGCTGATATTTATAATGTTGACTCTGAAACACTTGAAATATATTTATCTATACTAGCAAACTATAGAAATTTGTGTGCGCATGAGGATATATTATATGATCATAGAACTCAAAGAGTAATTCCAGATACAAAATACCATGAAAAATTAGATATTGAAATGACTGACAATGAATATATATATGGTAAAAATGATTTATTTGCAGTTGTAATAATTTTAAAGCAATTACTAACTCCAGATGAGTTTAGAGAATTTATAAACGAAACTGCATATGAAATAGATATACTTGAAGGAAAAACCAATATATTACCAATAAACAATTTTTTAAATAAAATAGGCTTCCCAGAAAACTTTAGAGAGATATTATACTTATAATGAAAAAAATTAAATATATACTAATAATATTAATATTACTAATAAGTATTTTAATATTTATAAATATTAAGGAAAATAAAAGTTATTATAAAATTATTTCATATAGTAATTCTAAACAAGAAGGATATGGAATTTGTTATAAAATAGTAAATAATACTTCTTATATAATTACAAACTACCATGTAATAGAAAATTCTTATAAAATTCTTGTAGATAAGTATGAAGCTGATTTAGTAGGTTTTGATAAATATAGAGATATAGCGCTTTTAAAATTAGATAATGTAAAGTTAAATACTATTAAAGTATCTAATAAAAATCTTACTTTAAAAGATGAAATTAAAATATATGATGTTAATAACAATAAATATATAAAAGGTACTATTAATAATTTAAGTAAGTCAATTTATGTAAATAATTCTTACTATGATGCAATTGAAATAAATTCTAAATTTAGTGAGGGAAATAGTGGAAGTCCTGTACTTGATAAATATAATAATGTATTAGGTATAGTATCTGTTATGAATGATAATAAAAAAGTAGGATATGCAATAGATATAAAATTTGCCATTAAAATATCAGATAAAATAAGGAATAATGAAAGTACTAGAATTATATTAGGAGCAACATTCAAAAATACTTTAAATGGTGTTGAAATATCAAATTTAAAAGAAAATTATACTTTAAAAAAATATAATTTTGAAAATTTTGATATAATAGTTTCAATAGATGATACTATTATAAATAATACAAATGAACTTATAAATAAATTATATGAGTATAATATTGGTGATAATGTAAAGATAGGATATAAAAGAAATAATATATTATATTATCAAAAAGTTGTTTTTTAGTATATTTATATTAAAAATTGCAATAGCTTATGCGCTGCAATTTTTTTAATTAACTATAAAATCACAAAAAAAATATTGATGACATACAATATTTTAAAGGTGAGAAAATGGCAAAAATAGTAATATATGCTGGACAAGGAGTAGTAGGATAAATCCAAAAATAAAAGAATAACTATAAATGCAAGTAAATACAAGGATTTATGTTAAAGCCAATATAAAAATGTACAAAAAGTTCCACATTATAGACATATTAAATTTTCATGAGACATTATTAAAGAAGATGAATTATTTGAATATGTAAATACGCTTTATTATTTGAAAAAAAGTAAAATTAAAATCAACTATAAAATTTAACAAATTTACATAAAAAAATAGTTAAATTATTGTAATAGTGATATAATATTAACTTAAGGGAGATATTATGAATCAAAGAATGTGGACTAATGAAGAAGATAATTATATAAAAGAAAACATTGGCAAAATTTCTTTTAGTGAAATGGCTAATTTTTTAAATTGTACAATATCAACTGTACAAAGACGAGCTGAATATTTAAATCTTCAGTTTGAAAAACGCACTGTAAAACGATGGAAGCAAGAAGAAATAGAATTATTAAAAATAATGGCGCCAAAGTATTTAAATAAAACTATAGCAAGAAAATTAGATCGCTCTGTTAATGAATTAAATAAAAAAGCTAGAGAATTAGGAATTGAACTCATTTTTAAAAGACCAGTATGGAAAAATTGGAAAATAAAATTTTTAAAGGAAAATATTAATATATTATCATTATCTCAAATTCAAAAAGAATTAGAAGTAAACTACTATCAAATCATGGATAAACTTGATGAACTTGGCATTAAATATAATAATAATTTTTGGTGTGAAGAGGAAATAAATATTTTAATTGAATTATCTAATAAAGTATATATAAGGGAATTAGCCAAAATTTTAAATAGAACTGAATGTGCTATTATATCTAAAGCAAATAATTTAGGACTAGACTATATAACTCTTAAAAAAAAATATAAACCTGAAGAATTACAATATATAAAAGATAACTGGGGTATTATTCCAGTTACAGATATGGCAAGAAATTTAGGTGTAAGCAAAATAATGATTCAAGCACAAGCAGATAAAATGAATCTTTCAAAGTTAGGCAATAATCCATATAGAAAGTGGACTGAATTAGAATTAGCTAAATTAAGAGAATTGGCACAAAAAAAATCTATTACCGAGTTAGCAAGATACTTTAATACAACAAATGGTGCTATTACAACAGTAGCATATAAAAATGGAATTTATTTAAATGATGATAAAATTCATTGGACACAAGAAGATAATGCTATTTTAAGGGAGTTAGCTCAAACTTTAGATTTATCAGAGATAGCTTTAAAGATGAATAGATCAACTTTTGCTGTTCGCTCACAAGCAAAAAGACAAAATATTAAAATTATACCAGCAAAAAAAGATGCTCAAACTATATGGACAGAAGAAGATTATAAAGAATTACAAATGTTAATTAGCAAAGGTAAATCTTTGTTAGAAATTTGTAGTTTAATGAATAAAAAAGATGTCACAGTATTGAAAAAAGCAAAAGAATTAAATTTAGATATAAAAAAAGAAGTTCAAAGAGAATGGTCTGAAAATGAAATAATTAAATTAAAGGAATTGTCTAAAACTAAGAAAATGAGTGAATTGGTTAAAGAATTAAATCGTACAAGTAGTTCAATAAAAACAATGGCTCAAAAGTTAGGGGTAAATGTGACTAATGATAGAAGAAATTGGACAAAAGAAGAATATCAACTTCTTGAAAAATTAACAATGGTTGATAGGAAATCGCCAAAAGAAATTGCAAAAATACTTGGTAGAACAGAAGATGCAATAATCATTAAAATAAATAGAAGGGGATTACAAATTCAAACTAACGATAAGAGATTTTGGACAAAAGAAGAAGAAACATTATTATCTGATTTATGGGGTGAAGAATCCTTTGAAATAATCGCTAAAAGATTAAATAGAACAGTATCTTCAATTAAAAATAAAGCATTTCTTTTAGGTTTAGGCTCAGCAATGGAAAATAATTATAATGGTTTAACAATTAAAGATATTAGTGATATGTTAGGTGTAAATATAAATACAGTAAGTGTTGGCTGGATTGGATTAGGATTAAAATATAAAATTCAAAAAATATCAAAATCAAAGAGTTATAGATATGTGCAAATCAAAGATTTATATGAATTTCTTGAAGCAAATCAAAATATATGGGATAGCAGAAATTTAGAAAAGAATATTTTAGGTAATGAACCTGAATGGTTAAAAGAAAAAAGAAAATTAGATAGTGAAAATAGTCCTAGTATAGAAAGATTGAATTTAACAAAACAACAGTTGATACTTGCAAGGAAATTCTTTTTAGAACTAAAAGAAGAAACCAAAATGAAAGAAGAAGAAATACTAGAATATCAGAAAAGACTAACAAAGCAAAAAAATAATAGAGGTGAAAATAATGGCTAGAAAATTATCGTTGGATGAAACAAAAAATTGTTTAAAAGCATGGAGAGAACTTAGAGATAAAGATGCAATAGAAGCTTTAGTAATCTGCAATGAAGAATTAGTTGTCTTATTTGCAAAAAAATATTTAGGAAAAGGTTTAACTTTTGACGAATTAAAATCAGCAGGCTATGAAGGTTTGATGAATGCAATTAATAAGTTTAATTATAATGAAATTGCAATAGAAGTATTTACTCCATATATTTCTACTGCAATTAAAAACGCAATGAAAAATGAATTCAGGAAGTATTATAAACATAGTCATGTATTAAGTCTTGAACAACCAATAGGTCATCATAAAGATGGTGATGAAATTAGAGTTGAAGATTTGATTGGAACTGATTCAGAACAATTAATTGAAGATATAATATCTGAAATGAAAATAGATATTGTTCGTGAATCTTTAAAATGTTTAACATCTAGGGAGCAACAAATTATTTTGTTGCGATATGGCCTTGATGATGCTAATAAAAAAACACAAGAAGAGGTGGCAGAGATATTTGAATGTTCACCCTGGACAATTTTAAGACAGGAACAAAAAGCATTGATTAAAATGAGGCATCCTAGAAATACAAAAAAATTAAAAGATTTTATATAAGAATAGTCATTAATTTAATTTTTTTATAAAATCTAAATTGACAATTTTGTATTACACTTCGATATTGGCAAAACCAATAAAGGTATGTACCAAGAGAAAATTTTTTTGAAATCTCTAAAGCAACATATTACAAACTTATGTGTTGCAATTTTTTTAATTAATTATAAAATCACAAAAAAATATTGATAACATACAATATTTTAGAGGTGAGAAAATGGCAAAAATAGTAATAGATGCTGGCCATGGTGGTAGTGATCCAGGCGCTAGTGGTAATGGTATAATAGAAAAAGAATATACATTAAAAATATCCAAATATATATATAATAGATTAAAACAATTAGGTTTTGATGTTAAAATGACAAGAGTAGATGATGAAACATTAAGTCCTAATGAAAGAGTAAATAGAGTTTTAAATGCATTTGGCAATAGTAGTGATGTAATAGTTGTTTCTAATCACATAAATGCAGGGGGTGGCGATGGTCATTGTGTAACAAAGTATGTATAACAATTAAAGCCAAATAAATTTAGAAAGAAATGGAGAAATGTTATGAATATTAATTACACTAAGAGTGGTGATTATTTATTACCAGATTTAATACTAAAAGATAAAGAACAATTTAATATAGGAAAATATGGATTATTAAGATTAAATTATATTAAGAAATATAAATTAGGATTATATTTTGATTTACTTACTAGTGATACATTAAATGAATATCTTCGTAATATTGATACTACTATTATGGAGAAGGTGCAGAAGTTAATTAAAGAACTCACTGAAAAAGAAAATATTACTGAAGAATTAAAAAGTAGTAATCAAATGCTATGGATAGGTAAAATGAATAATATTAAAAATATAGCAGAAGAAATAATTTTAAAGGAGTATATCTATGTGTGATATAACTGATAAAGAATTTGAAAAAATATATTTACCATTCTATAACAATGTTAATGATTATTTAAATAATTATGTTATTCCAGATCTAGTAGCATTTTATTTAGCAAATACATATAGTAGACATTGTTTATCAGAATGTAATTTAATAAATTATATTAACTCTGCCATAGATATATTTAATTGTAGATGTGATATTAGTAGGCTTATACCTAAGATAAAAGAAATGTTAAGAATAAAATATAATTTAATAATAGTAAAAGATAATCCAATGATATTAAAGAAATATTATTGAAAAAGAAAATGAAGTTATTTAATAGCTTCATTTTTTAGTATATTAATAATTCTAATAGAATTATCTTCATAGTATTTCAAATATTTTTTACTTAATAATTTTTTTGCTACTTTATCTATTTCTGTAATTAAGTTATTATTAGCATTTTTTACAGATTTTAACTGATTGTAGACATCATTTATTGTATATTCTTTTAATTCTACTTTTATTCTAGAAATTTCAAGTAAAAGAGTTTCATTATTAACAAAATTATATAGGTTATAGAAGTCTTTTTTACTTTTTAAAAAATCTTTTTTCTTAGAACCATATTCAATAAAAATTGTATTATCAGTTTGATTGTATAAATTAATATAATTACTTATGCTATTTAAGTAATATGCTCCATAATTTACATATTTGAAATCTTTATCCTTTAATCTTTTATCAATATTATTATTATATTGCAAAAGAAACATTTTTGAAGATAGTAGACCATCATAAATATTAGATTTAATGTTTGATTTATAATTTAATAAATTAGGTAGTTCAACAATAGCAGCAACTAAACTACTGCATATTATACCTATCAAAATGTTTTTAATATCAACATTAAAGTTAATGCTGAATATTGTTGGGAAACCTATAACAAATAATAATAAAGTTGTCCAAAAAATAATTCTATGTGTTCTCATTTCTATCACCAAAATAATTATATATTATTTCTTAATTTTAGTCTATATCTTGATTTGTGAGTTATATTATTGTCTAGCCAGCACTGAATTTGTACTCCCATACAAAATTCTTTTTTGGGATTACTCCCAAACCCTATTTTAAAATTTGTAGGTATTTCAATGTCAAAATTAAAAAATTGTTGAATTATATGATATAATATTATTGAGTTGAAACTTTAGGAGTGAGAGTGTATGAAAGAAAAATGTGGTGTAATTTATATATTAACTAATCCATCATTTCCAGAATATATCAAAATTGGATATGCAGATGATGTTGAACTAAGAGTAAAACAGTTAAATAATTCTGAAGCGGTTCCTTTTTCTTTTCATATTTATGCAACTTTTGATGTAACTGAGAGATTAACTGATATAAAATTACACAAATTCATAGATACTATAAATCCAGAACTTAGAAGTAAAGAAAAAATAGGAGATAAAATTAGAGTAAGAGAATTCTACCATATGAGTCCAGAAGAAATGTATTCTGCATTTGAAAGTATGACTGAAATAAATGGAACAACTGATAGACTTCATCTATGGAAAGAAACAGCAAAGGAAATAGAAGATAAGAAAGATGCTTTAATGTTGTCAAAAAATAGACATCATTTTAAAAATATTAGTTTTCATTCAAGTTTAACTGGAAAAGATTATTATTCTAAAACAAATGAGGATGGAACTTTAGGTATATATGAGAAAAATACGGATATTGGGGTACCAAATAATTCAAATCCATCAAAACGTCAAATCTTATATTCAGCACTTGAAGATTTAGGTGGAGATGTATCTAGTGGAAATACTTTATATCAATTAGAGCATAAATTAGAAAAAATTTTAGTTAGTAGGAAGTGATTATATGCCAAAAAGAGAAATGCTAAAGAAGGCAAAAGAATCAAAAAATGATGAGTTTTATACATTATATTCAGATATACAAAAGGAGGTTAATGCATATTTAGAATATAATCCTAATTTGTTTAGAGACAAAATAGTTTTACTTCCATGTGATGATCCGGAATGGAGCAATTTTACAAAATTTTTTGCACAAAACTTTGAAAGGTTTGGATTAAAAAAACTTATAAGTACTAGTTATGCAAATGATAAAAAAGAACATGTAATGGTTCAGCTATCGCTTTTTGAAGAAAAATCTCCAAAATTTGATAAAAATAAAACTAAAACACATGGAAAGGTATTTATTTTAGATAGAGATGAAAATAATTCAGGAAGAATAGATATTGAAGATTTAAAGTGGGATTATCTAGAAGGTGATGGTGATTTTAGATCTGAAGAAGTAAAAAAACTTCGCAATGAAGCTGATATAATAATCACTAATCCACCATTTAGTTTATTTAGAGAATTTTTATCGTGGGTAGTAGAAGCAAACAAACAATTTTTATTAATTGGCAATATTAATTGCATATCATATAAAGAAGTATTTACTTTGATAAGAACGAATAGAGCATGGTTAGGCAATGGAATGGGTAGATGGATTTCGGGATTTATTGTCCCAAAATCATATGAATTGTATGGTACAGAAGCACGCATAAATGAAGAAGGACTTAGAATAGTTTCTACTAATAATTGTTTATGGCTTACCAATATAGAACATGGAAGGAGACATCAACCATTACAATTAATGACAATGGAAGATAATTTAAAATATAGTAAACATAAACAAATAAGGGAACATGGATATCCAAAATACGATAATTATGATGCTATTGATATTTCTTTTACAGATTCAATTCCGTCAGATTACAAGGGTGTTATGGGAGTCCCAATTACTTTTTTGGATAAATATAATCCAGAGCAATTTAGGATTGTTGGACTTCTTGCATCAGCTGGATATGATGCTTTTATTGTCGGCATTCCATTTAAAGGAGAAAGACTTGCATGTCCATTAATAAATGGTAAAAGAGTATATGCTAGAATATTAATAGAATTTAAGGAGGAAAATAATGAAAACAATATTGAAAACTGATTTAACTGTTAGAGATATAAATGAAGGATTTGTTTATAATGAGTATGAAGGTAAAGGATTATTTGGATGGGGTGGTAAATTAACTATTCAACCTGAATATCAAAGAAACTATATTTATGCTGATGGAAAAAGAGATGTCGCTGTAATTGATTCGTTATTAAAAGGATATCCTCTAGGCTTGTTATATTTTGTTAAAGTTGGTGAAGATAAATATGAAATTTTAGACGGTCAACAGAGAGTAACAAGTTTTGGTAGGTTTATTACTAATAAATTTGCTATTAAAGATGAACATGGTATGGAGCAATATTTTGATGGACTTGCTAAAAATTTACAAGATAAGATTCTCGATTCACAATTAACAATTTATATTTGTGAGGGTGAAGAATCAGAAATTAAAGAATGGTTTAAAACAATTAATATTGTAGGTGTTCCACTAAATAATCAAGAATTATTAAATGCTATTTATTCTGGACCTTTTGTAACTATGGCTCGTGAAGAATTTTCTAATTCTCAGAATGCAAATATTCAAAAATGGAGCGCATATATAAAAGGTGATGTGAATAGGCAAGAATATCTTGCAACAGCGCTTAATTGGGTAAGTAAAGGTAATATTGATAGTTACATGAGTCAACATAGATTTGATACTAATATTACAGAATTAAGAACATATTTCAATTCTGTAATAACTTGGGCATCAACTGTATTTAAAGATGTAAAATCCGACATGAGAAGTCTTGAATGGGGAAGATTATATGAAACATATCATAATAATTCATATGATCCTAATAAGGTTTCTGAAATATTATGTAAATTATATGCTGATCCACAAGTTCAAGATACTAAAGGTATATGTGAATATATTTTAGGTGGATGCAAGGATACTAAACTATTAAATATTAGAGTATTTGATGATAATACAAAGAGAGTCGTATATGAAAAACAAACTCAAGATGCAAAATTAAAAGATATAAGTAATTGTCCATTATGTGCAATAGGAAATGATAATAATAAAAATAGAATTTGGGAATTAAAAGAAATGGATGCAGATCATGTTACTGCTTGGAGTAAAGGTGGTTCTACAGATATAGATAATTGTCAAATGCTATGTCAGACACATAATAGAGCAAAAGGAAATAGATAATAAAAGAGCGCTAGTACAGGCTTATACTTGTTTAAGTTTTTGTATTGCGCTTTTTATGTAGTAGGAGGTGTTATATGAGAATCAATAAAATATATAATAAAAAAACTGTTGATAAGCACTTTAAAAAAATGCATAATTTAGAGAAAAAAGCAGTTTTTTATGAAAGAATAATACTGCGGTTCAAAGATATAAAAAAGTTTATTAATCTTGAAAAAAAATATGTATTTGTAAAGTATTTAAAAAAAATAATATATAATGTATCTTTTTTATTAGTATTATTTTTAATACAAAAAGTATTGTTAAGTATTAATATTTCATTGTATATAAAAATAATAGATTTTTTAAAGAATATTATAAATTTTAATTCTAATAATTATTTTAATTATTTAGTTGCATGTTTAGGTGTTGGAAGTTTTTTAACAGCATTGTTTTTTTCTAATTTATCTGGTATATTTTCTTCAAAATATTCAAACTTAACGACAAAAATATCATCATCAATTCTAAATGAGTACATGAATAGAAAGTATTTTGAATCAATAGTTAATTATCTAGTATTATTAATAATAGAGTTACTATGTTATTCATTTAGTATTAAATTAAACTTTTTAATTGTTATAGTTACTTTTTTCTTAACAATACGTATTATAATTGTTTTTATTATATTATCAAAAAGAATATTTGGATTTACTAACATAAATTATATCACATTAGATATGTGTCAAGAAATATTATACTATTTTGATAAATTAAAGATTGCAGTTAAACATTCAAAAAGTGATAGTATAATTTTATCTTATAGAAATGCAATTAAAACAAAAATTGGTATATTAGAAGAATTATATGATTCTTTTGTTAAAGAAAATGATATAAAGGGATTAGGTGAATTTAATGGTTATATTATTGATTTATTATCAATATATTGCTCTGAAAAAAATGTAATTCCATTTGATGATTTATGGTATGATGACAAAGTAAAACCTAAAAATTGGTTTGAAGCAGATTTTTTTGAGGTAAAAATGGGAATTCAAACTGGGACTTCCTTAAGACCCACATTTGAGAAAAACACTTATTTTTTTGAAGATATTATTACAAACATTATTATTAAGTCAATAAAGTACTTATCTAGTCAATGTGAAAAATATAAATTATATGAAATACTAAATTGTTATCATTTACATTTTACAGAATTAAAAAATAGTGGAGATTTTAATTATTGGAACAATACTAACAAAAAGATAATTAATACTATTATTTCCAATAAGGTATTATTTAAAGATGAAGATGATAAAATAATTTTAATTGTGGACTTAGTTAGCCTATTATATGTTGATTATATTTTAGATTATACAAATTATGTTGATAATTTATATGCACAAATAGATTTTTGTACAAAAAATGTTGATGAATTTGTGAATAGTATTGGTACAAATAATTTTATTTTAAGTTCCACTAGAACAAATGAATTGATTAAAAAGTTGAGATTTGAAAAGAAATATGAAAGAAAATATATAACAACAGATTATTATATTAAAGAATATATATTCTGGGAATTAAATAAATATATAGCTGAGTATATAGAAAGCTTTCCTAAAATCATTACTGATATGAGAAATTTAGGAGAAAAACTATATAAAAATAATAATAAAATAAGCGCTTGTATTATCTTATCTAGAATTATTGAAATGTCTAAAAAAATGGAAAATTCAATAGATAAATTATCAATAACATTAAATAAAATTAACAAACTAAATATTAATTTTAAATATAAGCAGATAGATTTGGAAAAAATTGAAAAAGAAAAGGAAAATATGTATATTTCTTCATTACTTTTATATTCAGATGTAGTTGCAGCATTAAGTGTAGATGAGTATGATTATCGAGATGAAAATATAGATTTTTATGGAGAATGTTTTTATAATTTGTGTCAAGAAACATTTAATGCAATTTTAAATGAAGATTTTGATAGATTTAAAAAATTGTATGAAAAATTTATTATGATTACTATCATTTGTGATGAAGTTATTCATAAAATTATTGATGTAAATTATAACGATAATTATAAATTGAGTAAATATAAAATACCGATGTTACAATTTATGGATATAAGCGGCTATGTAATATATTATTCTCATTTAACAAATAGAAAAGAATGGGAAAAATTAGTTAATAGTAGTTTTCAAAAAATTGTAAGTGTTTCGAAAGATAAAGAATTATTTATGAAAAAATTAATAGCGACAGCATCTATTGATTCTAATATATTTAGCGTTGACATATTAAAATCAGATTTTAAATTACGATTTCAGCACTTTGTAAAAAATAGTAATTATTTAAAATATAGAAGTATTGGACCATTTTCTCAAGAAGTAGTTGATAGTAGTGATAAACTACTTAGTAATTTTACTTTTTTATATGGTGAATTTTATAATAATTTTTATGAAATATTTGTTTATTATTATGTTAATCCAGAAGTTGATGATTCAGATAAATTTAAAGTAAAGTTTTTTGATGAATAAAAGAAAATAAGGTGATAAAGTATGAATACTGAATTGGTAATAGTTATGAGAGATTTTTGTGAGCACGCTTTTATATCACTAAGTAAAGACTACCGTAACTATTTTGTTTATACTAAAGGTTCTAAAAGTAAAATATTAAAATATTTTAATTTTTATGATTTGGATAGAATTATAGAAGAACTAATATACAAGCTTTTTTTTAATGGTAATATAAAATTATATTTTTACCTAGAAAAAAACAAATTATATTTATCAGAAAAAAAGAACGATACAGGTAATATTATTTTAGTAAAAAATTTTAAATGGAATTTAAGTTTTTTATCAGAACATAAGAGAAAAAAGATTGTAAAACGATTAAAAAAACTTGATTCGTCAAATTTTAAGCAGGATTATACTGACAAAAATTATTCTAGAAACTATTTATATGTAAATGAATTGGTTAATAATGAAGTACTAAAATCAACTAAAGATTTTTTATATTTAAGTATTAATGAAAGAAATTATACAGATATATACTACGTATATAGCCTGATTAGAATGAGAAAAAAACAGTTACTTATGGTAAATTATGTAGTAAAATTATTTAACGATAGTGTAAAAGAAGCATTAAAAATAGATGATGTAGATGATAATTTAGTATTTAATGGATTAACAATGGATACTTTAAATGAATTAGAGAATAAATTATTATCAGGTAGTGATACATTGAAAAATATAACAGATTGTTTGTTTAACAGAATAAATAATGAAAGTTAAATTAAATAAGAAATTTTTGTCGAATATTGTCGAAAAATTGCATGTTGAAAATGTAGCAATTAGTGTTATAATTATGATAGTCATACGGGAATGTGACTATTACATATAAACATATATAAATATAAAATAGTAAATATTAAAAAAGAAATTAGAAAGCTTTATTATACATTAAAGAATAATGTATGATAATTAATCAGTGAAGAACTGAATACATATTAATCCAACAAAAAAGATTGGAAATATTCCCTTATTTTTGTTATGGACTAATGTGTTCAGTTCTTTTTATGTGTTCCTAAAAAGACTGGCAAAGAAAGGAGGATAATATGGAACTACTAAGCTTGATAATCTTATATTGGAGAAATAATGGAAAAAGAACCATTTATAAGTTTAGTATTACTAGAATCAGTATTAGGAGATAATAGATTAACTTACTTTGAGAGAATATTATTAATAGACATTGTGTCACTATGTAAGAAAAATGGCTATTGTTGGCCTACTAATAGGTATTTTATGAAGAAATTTGATTGTACTAAACCAACTGTATCAAAAAGTATAAGTAGTTTATCAAAAAAAAGGATATATTGATATAGAAATTAATAATAGTGAAACAACTAATTCAAAGAGGATAATTAAATTATCTGAGGTATTAAAGAAAAGAATAACAAGTATTCAAAAAAATGCTAATACTAGTATTCAAAATAATTTTAACCATTATAATAAATATAATAGAAATAAAAGAGATATATTAGATAAAATTTATTATGTTGATGAATTTGGTATTGAATACTGGCATGGTGAACCTATTGAATCAAAAGAAGCAACTAAAGAAGAACAAGAAGAGATGGAGAAAATGCTAGAAAGTTTTAAAGAAATGGAGGAAGATATAAATTGATAAAGACACTCATAAACTTAAATGAGGTGGCTTATGTTTAATATAATAGAAACTTTCAAAGATGATTCTCCTAATTTTAATGAACTGGTAATTAAATTTATTAAAAGTAAGGTAAATAGTGACTGATACAATGTGCCAAATTAAATTTGTATGGTATAATTTAATTGGCTTTAGTTGTTATACAACAAGGAAAGGAGAGTAAGCTTGTATAACACTTTAAATGTGATGCCAGATTACTACAAAGCAGGAATTTATATAAGATTATCAGAAGCTGATGAAGGTAAATCTTACGAATCTGAAAGTGAGAGCGTCCTTAATCAAAGAAATATACTAATGAATTTTATCAAAGAAAAAGGATTTATTTTTGTAGATGAATATGTAGATGATGGATATTCTGGTACTACTTTTGATAGACCGGGATTTCAAAGATTAATTGAAGATATTAAAGCTAAAAGAATTAATCTTGTAGTAGTAAAAGACTTATCAAGATTAGGTAGAGATCATATTTTAACAGGATATTATGTTGAAACTTTCTTTCCGGAAAATGGAATAAGATTTATTTCTATGTTGGAAGGATATGATAACGCAATAAATCAAGCAAGCAATGATTCAGCAACATGGTTATTTGCTTGTAATGATTACTATAGTAAACAAAATTCTATTAAAATTCGTAATGTTTTAAATGACAAGAGAAGAAATGGTAAATTTATTGGAAGTGCTCCAAGTTATGGATATTTAAGAGATCCAAATGATAAAGGGCATTTAATACCAGATCCAGAGTATTCATGGGTAGTAAAAAAGATATTTGATATGGCTTATAACGGAGTAGGGCTTTCTGAAATAACTACTTATTTGAATGATAATAATATAAAAACACCTAGCAGTTTGAAGAGAAAGAATCCTAATTCAAAAGTTAAATATAATCCTATGTGGACTATTTCTTCTGTTAAAAAGATTTTGAAAAATCAAATGTATGTCGGTGATATGGTACAAAGTGTACAAACTAAAGTATCATATAAATCTAATAAGAAAAAAGCATTACCTAAAAGTAATTGGGATATTGTTAAAAATACTCATGAACCACTAGTAGATAGATTTATCTTTGAAAGTATTCAAAATAATGTTAAAAGAACAAATATTTCTAATATTACTAAAAGAGATAAAAGATTGTTTGAAAACTTATTATTTTGCAAGGAATGTGGAAATACTTTAACAGTATCATATAGAAAAAATCACGATTATTGGACTGTTAATTGTAATAGATATTCAAGAGATCCTAAAAGAAGAATGTGTGAACCACATTTTATGCCTTATGACAAATTAGAACAAGCATTACTTGAAGTTATAAAAAATACTTGTAAAAAGTATTTAAAAAAATTAGATATAACTAAAATATCTAAAAATATTAATAAAAAAGATAATAGTAATGTCAATAATGAAATAAATGAGTTAAGAAAACAAGAAAAAGATTTAATTAGTAAACTAGATATGCTATATCAAGATAAATTTAATGGAATAGTATCAGAAGAAATGTATTTAAGAATATCTAGAGAAACAGAAAACTCTTTAATTAGAACAAGAGAAAAAATCCAAAGTCTACAAGATACAAAAGAAGAAAAGCAAATTAATAAGTCTGAAATAAAAGATTATGAAAATAAAATTAGAGAATTAATTGATATTGATAATCCATCAAGAGAGTTAATACAATCCTTAATTGATAAAATTATTATAGATAAAGATAAAAATATAGAAATTATCTATAAATTTAGTATATTAAATAATTAGAACTTTGTCGCAACTTGCGACGAGGTGTACATAAAAAAATGATAAACTACTTATACGAAGAAACTATTGGGGGTGATATTATGAAAAATAAAGATAAAATATTTGAGTTTTTACAAAAAAATTATGGTTGGATAGTAGCATTACTAACTGGATTAACAGTTACAACATCATTTGTATTAAGATTTATAAAATATATTTATTCTAATTTTTATTTTGATTATTATGGTATTTCATATGAACTATTCAATAATAACGAATTAGGATTTCTATATAATTTTGGTTTTTCTATTTTAATATTATTATGTTTTGGATCATTAATGTATTGCTATATGCAATTATTTAATAAGAAAGAAATGAATGTTAAATTAAGAACTATTGTTTTTAATATTTTATTAATTATAGTTTCAAATATAATTGTTGTATTTTCATTAAATTATAAGTATTCATTATGTCAGTTAATATTTAACTTTTTGGCATTAATTGCAATAGAAATAGTTATGTCAGTTATTTTCTTTAAAATTGATAAAAGAGAAAAAAATAAAAAATATGATTTAATTGATTTGTCAAATACTATAAAAATAGTACCATTTTATATAGTTTTATTACTTTTTTCTTTGATATTAAGTTATGGTTCTAATATTGTAATGAACAAGTCATATAGAATAATTGGCAATGATAAGGTAATAGTATATACAACCAATGATTATTATTTAACATTAGATTGTAAAATTAAGAATAATGAATTAACCATATATAAAGGTAAACAAAGCAAAATAAATAATGAAGATGTAGTAAGTGAATTAATCAATTTTGATAAAGTAGAATTAAAATAAATTTAGCAAGGAGGTAATCAATGAATCAAGATAAAATGCATTTAGTAAATAAAATATTTAATAATGAAACAATTAGAACTATTTGGGATAAGGAACAAGAAAAATACTTTATAAGTGTCGTGGATATTGTTGGAGTACTCGCTGATAGTAGTGAACCCAGAAAATATTGGAACTGGTTAAAAAATAAACTAAAAAAGGAAGAAAATTTTGAAACGTCTAGTATTACTAGACAGTTGAAATTAAAAGCTCAAGATGGTAAATATCGTATGACTGATGTTGTTGATATTGAAGGAATGTTTAGAATTATTGAATCAGTTCCAAGTAAGAATGCAGAACCAATTAAGCAATGGTTAGCAAAATTAGGAAGCGAAAGAATAGATGAGACATTTGACCCATCACTAGCAGCACAAAGAGCGATAGACTTATATAGAGCCAAAGGTTATGATGAAAAATGGATTGCAAAAAGAATTAAGGGTATTCAAGACAGAAAACAACTTACTGATGTATGGAAAGATGGTGGAATAACTGAATCTAAAGAATATGCAATCCTAACAAATGAAATTTATAAAGAATGGTCTGGAATGACTGCAAAACAATATAAATCATTTAAAGGACTTAGGAAAGAATCATTAAGAGATAATATGACTGATGTTGAAGTAGCACTTGCTGATTTAGGTGAAATAGCAACTAGAGAAATTGCTAAAAAGAAAAATCCAAAAGGTTTAAATGAAAATATTGATGTAGCAAGGCGCGGTGGGAAAATTGCTGGTAATGCAAGAAAAGATTTAGAAAATGAACTTGGTGAGAGCGTAGTTACTAGTAATAATGCATTAAACTACGAATATATTGAAGAAAAAGAAATTGAAATGAAATAGGAGATATTATATGGAAAGCAGTAAAAATAATAAAAAAATAATTATAGCTTTAATAATATTTATTACAGCCTTGATAATAGTTAATTTTATATTTTCGAATACTAAATATGAAATTACCTTTGAGATAATAATTTGTTTAAGTTTATTAGTTATCTTAGCGTTGTCAGAGATGTTTGATAATCTTAGTATACCGAAAGTAATATCTTTGTCTAAAAACGTGAAAGAAGTAAAAAAAGAAAATGAAGATTTAAAAGATGCTAATATAAAATTATTGGAACAAATTACTAATATTAAGAATTCAAATAGTCAAAATATATTTTTGCCAAATTCTTTTAGTACTATTAGTTCCTCAAATATAGATGATATTAATAAAAATGTTGATAATTTAGAATCAGGAGATTTTGAGACTAAAGTTGTTAATAAAGATTATAAAGTGCCTGCATCAGAACGTTATAAATATAGACGTAATTTAGAAATATTCATGTTAAAGAAAGCATTAGACACTGATAACAATATTTCGAGTTATGACATTCAATACGATATTAAGCTAATTAACAACAAGCTCGTAGATGATAATATAATGAAGAATGAAGCAAGATTTGACGCATTAAAATCGAATTTAAATGAAAAAATCTTTTATGAAGTTAAAATTACACCATTCATGTTAGATTTTCCTTATCAACTTCACTACATGTTAAGAACTCTTGAATTATATAAGGAATTCACTAAGATACCTTGTAAATTGGTTTTAGTTTTACCTAAATTTGAAGGAGAATTAGAAAAAATATTATTTAATATGAATAGTGATAGATTTACTATAATGAAAGAAAAAATGTCAAATAGATTTGAACCAGCCATAGAAAATCATCTATTAGAAATAGTAGAAATTAATGTATCTAAAGAAGAATTAGATAAATATATTAAAGCAAAAGAAGAAAAAAACAACAGTTAGTTACACATTGATTATCGGCAGGTGGCGATGGCGCTGAGGTAATTTATGCTTTAAGAAATAATTCTGCACTACCTAATTTGATTTTATCTGAACTTGAAAAAGAGGGGCAAAACGTTAGAAAAGCTTATCAAAGAAGATTACCAAGTAATACTTCAAAAGACTATTATTTTATGCAAAGGAACACAGGAAATACTCAGCCCATAACTGTTGAATATGGATTCCTTGATAGTAAAGGTGATGATGTAAATCAACTTAAAAATAATTGGGAAAAGTATGCTGAAGCTGTAGTCAGGGCATTACTTGAATATTTAAATTTATCATACGTTCCAGTGGATGGGGAAAAATACTATACTGTAAAAAGTGGAGATAGTTTGTGGAGTATTGCAAAAAAATTTAATGTTTCTGTGTCAGAGCTAAAGGAAATTAATGGATTAACAAGTTCTTTATTGTCTGTTGGCAAAATTTTAAAAATTCCAGTTGAGGTTCAACAAGAGGATAAGGATAATATTTATATTGTGAAAAGTGGAGATAATTTATATAAAATAGCTAATGCATATGGTGTAAATGTAAATGATATAATAAACATTAATAAATTAACTAATACTAATTTATCAATAGGTCAGAAGTTGCAAATTCCAAAAATCAATGATACTCAAATTTATACTGTAAAGAATGGAGATAGCTTATATAAAATAGCTCAAAATTATAATACAACAGTAGATGAATTAAAAAGGCTTAATAACTTAAATAGTATTATGCTTTCAATAGGTCAAACTCTTAAAGTACCGTTAAAGTCTTCATCTTCATCAAATACTTATACTGTAAAGAGTGGAGATAGCTTATATAAAATAGCTCAAAATTATAATACAACTGTTAGTGAAATAAAACGTTTAAATAATTTAAGTAGTGATATTTTGACTATAGGTCAAGTTCTTAAAATAAAATAAAATTCTATATCAGTGATATAGAACTTTTTTATCTTAATAATAATTTGGCTAAATAAGGGAATAGGAAAATAATTGATATTAGAATAACTATAAATAGAATAATTATAAAAGTATAATTAAGTCCTCCCTTTTTTTTCTCAATTCTTTCTGAACTTATAGTTTGTGTATTATTAATAAATTCATTAGCTGATTGATCAACCGTAGGTATATTGTTAATATTAGTAACATTACTTTGAGATAAAGAATCATTAATGCTAGTTTCTGCATTGTTAGTATTTGCTTGTACTACTGTATTTTTATTTATATCATTTATTGGTTTTCCTGTATTAGGGTCAAATCTCATTTTCATATTGTTATTTTGTGTATTTTCACTTATATTATCTAATGGTTTTCCTGTATTAGGATCAAACCTCATTTTAATTTCATTATTCATACTTCACTACCTTGTTTATTTGGCGTAAACACAAATTGTTTATGCCCTCTATCTATTTCCATTTCTTCTTTTCTACTAAAAGGTATTTCATCTCCCTTTTCATTCAATAGACCAATTTCGTTATTTTTATAAATTAACTTATATAAATTGCCTTTGCTATCTACCACGATTCCTCTTTCAAAATCAATTGAAAGCTTTTCACTATGATCAAGTTCGTAATCAAAAGCAGCATGTAAAACCATATTTTGAAGATAAGTTAAGTCTTCCTTATTAATATTTAAAAGCGGAATCGGTTTTATGCTTTCTTTAATATTTTTATCAAAATCTTTTATCATTTCTTTTGTATTAGAGTATTTGTTTGCACTTTGATATTTTGTGTTTTCTTGTTGCATTCTTTCAAATTGCGTATTTAGATTATGCTTGCTCGCATCTTCCATTATAGTTGTTTCACCATTTTTGTCAGTATAAATATTATATTTTTCATCTAGTAAATTTGCTGTTCTAACATTTTCCATACTAAATGATTTTTTATCAAGTGTAAGCATTTTCATTTGATTTAATATTCTTTGATAATCTTCTTCTTTTAGTTCATTACCAAAAGATCCAAAATGTTTCATTACAATGTTCATTTTATTTTGATCTAAAAACATATTATAATTTTTAATTTTATTCATAAAATCATCTAATGAACTAAAAACTTTATTATTTAGTAGAAACATTATTTTTGATACTATTGCAAGTTCTTGTTGTCTTTTTGCCGGTGTGTCAAATACATATTTATATTCTTTAATACTATAGTGCATAATACCTCCTTATATTTCTAACATAATTATATCAAATAAAAATAAAAATATTGTAAAATTATGAGTTTAAAAAACACATTATACAATATTTTACATTTATTTAAACTTTAGATATTTTATGCCTAATTTTTTATAGATACTTGAAGCTCTTGGTAATTTAAACAATCTAGCAAAAAACAAGTTATAAAATTCGTCAATTAATATAATAGAACATAGCGTAATACTTATAATTAAAAATGTTTTTTTATTCATTTTTCTTGCTAGATAGAATGTAAGTGGAACTATTACATATATTAGTAATAAACTTGATATTCCAAAAAAAAGTACACTTCTTAGACAAACAAAACCATGTATATTGCCAAAATTAAGTATTTCCTTATTATAATCCCAGCATCTTTCACCATTATGTACAACATACATAAATAGCCCTGCTATATATTCTAATATTCCACAAGTAATAAAACTAATAGAAAATACTTTTAATTTATTTTTTCTATATTTATATGTTAAAAAATAAATAAGTATAGATCCTGTTGCGTATATGTTAATCCAAGGTAGAAAGTTTCCACCCCTCCAGTAGAACTGTTTCATACCACTATTGAAATAATAAAATATAAACTCATAAATAAACCCAAACATCCCAGAAATAACTATAATCAGGCATAATATTCCTAACATTGTTAATTTATCAAATGAGTGATCTTTATTAATATATTTTTTATATAATTCTTTCATACATACACCTAACTTCTATAATATATATAAAGTATACAAAAAAAAATAAAAAAATACAATGTTAATTTAAAATGTATCTTTATATTTAATAAATAATATTATTTTTATTAGTAATATCAGTTTAAAATATTTTTTATTCTAGTGACAAACTAACTTAGTAAGTGTTGAATTAATTTGAGATTAGTTAAATTTAAATGTTCTTATGGAGTTATTTGCTTTGAGTATTTTATTTTACAAAATAAATTTAGTATTATAAATATTTAATAAATATACTAATTGCGTTAATTTTTATTTAATCTATTAATCCACTCAACCGTATCTCTTATGGTATCTTTTATATCTCTATTTTTAAAGTTTAAGCTTTCTTTTGCTTTTTTGTTACTAAAATTAGCATTAGAAGATAAAGTATATAAAGAATATTTTGTAAAAAGAGGTGTTTGCTTTTTTAAATTATAATACATTTCAAACACTGGCACTATTAATTTTACAAGACCTATTGGTAATATAATTTTGATTCTTTTTCTTCTTTGTACATCACAAATTAAATTAGTTAATTCTTTAATAGTTATATATCTATTAGATAAAATATAGCATTCCCCTTTATTATCTTTCATACATGCACTAATAATCCCGTCTACTACATCTCTTACATCAATAAAATCGTATCCTCCTTTTACACAAGCAAAAAGTTTACCACTAGATACTTTTTTTACTAATTGTGTTAAGTGACTGTTACCAAAATCGTTTGGGCCTATAATTCCAGAAGGATGAATGATGCAAGCATCTAAATTTTTGCTTTTTACCATATCCATAATATATTTTGAAGCTTCTGCTTTCGTTTTCGCATATAATCCTTTAACATTAATAGGATTAAAATTAGTTATTTCAGTTATTAATGCATTATTAGGCTTTTCTGGAATTGCATGAACACTACTAATATAGATAAGTTTTGCTTTTGATTCTAAAACTTTATCTACTATATTCTTAGTACCAATTACGTTAATATTATAAACAAGTGGATTATATTTTGATTTTATATATACAACTGCTGCACAATGAATTACAAATACTTGCTTCCCATCTGTGTTTTCAAAAATCGATGATAAAGAATCTTTTTTTGCTACATCACCATAGTATATTTTACATTTTAAGTTTTCTAACGATTTTATAGAATCATTTTTTAACACAAAAGCTCTGATTTCATTATCATCGTCTTGCTCTAATTTTCTTATAATGTTATTACCTAAAAAGCCATTTGCACCTGTAATAATATAAATTTTTTTCATAAAAATTTCACCTATTGCTCCTCTTTAAAAAAATAAATTTAACACCGTATCTTTATATAATTATACCACAATTTAATTAATAATAGATAAAATATATAACAAAAAAATTAGAGTTACTTGAACCCAATTTAAATACTTTGTTTTAATATTCTATAACTTCTAGATGAAATTTACAGTAAAAATATTTTCAACCTATAGTAAACCTCATTGTTTTATAATATAACGTTAAAACTGTATATTCTTTTATAAATTTTTAAATTAAATTTTGATTAGTATATGTTTCATGCACAATAAATATGATATGAATAAACCTATTATACTTAAGTAATCTTCTAAATGTTAATGAAAAGTTAATCAAATTTTATATCAAAATATAATCTTCTTTTTTAGTTGAGAATAAAAAAATTATTTTTTAATTTTTCTTCGTTGCAGTATTGCAACACTCTCCACATGATGTGTATTTGGGAACATATCAAATGGGGTTATAGAAGCAATTTCATATAAATCACTAAATACTTTTAAATCTCTTACCAGTGTCATCGGATCACATGAAACATAAATTATTTTTTTAGAGTTGTATTTTAAAATATTATTAATAGTTTGTATATTTAATCCATTTCTTGGAGGATCAATAATAATTACGTCAGGATTAAAATTTAATTTTTCTGTTGCTTTACCACTATCATTACATATAAAATCTATATTATGTATATTATTGATTTCTTTATTAATCATAGCATTATTAATAGCATATTTATTTATTTCAATTCCTAAAACTTTACTACATTTATCACTAATAAATATACCAATAGACCCTGTTCCACAATATAGATCAAGCACACATTCATTTTTATCTATATAACTTTTAATCAAATTATATAATTTAATTGTTACATTTTTATTTACTTGAAAAAAAGAATCTGGTGAAATTAAGTATAAGTAATTTTCAAGGTTCATTTTAATTTCTTTATCTCCATATAAATGTATATATTTATTATTATATTTTAAATATATTGAATCGAAATACTCTTTAATATTATTAATATTTATATTGTTAGTACTAGATTCTATTATTAACATAATTTTGTTATTATTCGTTCTAAGTGTAAGTTTATTAATATTATTTAACTTTAATAATTTTAAATATTTAAATATATCAAAAATTTTCTTTTCCGCTAGTATACAATTATCTATTTTAATTAAATTATTACTATCTGTTTCATAATATCCAATATCTTCTTTTACATGGAATGTAACTTTATTTCTATAATGTATAACATTATCACTTTTAACAATAGGATTAATTTTAATATCTTTGTTTAAATATTTTTTTAAAATATTTTTTACTTTGTTTTCTTTAAATTTAAGTTGATCTGCATATTTTAAATGCATAATGTTGCATCCACCACAAAAGTTATAGTACTTACAAGGAGCAGTTACTCTATTTTTTGAATATTTAATATATTTTTTTACGTTGCCTTCTAAGTATTTTTTCTTATTTTTTGTTATATTTACTTCAACTATTTCTCCAGGTAGAGCATTTTCAATAAATGATATTTTATTATCTATTTTAGTGATACCTCTACCATGATGATCTAGAGATTCAATTTTAAACATAAAACCACCAACAATATTATATCATATTTTTATTATTGGTTGTTAGTAATAAAACATCATACATCTTTTTAAATTCTTTACTGCTTGCTTGCAAATTATTTAATTCACTTAATATTTTTCTCTCACTTTTTAAAATTTTTCCAAAACACTCATAATAGATATATTTAAGTCTGTCAATATCATTTTTACTCAGTTCACTCTTTATAAACCTTTTCATAATAGTTTGTTTCCTTGTTTCAATTCTATTTGTTTCACTTTTTATAAATGTTACTTTAATTTCTTTTTCCTTTAATTGTTTCATTTCTTCTAATACATCTAGTTCTTCGTCTATATAAAGAAATGATTTTTTTATACTTTTTCCATTATTATCAAATAAAACTGTTATTATATCTTCATTATTTGTAAATAGAATACCGTTAATGTTATTTTTATTACTAAATAGTTCTGTTTTGTTATTTATAAATAATAGTAGATCTTTATCTATAATAAATTCACTACTCATAATTTTTTTAAATAATTCTGTGTTTACCTTTATTGTTGGAATTTTTTTAATATGTAATAATTTATCATTCTTATTCCAATCAAAAAAATCATATGGAATTTTATTAAAATTTAAATAAATATCATATGTATAATTCATTTTTTCCTCCTAAAGAAAGAGCAATAATCATAATTATAATACCTATTATTGCATTAATACATTCTATTCTTCTAATAATAAAATTAACATATTCTATAAAATTATACCCTAAATTTAGCAAATTAAGATAACAAATAATATACATTAATCCTATAGTCGTGAGGCCAAAACCTATTAAAAATAGAAAGATTTTAAAAAGCATTAAATTCACCTAATAAATCTTATTACATTAATTAATATTTAGAATGTTTATATATATAATTAATTAGGGTAGGTGAATATATGAAATTATTAAAATATATATTTTTAGGATTTATACAAGGGTTTACTGAAACAATACCTGTATCATCTAGTGGACATTTAATGATTTTTAAAAATATAATGAATGTAGATGTAGATTTTAATACTCTTGCAATAGTTACTAATTTTGGGTCGTTAATAGCCATTTTAATACTTTTTAGAAAAGATATATCACTATTATTAAAAGGATTTTTTAGATATTTACACAGTAAAGATAGTTATTATAAATTAGAATACAAATATGTAAATATGATTATTGTTGGTTGTATTCCGGCAGGATTAGTAGGTCTTTTGGTAAGTTATTTTGACGTATTTGAAAAAATAGAAAATAATATTAAAGTAGTTGGATTATCTTTAATAATAACTTCAATTTTATTATATTTAATTAGAAACTTTAAGGGAAATAAAGATGATAATAATATAGGTTTTTTTGAATCTATTATTGTAGGTATATTTCAAATACTAGGATTGTTTCCTGGTATAAGTAGAAGTGGATCCACTATTGTTGGTGGGATGTTTAGTGGTCTTAAAAGAGATACAGCATTTAAATATTCATTTATGTTATATATTCCAATTAGTTTAGCGGCACTTGTATTAGAACTTAGTAGTATTGAAATTGGTGGAGCCAATTTAATATATTATTTAATTTCAACATTTACTTCTTTTGTTTTAACTCTTATAGTTACTAAATGGTTTAGAAAAATTGTAAATGAGGGTAAAATTGTATATTTTTCAGTATACTGTCTTATATTAGGAATATTTATAATTTTATTTCTAAAATAAAAAAGTTCTTAGTTGTAAGAACTTTTAAGGACATAAACTCCATGCCCTGACTCGCTAATTTTAGCATTTTCAATAACTTTATTATCAACTTCTAAATTTATATTATATAATCCTTTAAGCATATTAGTCATATTAATATATTCACTTATGGCCATATCTTTATTAGTATCTATATAATTTATAATAGGAACAATATATCTATTAAAACAATTTAAAGCTATTTGCTTATTTAATGGATCATTTTCTAAAAACTTACTTATTTTAGGTCCAATTATATCATATTCAACTAATAGTCTTTTATATTTTTCATCTTTTTGAAGAATATTAGTTCTGAAATTTCTCATTTTATTTAGATATATGCAGTTATCATTAAAACCTAATATTTTACATATTATAGTAGTTAAATAACAACCGGAACTCCCATGGTATTTAGAATATTCATACGCACTGTTACTTACATTAGAACTTCTGCTATAAGCTTTGCAAAACCTATCACAGGCATATTCATTAGCGCCGTGTCTTTCAAGCCTCTTTTCACAATAAAATTTACCATATAAATCGGCTTCATTAAAATTATCAATTTCTAAATAAGTACATTCTGAACAAAATTGTGTCATGTTAATAATCTCCTTTCAAAAAATCTTTAAATGTGGTACAATTAACAGGGTGGTTACTTTGAAAAGCAGTAAGAATCAGTATAAAAATTATGCACTACATTTATTTATATATTTTATTTCGTTTGCTTTAAATTATATCATTTTTTTAATAGGAATGCTACTATTTAATAATAAATTAGTAGGAATGCAATTAATTAATTTAATTAGTTTTATATTATCAATGCTATTTATTTTTTATGTTGATAAAAAATATGTGCCTGATTTAGTAGATGAAAACAATAGTAGTGAACTGTTAAAGTTCATATTACTTAGAATTTTTGGATTAATATTTGAGGCAATTATATTATATATATTTATTAGTATATTAGATTATAAATTTTATTTTATTAAATTTATAGGTTTATTTATTTTATTTATACTAAATAGTTTTTGTGTTAAAAAGTTTAAATACAAAGTTTAGAATTATCTTTATTTTTTCTAAACTTTTTTAATTGCTCTTCTATTTTTACTATCACATTAGAACTTTTATATATATCAATTAGTTTACTTTTCTCAAGACTATCTTTGTAAAAATATTCTTCATTTACTAAATTAATTACTTGATGCGCTTCAAATTCGTTTAAATTTTCGTTGCACAATAAATATTTAAATGCTAAATCAGCTGATTTTAAGTTGTCTTTATCCTTTTTATTATCTATATTTTTTATATATTTTTCATAATCACTTATTGCTTTACATACTTTTATAGATAAATCTAGATCAAATTTTGTATCTATATTAATTTTTTCAATTTGACTATTAGGATTATTTTTCCAGTTACCCAAGTCTTTTTTATTTATAATAGAAAAATATAATTTAATAAAATCTAATAAACTAATTATTTCTTCTTTATTATATAAATTAGTAATAGTAGAATGATAACTTTTTTTACCTGATGAATATATTTCAAGGAAATACTTTCCTTTATTATATATTTCTTTTTGTATAAGTCTAATATAAGCATTTAATGATAACATATCAATTGATTTTACTTTATATTGCTCATTTGAATATCTAGATATTTTACTTTTTATATTAAAATCAGTTTCATTTGTTATTTTTACAGGAAGTATTATTTTATCTAGATTTTTATTATATCTAATAAGTGTTGTTATTGTTTGTTGACCATTATTAATTACTGGATTTTTAATTAATATTCCAATACCAGTATCAATAACTTGACCAGTAATACTTATACCATTATTATATTTTATAAAATTTTCAGGTTCTATATCAATTGTTTTAATCATGTTTTTATTTGTATTTAATATGCCTCTAACATTATCATTAAAGTATTTTGATATATCTATAGTAACATTATTATAACTATTTGGATTTACACCAAGAGCTTCTATTAAATATTTAATTAAATTATCTGCTTCTATATAAAAGCAAAAATTATTATTATTATCTTTAGATACATTGTACTGATAGATGTTATCAATTTTTATAGATGGTTTTATTATATTAAGTTCAATATTATTTTTGTCAATAGGTAGTAGTTTATTTTCAAAATATTTATTAAATATATAACTTGGTTTAATATTAGTATCATAATTTAAATTATTAGAAATACTACAAAAATGTATTTTTTTATTTTTTAATGAATCTTTATGCTTTATTATATAATGATATAAATCTTTTCCATAATTTGGAATTTTACCCTTAATACACTGTTCATAATTAATTTTCATTATATTAAAATCATCACTATTTATCTCATTAAGCTTTATTTGATATATAAATATTTCGTCATTATTAAAATATATAGCATCAATTTTTCCATCATAATCACCATTTATGATATATTTATTAATACATTCTTCATATTCAATATTATAATATGTAGAAATTGCAAATACTTCAAAAGCGCTACCATATCCTTCATTTTTTTTATTAATTGAAATTCTATCTAATAATCCTCTAATTATTTCTAGTTCATTTATTATTATTTTAGCTTTTCTTTTACCATATTCATATATTAATTTTCCTTTAAATACATTATCTTGATTTTTTTCTAATTCATAAAATTCATTAATACAGTCTACACATTCAACACTATTCCATTCATCGTTAGTTATTAAATATTTATTATTTATATATCTTATGTACAATTTTTTATAATGCGTTATAGTCCATTTACCAGATCTAATTTTTTCTGTATGAAATAAATCATCTCCACAGAAACTAGTACAATCTTTTGAATTTTCTTGAAGTCTTCCTCTTATTTTACTTTTTAGTATATTATTATTTTCAACTTCAAGAAAGCTTGCTACTTCATTATATATTTCTGGTAGAGTAGCGTACTCTTTATTTTCTCTCATAAGTATGTTATATATACAATCATAGATAATGTTTTTAAAACTTTTGTTGTTCATGTTACCACCTCATATCTGGATTATATCATAAAAAAATAGCATGATCAACAATTTTGAAAAAGATCTTTTATAATGACTGCAATTTATAATAATAATTAAATAAGTTAGTATAAGATATAATAAAAATCTTGTAAATTAAAAAATTTACAAGATAAAAAATTATAATAATTAAGAAATTTTGACTATATTTAAGTATGCACTAGTATCAGATGAAGGTGATATGGTTGCAACATTAGTAGATTTTATTGTAAGTCCTATTTGATCATTTGCATTAAAAGAATTAATGGTACTTCCTACAAAATCAGTATCAATATTTGCAGTAAGGTTTTTAGTTATTGTTGTGCTTCCAATAGGATTAGCGTTTTGTTTTACATTTAAAGTAACTTCTGTATTTGTACTTGCACTACCAGAAAAAAAGTATTCTACTTTGTATATTCCATCAGTAGTAATTACTAGTTTATTTTGTGTTCCTAGTGTTACTCCATTAGAAGGCCCATTGCTACCAAGCGGTACATCTTGTGCTATATTTGCTTCTAGTGATATAGGGGTCACTGTTGTATTGTATTTACGACCATAAGTACTTGTTTGTGAAACAGCTGCTGGTCCAGTAGGTCCAGTAGGCCCAGTAGGTCCAGTAGGCCCAGTTGGACCTTGAATACCAGCTATTCCTTGCTCACCTTGCTCACCTTGTAATCCTTGAGGCCCAGTAGGTCCAGTGGGTCCAGTTGGACCTTGAATACCAGCTATTCCTTGTTCACCTTGAGGTCCCGTTGCACCTGTGTCACCTCTAGGTATTACAAAATCTAGAACAGCATTTTCATCAGTACCGCTATTTGTTACACTTGCATTTGTGCCAGACTCACCAGTTGTAGTTGTTCCAATTGTAATAGTAGCAGGTCCTTGAGGTCCAGTAGGTCCAGTTGGACCTATATAAACAAGCTTATCTTTATATTTTTTTCCTTCTTCTATAATACATTGAACTTTTTTTGAGTAATTTCCATTCATAAAAATTCTCCTTTCCCTATATTGTATGAATATAAAAAATTTTAGCTTATTTTAAATATCTAATGAGGGTATCTTTTTAAATAAATATATGATATAATGGTACTAGGAGGTTTTATGATAGTCGAAATGTCAAGTATATCTAACACTGATTTTATTAAATTATTACTTTCTATTATGGTTATTAACAATAATTTTATATTTGATAACTATGAATTGGAAAATAAATTAGGTGAGCTTTACAATGATCCTAAATATAAGAGCTTATTAAAAAATATAATATTAAGTAATAATAATACTCTAGATTTTGTAAAGTTTTATTCTGCACTTTCACTTGTGCATGCAGTTGGATTAGCAAAATTAATTCAAAATAGTAAAATTTCAAAGACAATTATAATATTAAGTAAGAATGAAGCAGAGGAAATATTAAATAGCTATTCCAAAAATGTAGTAAGCTTAGTTAAAGATATATATAATGAAATATATAAGCCAAATGCTAAGACTTTAAATAAAATAAAAAAACTTTAAAATTTTATAGTTTAGACTGTTGACAAAGTATTTTTGTTAATAGTCTTTTATTTTTTATACTAAATTAGTAAGCTTACTTTATAATATCTAAAATTAAGACTTATTAACCTTCTTTTTAATAATATATATAATATTAAACTATATACTTTTGGGGATAAATTTATCAAATACAGCTACTGTTTTAAGTAATTATAATAGTATACCAACTGCTCCACTAAAAATAGTTAAAGAAGAATTACTATTTCTAAGCTAAAAAGCTGAATTACTTTTTGGTTTAGAAATAATATTATTATATTTTACAACTACATTTTTATAACTGGAACTATTTGGTATATAAATAAGTCCATAATAGTTATATTCAATTAATAAACTTTTTCTGTTAGTAAAAGTATGCCTAATACCATTACAATATTGTGACATTTACTTTACTGTTAGGTATTTTAATGCAACTTTCTAATCTAATATCATTATCAAAATAAATATATGTATAACTATTATTTTCCTCAAGTATACTTTTAAGTTCACTACTAGTAGAAACAACAACTGTATTTTCATTAATAACTTTCATAAAAGCTCCTTAATAAATAATATGTTTTTCAAAAAAAATATAAGCTATTTTGATAGTGCTTTTATAAAATTAAAAATACTAACCAAAAAGATTAGTACTTTTATTATTAAAGTTTATAACTTTTAAGAATAACATTTATCATTGAAAAAGAAATATTACCAGTATCATTAGTAACACCAGATATTCTACCACATAAAGTAATTTCAAATACATTAGTTCTTAAAATATTAATTTTGTTACCTGTAATTGATATAATATCAGAATTACCAGGTATAATTCTCGCTGTAGTAATAGTGGATGTACCTGAACTATTAGTATCCTTAAAGCTAGAAAAGTAAATAGCATCATATGAAGTGGGTCCTAATGTTTCGCACGGTCCAGTAGGTCCTGTTGGACCTATGCTTCCAACAGCATCAGGAGGTCCTATTATTCCCTTTTCACCTTGTGGACCAGCAGAACCTATATCGCCTTTGTCGCCTTTAGGAATAATAAAATCTAAAGTGTGAACTTCACCATCAAAGTTATCAATAATAGACGCTTTATCCTCGCTATTTACTTCTTTATACTTATTTTGTCACTTTTACTAGGTGGACCTTGAATATTACCAACATTATCCCAAGTAATTTTATCTTTATTCCATACATATAATACTCCACCAATTAAATAACAATCTCCAGTTTTGCCTGTAGGATGACTTTTAATTAATTCCTCATAGCTTTCATAGTCACCTAAAATACTAATACCGTCTCTCTTATCACCCTTTGGTCCACGTGGACCTACCATTGGATAGATTCCAGCTTTTCTTAATTTTTCTCTGATTTTTTGACCTTCCAATATAGCCTTAATATTATCATTCATTACTGTCACCTTATATAAGCATTATATGTAGAAACTAAATAACTAATTAATTAATATTATCAAGACTATATATTTTTACTAAGCTAAATACAAGTTAAAATATTTTAAATTCCATCAATATTATAGCAAAAGGACTATAAAATATTATAGTCTAGTTATTTTATTAATGATTCTCCATCCATTTCAATAGGTATTGGTATATTTAAAAGACTTAATATAGTAGGGGAAATATCTGCAAGTTTACCATTTTTTAAGTTTAATCCTTTTTTTGTTACAATGAATGGTACTTTATTTGTTGTATGTGTAGTACATGGAGTACCATCTTCGTTAATCATAATATCACAATTTCCATGATCTGCAGTAATAATTAATGTACCATTTATTTCTTTAATTTTAGTGTATAATCTTCCAATACATTTATCTAAGAATTCAACTGCTTTAAGTGTTGCATCATAATTTCCAGTATGACCTACCATGTCTCCATTAGCGTAATTTAGTACTACAAGGTCTAAGTAATCTCTATTTAATTCATCAATTAGCTTATCTGTTATTTCTATAGCAGACATTTCAGGCTTTAAATCATACGTTGCTACTTTGGGAGAATTGACTAATATTCTTTTAGAATTTTTAAGATCTAATTCAACTCCTCCATCAAAGAAATATGTGACGTGTGCATATTTTTCTGTTTCCGCAATACGTAGTTGGTTTAGTCCTAAGTTATCAACATACTTCCCTAAAGTATTATTAAGCTTTTGAATATCAAATGCAGATTTTCCATTGACTGTATCAGTAATAGGCATCATAGATACAAGTTTTATATTTTTTAAATCAACAGTATCCATATCTATATTACTAGGATTAGTTATAGCTGTAAACATTTCTCTTAATCTATCTGGTCTATAATTAAATACAATAATTCCATCATTATCAGTTAACTTTCCATCAAACAAAACAGATGGTTTTATAAATTCATCAGTAATTCCTTTATTGTATTGATCATCAAAAAGCTCATTAGCAGTACTATATTTTTCTCCAATTCCACTTACAATAGCGTCATAAGCAAGTTTTAATCTATCAAAATTATTATCTCTGTCCATAGCGTAATATCTTCCAGAAATTGTTGTAATTGTACCTAAGTTTATTTCTTTAATTTTATTTTCTAGGTCATTAACAAACTTTTTACCACTGTGTATATCTGTATCTCTTCCATCTGTAAATAGATGAAAATATATGTTATTAATTCCTTCTTTTTTACACATATCTATTAATGATAATAAATGATTTATATGTGAATGAATCCCACCATCACTAATAAGACCCATTATATGTAATTTAGAATTATTATCTTGTGTATAATGAATTACATCTAATATATTTTTATTTTTATAAAATGACTCATCATTAATTGATTTGTTTATTAATTCAAGAGGTTGATATACAATTCTACCAGCTCCTATATTCATATGTCCAACTTCCGAATTACCCATTTGACCTTTAGGTAATCCTACTAAATTTCCAGATGCTTCTAGAAATGCATGTGGATAATTATTAAATAAATAATCAAAATTTGGCTTATTTGCATTTTTGAATGCATTTCCATAGCTTTCTTCTCTTACCCCACAACCATCAAGAATACATAAAACAATTGGCTTTTTCATATAATCCTTCTTTCTACAATAATATTTTATCATAAAATATTATTATTATTTAAAAATAATTTATAAGTAATTAATTAAATTAAAATTGTGTAAATGTGTGTATAAATATAATTATAAACTGTAAATAATAATCTTATTTTTAATAATTATATTTAAATAATAGGAAAAGCTCAATTGAAAAAGTAAATTCCACTTTGTAAAGGTAAATTCTACTTTTGAATTGATAATTGAGAAAAAAAGAGTAAAAGTGGTAGATTTTTACTCTTTTTTGATATAAAATAGTCGCATAAGTCCCAAAATGACATAAATTATTTCATGATTAAAAGAGGTCGAATAAATAAATTTTTTTTGAATTTCAAAATTCCATCCCTAGATTGAATAATTTAAGTTAATTGATGGTGCTTGTTTTATCAGTTTATTTTTTTAATATTGAGTTTGATAAACTGACATTGTTAGGTTCAATTTCTTGAATACCTAATTTATCTATGGTATCTTGTCCATAGATTTGACTGAACATAAGATATGGAGACTTAAAGTTTAGTTTTTTTCTTTTATAAGAATTAATATGAGACATAATTAGATTAATATCTGACTGAGATAAATCATCAAATGATGTATCTTTTGGAAGTATTCTTCTTAAAAGTTCATGATTAACTTCACAAGAACTTTTTTCAAAAGGGCAAGACGGATGACAATAAAATATTTGAGTTCTAAGTTCACCAGTTTCCATATCAAATTCAATTTCAGTAGGATTAGAAAACTCGCTTCTGTTATCAGTTAATATGACAACAAAAAGTTTTTTAAATTTATCTATACCTAGTAATTCTTGAACATTATTGAAAATATCAATTACAGCCTGTGAATCATTATGTTCTCTAATAAAAGCTAACATAAATGAAGTATTAACAAAATGAATAGTAAGTAATACTTTGCCACCTTTAACTCCTTCAACAGTATCTGTTTGAACAATAGTAATATCAGGGTTATGTAATAAATATTTTTGAAAATCTTCATAAGTTCTATTAGTCAAACAATCTTTATCAATTTTATAAACAGTAGATTGTTTTTTTCTTTGTTTAAATCTAACTTTTCTGGGCAAATCAATATTTCTAACTTTAAGCAAACCTAAATCAATGAATTTATAAATAGTTTTTTCAGAATGCATAATAGTAGTAGGATTATTAATATAAGCTTGATTAATAGATTGACCTTGCTTACAAATTAAGGGAAGTAAAATATTATTTAAATTATCTATTTCTCTTTGATCAATCATAACACCACTTCTGGTTTCAGGCAGCAATTGTTTGTATCCATTATAAACATAAACTGCATTGTAAATATGTTTAGTTAAAGTACATTGAGTTCTATTTTTCCACCTATTACAAACATAAGGCGGTTTATTAAGTAAACTACATTTTTCTTCTTTAAAGTTCGAACAATTTTTAATATTACAATTTCTACCTCTATTAGGACAAGTCTTTCTATATAAACAAAATATTATAAATACTCATATATTTTCTTATATATTCTTGAAAAAACTAAATATTACATGATATAATTATGAGTGTTAAAGGAGGAAGTAATAGTGAAAGCAAAAAAAGTTCTTATAAAAAAAATTCTAAATCGGATTGAAAAAGGGGAAGCATTAATATTCCCAGAAAAATATGTGAATGGGAAGAATGTGTAGTTACTGGGTCTTTAGGTATATATCATGGATCAGATATAGATGACGCTTTAGAAATAATGATAGCACTTAAAAATGGTGCAAGTATGGAAGAAGCAGCAAAATTGCTTGAGAAACAAAATCATTCTGGATCAGGTTTTCATACAGTAAGAAGGATAATACTTGAATTTTCAAATAAAGGTCCTGAATTTTGGGAAGCAACTTCTCCTTATATAGAAATGTCTTCAAGTGAGAAACAAATGTTAGAGGCAAAAAAACAAGAAAATGCACAACTTATACAAGCAAACAAGAAAAAAACAAGTGGACCCAAACTATAATAATTGAGTAATGTCATGCACGCTTTGCTCACTTGTGAGTTTAAGTATTGATAGGTTTTCTATTCCTTTTTGTTATGAAGTTCTAAAAGTAAAAACTTGACTTTATGACTTGCTAAAATTATGCTTAAAAGGGTTTAAAAAGGGAATTTCCCTTTTCACACCGTTATTGGCTTTGCCAATAGCGTAGTGTGTTACTAAAATGGAATTTTAGTTTTATTGGACGAGCTGTAGCTCGTTTTTTAATGTTAAAATCTCTATCATCATATTTATAATTTTTGCATATAAAAATTATTTATTTTTCCTTCTTTTGATATGCTATTTTCTATATTTTATAAATCAAAATCATCGTGTAATTACTTTACTTTCTTAAATAGCAAAAAAACTAGACGGTACTTCTAGATTAATATTTTAAATAATGATAAAATTCATGTAGAGTTGGAGGATAAAGATATGGAATATTTAGATTTATATGATGTAAATAAAAATTTAACCGGAGAAAAAATAGTTAGGGGTAAGGGAAAACCTCAAGTACCTGAAAATAATTATATTAATATTGTTATAATTTTTATGCAAAATAGTGAAGGTGAGTTTTTATTTCAAATAACATCAAAAGAAAAAGGAAACGAAATAGCAACAACAGGAGGCCATGTTAAATCAGGACAAACTAGTTATGAGGCAATTCTTGCAGAAGTAGATGAAGAATTAGGGTTAGATATTTCAAAAGAAGATATTAAAATGATAGATTCATATATTTTTGGTGTAGCTTTTATGGATGTTTATTATTTGAATAAAGATATAAACATAAATGATTTAAAATTGCAAGATGATGAAGTAGAATCTGTAGAATGGCTTACTATAGATAGAATTAAAGAGTTAATCAATGAGGGAAAAGTAAGAAAAGGTAATATTAAAGCTTTTGATAGTATATTAGAATATCTTAATAATAATGTATAAAAAAATATTAGTTTATAACTAATATTTTTTTACGCATAAGATATTATCTTACATATTTACTTGCAAATATTTTTAATTATAAGGGATTTAGGGATTATCCCTACATATAGAATTTGTGGGAGTACAAATTCATTGCTTGCTAGTCCACGACTAGATAGAAAATTAGTATTAATTTTCTACTTTTTCAGTATTATTTTCATCTGTATTTGATAACAAGAAATTATTTTTCTCGTTATATTTTTCTATTATTTCATTTAATTTTTCTTCAAATGCTTCCATAACTAATTCTTCAAAAGTTGGACCATTTTCATCAAAAAATATATTCATTTTAAATTCATCTTTTCTCATTTTATCATTCCTTTCATTCATAAATTACATTTGTTTTAGGTATTAGTAATAGGTAATCTACAATATTACCATCTTGATTTAATGGGCATCCTATAATTCCATCATAGTTATTTCTAGTTAGTCTATCAACTTTAATAGTCATTAAAACATCTAATTTCTTATGCTTAATATCTTCTAGTAATCTTTTCATTTGTGGTCTCATTAAATCCTTACCAGAATGTCCAGCATCATTATAAACATCAATAATATCGTAATTATTCTTTTCACAATATTCTTTAATCATCCTAAGTTGTGAATCAATAGAATATCCATTATCTCTTTGTTCGTCTGTACTTACTCTAACATATACACCAGTTCTTTTACTCATAAAATCATCTTCTACTATATACCTCACTTAAAGCCTATTTGTTCGGGTAAAATTTAAAATTTTTTTGTTTTCTATATGTTTAGCATTTTAAACGCATTTTTTAGGGTATAAATTTATAAAAATTTCATCTTTCACTTGTTTGGCACTTTAAAGGCATTTTTTTAACCCTTAAATTGTAAAAAAATTACATTTCTATATATAACCTCACTTAAATCAAGTTTTTTATCCCTAAAAATTTATTCCCTCATTATATACCTCACTCAAATGCATTTTTTCAGACCAAAATTTAATATTTCTCATATGTTTGGCATTTTGTGATTAAAAAGTATAGTCTAAAAACACTATTCTTCATATATATTCCTCAATTAAAATTAAAAAGTTTAGTTTAATTTTTAAATTTTATTAATATTTCTTTAATTTCATTAAGGTTATATTTTTGATTAAGTTCTTTAATATAAAAAGGTTTATTACTAATTTCATTTACTTTAATTCATAGATAGTAAGAGTAGTAGGGGAATTGATTATATATTCAGTAGGTTTTACAAATTTTAGGTTAGTATTAGTTAAATGTCTAATTTTTCCTTTTTTAATCGTGTAGTTATAATTTTCTATAAGTTCTAGTAATTCAGAATTGGGTTTTAATTCTTCTATAACTTTAAATTTAAGCATAAAAAATGTCCTACTTTCTAGAAAAGAGAACATAAAATAAAAACTTACGAAACCTATTGGTCCGTAAGTTGTTTTTAAATGGTGCCTGTGATCGGACTCGAACCGATACGATATTGCTATCATTGGATTTTGAGTCCAACGCGTCTACCAATTTCACCACACAGGCATTACATATACAGTATAACATATTTTTTTATAATCTGTATATATTTCTAATGAATTTTATTTGGAATTTTCTTCTGTATATTTAGAATCAAACAAATTAATATCACTATTTGCTTTTTCTGTAACTTCAACTTTTGGTAATTCTTTAATGCTTCCAAGACCAAAATAGTCTAGAAATAATGGAGTTATATTATAAAGCCTTGGTTTACCTAGTGTATCTGCACGGCCATCTTCTTTAATTAATCCTTTAATTAATAATTTTCTTAGTGCATAACTACTATTAATGCCTCTAATATTATCTATTTCAAGTCTTGTAATAGGTGCATTATATGCTATAATTGCAAGAACCTCTAATGCAGATTCGCTTAAGTTACTATTATCATCTTTAATTAACTTTTTATAATATTCTTTATGAATTTTTTTTGTTGTAAGTTTAAAATGATCACCTAAATATTCAATATTAATACCTCTATCATTGCTCTTATAATCATTGTATAATTCTTTAATTAAATCTTTAGTGTCGTTTTCACTCATTTCAATTATATTTGATAATTCTTGTAAAGTAAGTCCATCTTCTCCACTTAAAAATAATAAACCTTCAATAACTGCTTTCATTCAAATCAATTCCTTTAATAATTATATTTTTAAAATTACTTTCCTGTTCTAGTATTATTTCATGCTTTTTAGTAAGAGATAATATTGATAGAAAAGTAACTACTATATATCCTTTATTATATGTATCAAATAAATCAGTAAAATTTACTTGTTTTTTAATTTTTAATAAGTTTTTAATTTCATGACTTCTAATTTTTACACTATATTCTTTATTGGTAATTTTAGTATCTAATGGTTTATTTAATTCTTTATTTTCCAATAAAGAATTAAATGCATTTACTAAATCATTTAGACTAACTCCGTAATTAACAGTATCAAAATTATCTTTAAATTCAAGTAAATTACTAGCTTCTTTAGTATATACTTCTTTTCTATATTCTTCAAGTTCTCTAAATGTATTAGTAATATTTTTATATTCACTAAATTCTATTAATCTATTAATTAACTCTTCTTTAGGATCTTCTTTGGTATCTATATTTGGTAAAAGAGAAGATGATTTTATTTGAATTAATTCAGCTGCCATAACTAAATATTCACTAGCTATATCTAGATTTAATTGTTCCATTTTATTTATATAATCTAAATATCCTTTAGTAATATCATCTATACTAATATCGTATATACTTATATTACTTTTTTTTATTAAATGTAATAATAAGTCCATAGGACCTGTAAAATTATTAATATTTACTTCATACATAAGTATATACCTCCTTGTTAATTATAAATTATTTTATAAAATATGTAAAGTTTAAAAATAATTTTATAAATTCATTTAAAAAATCATAAAAATAGTATATACTACTATTAGTAAGGTATTATATATCAATGGAGGTTTTATGAAAAAAAGAATTATAGTGTTATTTCTAATTACTATGTTTATTTTTACTAATAAAGCTTTATGTGTTGAAATCATAAAAGAAGCGGGGTCTATAAAACTAGATGGTAGTTCACCTTGTGGAAAGAGTGCATGTGCTACTACATTAAATAGTTATGGAATAGGAGTAACCCTAATAAATAGTAATGGACAAATAGTAGGAAATAGAATTAACATATGGAATAATGAAACTACTAAAAGATATGCAAATATAAAAAAATATGGTCAAATTGGAAAAGATATAAATATAAATATAAATGAACTAGGAAAATATAAAGAAGCTCCTTGTACGGAAAATTATCTATATAACAATATATCTGGAACAAATTATTTTAATTCAGATTTACTTACAAAATTAAGTGATAACTATAACTATTCAGAATATATAACAAATTTGAATGAAACAAATGTAAAAACTATTTTAAAATATTTTGGAAAAAACATTGAAGATTCCTATAATTATTTTCTTAAAATAGAGCCTATATATTTTCTACATGAAAAATATTTTACATATTGTAATTACTTTGTTGGTGATAATAATAATATGCTTAAGTATGCTAATGATTTAAAAGGTAAAGACAAAACTTTTTTATATTATTATTTGATAGGTGGGAACAATAAAACAATAGGTGGTGACTGGAATGTTTTTAGAAATAGACTGGTAAATCCAAGCTATTCTTGCCCAGGCTTAGGTGGCCTAAAAAATGTTGAATGCACAAATTTAACTTTAGCTAATTATACTGCAAGTAAAAAAAACGTAGAAGCTTTGTTTGACAACAGGGCAGGTTTAGGCGTAGGGTATGTTGCTATTAAAGACTTTTTTAAATCTAAATTTAATATAGTAAAAAAAGATAATACGGGTGCTTTAGTGACAAATGCTACCTTTGATCTATATTTATATAATTATGAAGATAGATTATATAAAGAATTTAAAAAAAATTTAAAGACTACTTCTGGAAGATTTAGTGGTAATATTGATGTTACAGTAGGTAAGTATATGTTAGTTGAAAGAAGTGCAAAAGGATATGATTTAACTAAATCTAAATGTGAGGGATGTACTTCTTATGACTCTCCAAACTTTTATTTTGAAATAGATTCAACTACAACTACAAAAACATTAACAATAACAAATGTAAAAACTTGTGTATCTGAATTTGATGATATAAGAAATGATAATAAAGGCATTGTATCTATGGAAAAAAGAATAAAACTTTATGATAAATATAAAGAAAGTGGTAAAAATTTTAATAAACTATTAGATATGAGTAATAAAACTGGAAGTAGTGCTTGTGGTAATGTAGACGATAAAAAAATAAAAGATACATATAAGTATAATTTATCTTGTTTCAATTTAAAACTAAATAACCAAATTCCATTTGATTCTAATAATTTAACTTATTATAGTGAAATAGCTAACATAGAAGGAAAGGTGGCATATTGTCTAACTACACTTGATATAACAACATCAGGTGGAATATACGATAGTGTTACTTCAGGAAGACAAGTAACATATGGATCAGCCCCACTTGCAACTGTTAGAAAAGTTTGCTATACATATAATATAAGTAATATGAACACAACAACAACGCAACCTGCAGATGATATTTCTAGCTATTTTCCACTAATATCTATGAAAAAATATATAAAAACATTTACTAATTCAAATTTAATAGAAAATTATGAATATATAAATAAGGTAAATGATAAGGTTAAATTTGTCCTTGAAAGTAGAAATGGAAATAGGTATGAATATGTAATGAAAGATCAATATGATTATAAAGATATAATATTGAATTATGGAACTGGACAAGTTATAGATAAAGAGTGTGATAGTTACTGTCTAAATATTGGAAAAGGCATTATGAGTAGATTAACTGAAAAAGGATTGCAAACGATTAAATATCAAGTTAATTACAATTATTACATAAATGGAAAATTACAAAATAATATAGATAATAAGAATTGTAATTATACTGCTAATCCCGAAATAATAAATTCTAAACTTAATTTACAGTTTGAACAAATAATGAATAAAAAACCATTTATGAATAAAGAAGGAACTAGTTTTAGAAATGTTAGTTATAATTGGTGGTCTAAAACTATAGATTATAAAAATCTAAATGATTTAAATGGTGATGGAATAGTAGATGATTTAGATAAAATAATAAAAAAATATTCAAATAATAGGGAAGAATCTAAATCAGGTGATCCTAAAGATAATTATTTAGTTGATTATGTCATGAATGGAAGAAATAATAGTTATAATTCAACTAAAGAGGGATATAGGTATAAAATAGTATTAACTCCATCAGACATAAAAAAAATAAGAAAATATAATGATCGAGTAAACAATTATAATGACAATAATATATATTGTAATAATAATACTTGTTCAACTGAATTTATAGATAACCTAAGAGAATCTAAAGTATGTTTTAAAAATATTTGCGATTCATTAAGCTTTAAACTAGATTATGCTAAACAAGTATATAATATAATAAATGAAAGTTAAGAATTCTAAAAAAATATAGAATTCTTTTTAATTTAATCAAAAAGTATTTAAATTAAATTAAATTTATTATATAATTAATATAAGTTTTAGAGTAGTATGGAGGATTTATGAAGAAAATTTTTATGATTATTGGCATATCAACAATTATAATATGTATGGTTATGATAAATGTTAGTAATGTAAATAGTGTCACAACATCAGACACATTTGAAGGAATAGGTTCATCGGGAGGTTCTCTTACTTCAAATCCTTGTGGCGAAAGTAGAACATGCATGAATCTTTTACCATATTTTGGAATAAAGGTTACAATAGTTAAGAAAAATAATAATTCGCTTAAATCAATAACTAAACCTATTTATGTATGGAATAATGTTAATGAATCTAATGAATTAAATTATGCTATAAAATTTATTGTTGAAAATAAATATGTATCTGACGATCCAGGAATTGCACAGTATCTTTATAAAGAATGTTACAACGCAAAAATAGTTGATAGTATCAAAGTAAGTAATTATATAAAAAAACACAGTATATCATCATCAGGACCTAATTATAATATTTTTAATTATAATGATACAAATTCAGATGATGAGAAAGCTCGAAATGTATCATCCTGGGATGAAATGAAATCCAAACTTTTAAATGGTAATTCGCATCTTCAAAGTCTTTTAAAAATTATAGCTGAAAATAAATTGTTTAATGATGGATATTCATTGGATTCTGTGGAAGGAATGTTAATTAAAATTGAACCAATAAATGTTTTTCAAGAAAAAAATGGTGAATCTTGTTTATTTTATGTTGGTAGTATGGGAGATATTCATAGTGGCTACACTGGATCTGATTCAGTTCTTAACGATTTTTTTAGTCCAAAAGTAGGCTACTGGAGAGTTTATCATAACAGAATAATTAGCTATTATGTTACGAATAGTGATTTTAATTCAATAGGTTATAATGGTATAACAGGATATGAGGGTGAAACAGGAATTGAAGACAATTATTCAAAAGCAGTAGAAACATATAATAATAATGGTTATGCTAAAACAGGTCTAGGAGTTGCATATATAAAAATATCATCTCAGTACATACCAGGAAAACTTCAAATAAAGAAAATTGATGGTATTAATAATCCAATTGCTAATGTGCATTTTGATTTGTATAAAGGTCTTTGTACAGATGGTAAACTTATAAAACAAGATATAGTGACGTCAGGTGAAGGATTAGCTACTGTTGAAAATCTTGAGTCTGGTAAATATTGTATAAAAGAAACACAAGCTCCATATGGATATAAAAAGAGTGATTTAGAAAAAATAGTGTATATAACTGCAGGCGAAACAAATAGCGTTGAGTTTAAAAATTTTAAATATCCAGCATTAAAAATCTATAAATATAAAGCTGGAACAAAGAAAGCTTTATCTGGTGCTGAATTTACGGTATATGCAGGTAATTGTGAAAATAAAGGTGCGAGAATAGACCGTGGTTCTACAAATGAAGATGGATTTCTTCAATTTATGTTAAATAAGAGAGGAGCATACTGTGTTGAGGAAACACAAGCACCAAATAACTATATTAACAGCAATTCTTCAAAAAATGTTTATTTGAAATTTGGCGATGATATAACTTTAGAATTTGAAAATGAGTTAGACTGTAAAGGTGAATTTGAACAGGCAAAAGTTAATGGTGAGGTTTCAATGCAGGATAGAATTAAAATATTTTGGGGAAAATATTCTATAGATGGTAAAGGTAGACGATATAATCAATTGTTAAATTTGACCAATAAAGATGCGACTTCTGCTTGTCAATATAAAAAACCAACGTACACACCCCAAATAACTTGCTTTAATTTTAAATATCCTTCAAATAGTGAATTTAATGCAAACAATCTTTCAAATTATAATGAACAATTTTTTAGTAATGATGGCTATATTAACTTTTGCTTAACTACTACGAATATATATACTGAAAAAAAATTACCTTCAGATAAAATAAAGGTAAAGGCCGGCATGATTGTTTTTGACGATAAACTTCAATTAAAGGTAGTTAAAACATGTTATAAATATCAATATGATAGTGCTTCTTCTGCTTCAAACTCAGGATTTAATTACACATTGAATGATGTATGGATTAACAAATATAGAACTTCATTTACTGAAAATATAATAAATAATGTTCGTATAAATAAATTAATTACTGATTATGAATATATTAATGAGGATAAAATAAATTATTTAAAAGATATACCTAACGGCTCAAAGTCTATAAGCGATAAAGATGAAAATAACAATTTAATTAAATCTGAAGATGATGGAAAAATAACTTATGAATATACGTATAAATATGAATATACTCCGATAAGTTTGTTGTATGGCTCTGGAAAGAATATTGCGAGTAAGGGTAAATATTCAAACAATTTTAATGTACCGGGAATTATAAGTACATTTTCAGAGTCTGGATCTCAAATCATAAAATTTGGTGTGAAATATAAAGATTATACTGATAATAAAGATATATACATAAATACAGAAGATGATGATGATAATTGCAAATATACTGTTGACCAAGCAATTATAACAGGATCTAATTTATTAAATCTACAGTTTGAACAAGTAAATTTAAAAAATCCATTTATAGAAAAAAATAATAATCCTACTACTGGTAATGTTACTATTAGAAAGGTAGGATCTAATTGGCGTTCAATTGATATTAATTCCTTTGATCTAAACGGTGATGGAGTTAGAAATGAAATAGATGAAGCAATAAAAAAATACGTTAATGATTTTATAAAGAATCCTTTAGCTAGTGAAAACGGAGATAACTATTTAGTTAAATATGTTATGAATGGTAGACCTAATAGTTATAGTAAGGATAAGCCTAAGTATGTAATAACGCTTACTCCATCTGATATTAAAGCTATTAGAAATTATAATGATTCTAATGATTATCAAGATTATGAAAAAGTTTATTGTACAGATTCTAATAATGTTTTGTGTTCAACGGATTTCATTGATAATTTAAAAACTACTGATCCTAAGGTATGCGTAGGTGATACTTGTGAAAAGCTAAGCTCAGGTATTAATTTTAAAAGAGAAGTTACTGGTGGTAGTGATGTTAAAGATGCTTCATATATTAAGTTTTCTTTAAGTAATAGCGATTATGGTAAAATAGAAGGGGACATGAATATAGTTGTAAAAAAGGGAGATAAGATAGAGTTTCCAGAGTTAAATATTAAGGAAGGTTATGGATTACTTGGTTGGATAACAAAAAATGAAAATAATAGATTTAACTACAATAATTATATAGATATATCAAATGTAACTGCTACTTTAGGTACTCAAGAGTATATGGCTGTACTTGCTAAAGAGCATAAAATATATAGAGAAACTGATGGTAATAATAGTTATGTTTGTACGGTTTTGAGTAGAAAAAGTATGCAAGAAAGTGGTTGTCCAAGACTTGCTGACCCATCTAATGCATCTGGATTTGAAGGATGGAAATATAATAATAGAGTTATAGATAATTATTATACGAGAAAATTTATTACTGATAATGATGATTTTATAATAACATTTACACCTAGTTATACACAAATTAAAATATATGAAAGTATAGAGGTTGTAATGAATAATACAAAAATTAGATATTCTAAACGAGGTGTAGACATAGTAAGTAAGATTGATAAAATAATAGGAACATATTCTATGAATGGTAAAATATTTAGTGAGCCAATAAATAAAAATCAATGTGAATATGATGGAGATGTTCACTCAACTAGATTAGGTAAAAATGCTTTTAGAGCAAGGTGCAAAAGAATATATTCTAAATATATAGACTATGAAATTGTAAAAGTTCCACTAGACTATATTGATACGAATAAAAATGCTTTAGGCGCTGGAATATTTACTATATATACTAATTCAAATTATGAAAATGAAATTAGTGAGGCATATATAAAAGATAGTGAAAATAATACTCATAAATTTGAAAGGACTCATTTAGGCCTAAGAATAGACTTAAAAGAATTTGTGCCAGGAAAATATCCAGTTGGCGATTATTGGTTTGATTTAGTTTTTAAAGGAAAGAATGAAGACCTAATTACATGTAAGTTTAAAGTTACAAAGACTAAGCTAGGTTTAATTCCTAAAAGAGATGTAATTATATGTCCAGAATATCAATGAATTCTTAATTAATTGGAGTACTAATACATTAGTATTCCTTTTTTTATTTATTTATTGTATAATTATATAGAATAGGAGTGGTTTTATGATACTAAGAAAACCGTATGCATTTTTTATTAAAATGTTTAAACCAATTCACTTAATATTGAGTGCTTTACTTATTTATAGTATATATCTTGAAAATAAGCTATTGGGAATTTTTAATAATTATATTAATACTGATATACTTAGTATAGAAAATTCTTATATAGTAAATAATGGTATATATATAATACCTATTATAGTTATAGTAGCTTCTATTATAATGCTTACTATTATGCATCAAAAAAATAAACCATATAAATTTTATTTTATTACTATAATATCACTTATATTTGTTATTGTAGTTAATTCATATTCTGTTAATGTAATAAAATTAATGACTGAGAACATTCTTCCTGTTAGAACAGTTAAAATGGTACATGATTTAATGTTTATAAATATTGTTATAGATATTGTTCTTATAGTACTATTTATAATAAGAGGTCTTGGAATTAATATTAGAAAATTTGATTTTTCATCTGATTTGTCTAAGATGGATATAAGTGATAAAGATAAAGAAGAGTATGAAGTATCACTTAATATTAATTATGATGAAACTAAAAAGAAAAGAAAGAGATTTTTTAGAAATTTTAAATATTTCTATTTTGAACACAAATTTATATGTAATATAACTATTTTATTTATATTAATAATTGTCGTATCTATAACATTTATAACTATTAATAATAGAATATATAAAGTAAAGGAATCTACTGTACAGGAATTAAATGGTCTTACATTTAAAGTAAATAAATCTATGTTTGTAGATACTAATACTAAAGGTAAAAAATTTCTAAGTGATAGTGTATTAGTAGTTGTAGATATTAATTTAAAAAGTAACTATAGCAGTAAAGTATTTTCAAAAGACTTTAATTTAAATATAGAAGGTAAAAAGTTCTATCCAACTGATAGTTATTCTAATGAATTATTTGATTTGGGTAAAATATTTACTGATGAAAATATAAAAAATACATATACTAAATATCTATTAGCGTTTGAAATACCTCTAAAATATAAAGATAGTAAAATTAAATTTAATTATGTAAGCTTAGGTAAAAAGGTTATGGTTAATCTAAATCCTACTTTAATTAATAATAATTCTAAAAAATTTAATTATAATATTTCTGATAAACTAGAATTTAAGGATTCTCTTTCTTCTGTAAGATTAAAAATAAATAGCTATGAAATTATAGATAAATATAAAATAGATTATAAATATTGTTATCAAAATGATTGTATTGATTCATCTGAGTATATAAAACCATCTTATGATAAAAATTATGATAAAACTATGCTTAAAATTAATTATGAATTTAGTAGTGATTCAAGTATTAATATAGATGATTTAATAAATAAAACTAGTTATATAGAATATTACATAAATAATGAAATATTTTATGATTATGATTTAGAAATTATTTATAGTAATAAAAAGAAGTTTACTGATACTATTTTTATAGGTGTTAATAATAAAGTTAAAGATGCAACTTATATTAGCTTAAATTTTGAAGTTAGAAATACAATTTATAAGTATATAATAAAGGAGGCTAAATCATGAAGAAAATTGCTTTATTTATTATAAGTATTTTTATATTTACAAATTTAGTAAGCGCTAGGTGTACTAATAGTGATATAGCCAAATTAAAAAAATACGCTAATAATATTAATTTATCATATAATTTTTATTATGATTTAAATAATCCTATGTTTAGTATAACTGTTAATAATATAATACCTGATATATATATTGTTGATTCAAGAGATGATATTAAGTATACATATTTAAATACTAGTAATGGTGAAATTACTATATATAACTATAGACCTAATTATGATTCTGGAAAATACACAATTTATTCTAATAAAAATGAATGTGTTGGATATAAAGTAGGGGTTAAGTATTATAAATTTCCAAAATATAATTTCTATTATGATACAAAGTATTGTGAGGGTTATAAAAATTTAAAAATATGTAATAGATTTTATGATACATCAAATTATACATCGGATCAAGTAAAGAAAATAATAGAAGATTATAATAAAGAAGATAATAAGGAAGATGAAATTAAATATGTAAATAAAAGCTTTTTAGATACAATAATTGAATTTTATGTGCATAATTATATAATACTTTTAGTAAGCATTATAACAATATGTTTATTAATTATATTTATTGAGCGTAAAAGAGATAAATTTAGATTATAATTGGTTGAAAAATAGAAAAAAATATGTTAATATGTAAATGTAGATTGTAGGTGATATAGTGAGAGAATCAGTATGGGGGTATGCAGTAATAGTACTTGGAGTACTGGCAATTATGATTATATGGTTTTTTGGTAATAATACTAAAATAGATCAACATAATTATAATTTACTTAAAGAAACAGTAGAAAGTGCTATGTATGATTCGATTGATTTATCAGCTTATAGGGATAAAGGCGTTGTAAAGATAATTGAAGCAAAATTTATAGAAAATTTTATAAGAAGATTTGCTGAAAATGCAGATTTATCTAATACATATGTAATAGAAATATATGATGTGCTTGAAGCTCCACCTAAAGTAAGTTTAGTTGTTAAAAGTGCTAATGAGACAACTGCTACAGGTGAAATAGTTAAATTTAATATGGTAAATAATATAGACGCAGTATTAGAGACTACGTATTGAGAGGAGAATAAAGAGATATGAATAATTTTGTTATAGGGTTAAAAAGATTTGTTACAAATAAAAATGTTGTTACTATTGTACTTGTTTTAGTAGCTCTTGGTTTATTATTTTGGGGGTATACTTCTACATTAAAGAAACAAACAAATCCAGTAAACTTACCAGTAGCGGCTACTACAATAAGTGCTAGAACTAAATTAACTAATGAAAATATTAAATATGTTAAAGTTGCAAGTAGTATGATTAGTTCTAATGTTATTAGATCATCACAATCTTTAATTGATAAGTATGTAAATATTAATGTAACAGTTCCTGAGGGAAGCCCTTTTTATAAAGAATGGGTAGTAGAAGAAAAGGATGTTCCAGGTAACTGGGTTGAACAATTAGATCGTAAAAAAGGTGAATTAGGTTACTATATGAGTGTTGATATGAACTCAACACTAGGAAATTCAGTATTACCTAATTCATATATAGATATATACATGAAAGCTACTGATGAAAATGGTGTCATAATGTTTGGTAAACTTATGGAAAACATTAAAGTATTAGTAGTTCATGATGGTAGTGGAAAAAATGTATTTGATAATGTTAATTCTATTGGTACAGCATCAAAAATTGGATTTGCTGTAAGCCAAGATTTATATATATTATTAAAGAAAGCAAATTATCTTGGAATTGATCTTCAATTAGTGCCTCGTGGTAGTACAGTTCCAGATAATGATTATATTATTGTAAAAAGTTCTACATTAAGAGATTATATTGATGCACAAACAATTACAGTAGAAGAAGATTTAACTGCTGATGATATGAAGAACAATACTGATAATACAGAAAATAATACTGACAATAATACTAATACTAATACTAATACAAATAACGAAGCAAATAATCAGTAAATAAATAGAATAAAAAGGGTATGATAATATGCAGGATAGTATATTTGAAGGAATGGATTTTGGCCCTTTAACAGAATACTTGAATAATGATGATATTACTGATATTTCGTATAGTAATAATGGACAAGTATGGTTAAAGACATTATCTAAGGGGATATTTAGAGTTGATAATCCGGCTATAAATAATGCATTTATGGAAAAGCTTGCCTTTCAATGTTCAAATGTAATGGGTAAAAGTTTTAATGCAGCCCATCCGTTCCTAGACAGTGAAAGTGCGGAATTACGTATGAATTTTGTACATGATTCTATAGCAAAAAATGGTATAGCCTGCGTTATACGTAAAACCCCAGCAAAAATTAGACTTGAAAAGAAAAAAATATTAAAAGAAAAGTATGTAACTGAAGATATACTTGATATGTTAATAACTTGTGTTCATGGACATTGTAATATAATTGTTTGTGGAGAAACAGGTAGTGGTAAAACAGAATTTGTTAAATATCTTGCTTCAAATACATATGAAAATGAAAAAATAATAACAATAGAAGATACATTAGAGCTTCACTTAGACAAAATATATCCAAATAGAGATATTGTAGCTATGAAAACTAATAACATAGCAAGTTATTCTGATGTACTTGTAACTTGTATGAGACAAAATCCTAAATGGATTTTATTATCAGAAGTACGTAGTGCAGAAGCTGTTATGGCTGTTAGAAACTCAATTTCATCAGGACATTATATTTTATCTACAATACACGCAGATAAGGCTTCTTCAATACCTAATCGTATGTATAGTTTACTTGAAACTAATCAGGATATAGAACAATTTTTAAAATCTATTTATAGATATATCCAAATTGGTGTATATATAAGAGGATATATGAGTAAAGAAGAAAAAAGATTTGTAAGAGAAATTGCAGAAGTTACTGAGTTTTATGTAACTGAAGATAATGAGGCTAAATATAATACTATTTATAAAAAAACTCCAGATGGAGTTGTGTATAGGAGAAATCCAAGCAAATACTTAATTGAATATCTAGAAGCTCAAGGAGTTAAACTACCTAATAATTTTATTAGGGAAGATTTACCAAATCCTGGTGATGAAGCTAAAAAAGAAAGCATGGATGACTATATGCGTGATATAAGTAGTAATCAAGTATTAGAAAAAAATACTACTAATAATAAAAAAAATGATGAAATTATATTTGGATAGGAGGTATAAATTATGAATACTGTTTTACTTTTTGTAATTGTATCTGCAATACTTATATTTGTAATTATATATAGAAGTAGTGCAGGAACTGAAACTTATGAGTTTGTAAAAACTCAAGGTAGAAGACTATATAGTAAAGTTTCTCCATATACTTATAAAGAAATAAAGAAGAAAATAAGAGAAATGAAACAGGATTATACTGTTCAACAATATATTTTACACATTGTTATATTTGCAATAGGCGCAGGAGGTATAACTTATTTGTACTTTTATAGCATAATTATTTCAATAATATATGCTTTAATAGCAGTAGCGCTTGTACCTTATATTAACTATTTAAGATGTAAAAGAATATATAGTGAATTTATTTTTGAACAAATCCAAGTATATACTACTAATACCATTATGGAATTTGCAACTACTCAAAGCTTTGTAAAAGCTCTTGAGGGTGTTAATTCATCAGGAGTATTAGAAGATCCATTAAAACATGATGTTCAGGTAATGATTGATATGGCTTATGAAAATGGTACAATAAATCAATCACTTGAATATATGAATTCTAAATATGATTTTTATATGGTAAGAAACATGCATCAACTATTTTTACAAATTACTAATGAGGGTTCTAAAGATGCTAGTGATTCACTTGAAAATATGTCAAATGATATAGATACACTTGTTGAAGGAGTGTATAGGGATAGAATCGATAGGGAAGCATTTTATAAAAAATTTCTTAGATTTGGATTAATACTTTACTTAATGATAGGTGTAATACAACTTATGTTAGGTGAAACATATCAAGTAATGCTTAAACTATGGTATGCTCAGCTTTTATTACATATTATCGTAATAGTAAATACATTTTTCTTAATGTCTGGAACCAAATTTTATAATGAGAATGTAGGTGCCGAATGAGTATCTGGTTTTATGTACTTATCGCTGCAATTTTTATATTTGTAGTATGTTATAATAATATTATTAATGTAAAAACTATAATAACTCAAGTAAATCCTATCTTACTTAAGTTTATGGAAAAAGACTATGAATTTTTATTAAGAGTAAAATATGGTGAAGCAGAATATGATATAAATTATTTATTTGGAATACGAATAAGAAATGGTATTATAACTAGTGCTGCTTTAATTCTTTTATTAATAGCAGCAGGCTATATGAGCTATATATTTGTTTTAGCATCATTAATTGCAGGCTTTCTGGCATTTAAAAGTAGTTATTTTACATTAAAAAATTATTACAAAGTAAGACTAAATTATATAAGCTCTATGTTACCATATTTCTTGAAAAGCTTAGAAATATTAGTACAACATTATACAGTACCAGTAGCTTTATCAAGAAGTATTGATACCGCGCCAGAAATATTTAGACCAGGATTAAAACGTTTAGTAGCAAAAATAGACTCAGGTGATTCATCAATACAACCATATGTTGACTTTGCTAATGAATATCCTGTTAGAGATTCTATGAGAATGATGAGATTATTATATCGTTTAGGACTTGGTACTAATCAAGATAAACATGAGCAAATAATGATGTTTTCAAGAACAGTATCATCACTTCAAAATAAAGCAAGAGAAATAAAATATAAAAATAGACTTGAATCTTTTGAAAAAAGAACAATGGTTATGTTATTTGTAACAGGTGGTGGAGTATTACTTGTATTATTCCTATCAATGACACTAATGATGCAAATATAATAAAAAAAACTAAAAAATGTTGAAAAATAAAACAAAAATATGATATACTAAAAGTGTAATATTATAAAGGTAGGTGATATATAAATGAAAGAAGCAGCAGGAGAAGCTAACATGACAGTAATTACAATAGTATTAATAGCAATCGTACTTGCAGTTGGTACACTTATTGTAAATACAATGATGAAAAATACAAAAAATAGTAGTGCTTGTTCAGCATGTGGCGGTTCTTGGAAGGGAGGTAAATGTATTGATCCTGATAATAGTAATAATCTTATTGATTATACGTCTTGTTTATCAGGTGACCCTGCAAAACCAGCCCCAACACCAACACCTTAGTGTTGATGAAGTAAAAAAACTAATGGGTAATGACCATAAGAGAGCTAATTTTTAGTTCTCTTTTATTATGGCTTATTTTTAAATGTTCTATATAATTAATTTTTTGTATAGAGTTATTTGGACTAAAAGTGATTGAATTTCTAAAATTTTTATGATATATTTAATATAGTAAGGAGGATAGATATGTTTAAGGTAAAAAGAGGTTTTTGGCTGTTTTTGTTTTTAATGTTTTTGCCTATATTGAATGTATATGCATTTTGTGTAGCTAAAGGTGATTTTGAGTATTGTTTTGATTCTGATGGTACTCAAGTTAGTGGGCCTAAGGGGGAACTTGATGATGTTATTTCATATGATGCACAAACTAATACTATAACTTTTAATAATTTTAGTGGTAAATATTTAGAAACTGCAGATAAAAGAAAGTTAAATTTAGTTTTTAAAGGAAGAAATTTATTTACTGAGTATATTAAAATAAGTGATGATTTAATAAATATTAGTGGTGATGGGGAATTAGTATTAGAAGTAAATGATGAAATTAATTCATTAATTGAGCTTTTTGGGTATCAAAATGAGTATGTTGGTAGTTATTCTACAATTAATATTAATGATATTAAAATAACTATAACTGGTAATTTAAAGTATGATCAAGTAGGTATTGATGCAGTAGGGGATTTAAATTTTAAAAATACTAATATAAATATTTCTAATATAAATACTGGCGTTTTTTTTGGTGGAAGGTTTTTTGCAGATAATATTGGTTTAAATATATCAAATGTAGATACTGGCATGCTTATATCTGGTACAACTAAGTTAGATGATTCTAATATAAATATTACTGATTTTAGTGAGTATGGTATGCATATTAGAACATCTACAATGGAGATGCAAGAGTTAGATATTACTAATAGTAATGTTTTTATAGATGGAAAGTCTAAAGGTATAGGTGGATTATTATATGTAGGTGAAGAATTTAATCTTATAGATGGTTCATTTTTAATAAAAAATTGTAAGTATGGTATTTTTAGTAATGAAGCTGAGAATTTAGGCTTTATAAATATTAATGGTAAGTTAGATATTATAGATTCTCTTAGCGCAGCTATTTTACTAAGGGATGAGTCTAATTTTTCATATAATAAAAATAATATAGAGTTAAGTGGTGATTATGTACTTAGTGATTATATTGATTCTTTATATGGAGCTGGTTTTACTTATGCCAGTGAAAAATTACCATATGGATATGATGATTTAGATGGAGAAATGGAAATTGAAATGACCGAGAGTGATTCGGCTAAGGTAGCTAAATCTATAAGCTTTTCTAAAAAGTATAAAGAAAATAAATTGCTTGAGCAAAGTAAAAATGAATTAAAGGATAAAGATGATCTTACTTTGAGATTTGATTTAGATGTTTCAAAATTTTTATATTTGTATGTGGATGGTAAGTTATTAAGTAGAGAAAAAGGCGATTATACAGTTAAGTCTGGTAGTACGGTTGTTACTATTTCTAATAAATATTTGAGTACTATTAAGTCTGGGAATCATAATGTGAAAGCAGTATTTTCTGATGGTGTTGCAAGCGCTAATTTTAAAACTAATATAGAAAATCCAAATACAGGAATGAATGATGTAAATATTATTTTAATTATAATATTTACATTTAGTATACTATCTTATTTATTAATAAGAAGACGTAGTAAATTTCAAAAATCAGTGTAAAGCTTCAATATTTTGAAGCTTTTCTAATAGGTGGTAAAATGAGTAATAAGATTAAAATTATAGTAAAGAATAATGATATTATATTTTCTTTATATAATAGAAATATAAATGATGAAAATTTAAATAATACTAATATAATTGATATAAAAAACTTAAAGTTTACATCTGAATATATAAGTAATAATTTAGATTTAATGTCTTCTTTTTTAAATTTAATTGTATTAAAAAATAATATAACTAAATTAGTTATAACTGATTTAGAAGTAGCGCCTATAATAATTAAATTATCTTATAATATAAATATTCATAGATTAATTTTTACTCAAGATATTGAGTTAAATTATACTATATCAGATGCTTTACTTAAAAATAGTAATTTAACTTATATAGAGTGTTATAGTATGCCTAAAGTTATGTTTAATAGATTTAATTCTTCTATTGTTGAAACGAGATGTAAAGTACCGTTTACAAGCAATTTTATGAAATATAATAATATTAATACTTATTCTAAGCTATGTAATATAGATAGAATAATAATTGATAGTTATTTAACTAAGAATGACTTAGATGATATTATTTATTTTTTTAGTGTAAATAGAAGTGTTAAAAGAATTATAATAAAAGGATATAAAAGGAATAATTTAATAGTTTTTTTACAAATGATTGATAAATATAAATTAAAACATATTAAAATTATATTAGTTGAAGATTCCCTCGTTTTAAAAGATCTTACTAATGATATGGAACTTTTTACTAAATTAAGTAAAAAATATAATGTAAGTATTAAAATTAAGTATTCGGATTCTTATAAGAATAAAAACAAATTTAAAGAATTATGTATTATAATAATTAAATTAACTTTACTATTATTAATTTTGGTAGTGATTATTTTAATGCTATTTAAAAAAAATACGATAAAAAATGATAATAAGGGAATTGAAGATAATTTGAAAATAATAGATGAAGTAGTAAGTGATAATTCTAATATAAGTGATAATACGAATTCTTCAAGTTCTAATTTATATACTAGTCCCTATTATACTAAGTATGATAATGTGTATTCTAAATTGAAAGAAATAAATAACGATACTGTTGGATGGATTAAAGTTAAAAATACTAAAGTAGATTATCCTGTCGTACAAGGTAGTGATAATGAGTATTATCTAGATCATGCTTTTAATAAAACTAAAAATGGCGCAGGATGGATATTTGCTGATTATAGAAATAATTTAGATAGTTTAGATGATTTAGATGATAATACTATTATATATGGTCATGATATACAAAAGAATTTTCTTATGTTTGGTTCACTTGAATTTTTACTAACTGATGCTTGGAATAGTGATTTAAATAATTTAGATATAACTTTTAATATAAGAGGTAATGATGTTATATTTAAGATATTTTCAGTGTATACAATTGATAAAACTAGTGATTATTTAGTAACTAATTTTTTAAATAAAGAAGATTATAAAAAATTTATTTTAATGATAAAAAATAGGAGTATTAAAGATTTTAATGTAGATATAGATGTATACTCTAAAATACTCACATTATCAACTTGTTATAAGACTGATTCAAAAAGATTAGTAGTGCATGCAAAAAAAATGTAATTGTTACATTTTTTTAAATATACGATGATTGACATTTTTAATAGTTATGATATACTTATAATAGTAAAAGTAGGTGATTATACATATGCATGAGAGTCTTGGATATTCGGTAATTTTTAATATAGTAATTGTATTTGTTGTAATTATTTTTGTATTTATAGGATCTGTTTTAGTTTATTTTAAAAGTAATAAAGTAAGTAATGTTATAGCTGATTCAATTGAAAAATATTCTGGATATAATAAGTTATCTATAGAAGAAATAAATAAAAACATGAGTAATCTTGGATATAATAAAATGAAAATTAAGTGTGAAAACTTGAGTGAAGATGATAAATGTAAAGTAGAGGAAGGTAATCAATTACTTAATGATGGCTCAGATGGATATTGTGTATATTTTTGTCAGACTACAAAAGAAGTAGAAAAACAAAATGAAAGTGGAAATATAGTTAAGACTAAAGTATACTATTATTATTATAAAATTAAAACAAATATGATGTTTAAAATACCAATAATAAATGATATATTACCACTTCCTATATGGTCAACAACTAATGTTATGTATGATTTTGATGAAAATTTAAAATAGTAAAGTAAGGTGATTTTATGAAAGCATCAATAGGCGGAAGTATGCTTTTATATATAGTTTTGTTTTTTGTTTCTGTTGTAATTTTGTTTTTTGTAGGCATAATAGCTTATAATAAAGCTTATAGAGTTAAAAATAGAATTGTAAATATAATAGAAGAAAATGGTGGATATACAGATGATCTTAAGGCTACAATAGATGGTGAACTTAAAAAATATGGTTATTTGACTACAAAGGTTAGTGTAGATTGTAAGAAGGCATCATCACATAGTAATTCTACTTGTGAAAATCTACCTGCTGGTCAATATAAGTATTGTATATGTCATACTACTCATAATAGTGGTACAGTTTATGAAGTAATAACTTATACACAGTTTGATATACCACTTATAGGTGGTATATTATCAAACGCAGTACATGGTGAGACTAAAACTTTAAGCGTAAATTACGATTATAGATAGAATAGAGGGAAATTTCATGAATGTAATTATATCAAATAAAAATCAAGCGTTGCTAGAAAATTTAGGTATAGATGTAATTAAAGAGATGAATGGCGAGTTTGAGGTAGACGAAATAATAGCAACTTTTCAAAATTTTTTTTATCAAAGAATGATTTTGGATATAACGGCTATTAAAAATTACTTGGATATTAGGAATTTACAAAAACTTTCAATTTCTTTAAATATGGAAAAAGTAATATTGCTTTTGGATGGAACTGATGCAACAAGCAATCCTACATTTTTATCTAATTTAGTATCAATGGGAATATATAATTTTACTAAAAATGTAGAAGGTATTCAGTATCTTTATAATACTCCAAATACTTATCGTGATGTAGCACAGTTTCATAACTTGACACAACAAACTACTCAAAGTAATCAACAACAAAGTGTTATGTCTGGTATAAATAATAAAAATAATCCTATAGCTAATTCTATTTCAGTAGAAGAAAGTGGTGCGACTAGAGTAATAGGTGTAAAAAACTTAACTAAACAATCTGGTGCGACAAGTTTAGTGTATATGATTAGAAATGTGCTTAAATCTAGATATAAAGTAATTGCTATAGAAGCTGATAAAACTGATTTTACATATTTTAATGATAATACGTTACTTTCTGTTCCAACATCTGATATTGGAACTGTTATAAAGAGAAATAGCGATATGGATGTTATTGTGATAGATATTAATAATAGTGTGGTAGCTGAAGGCTTTTGTCAAGATGTTCTATATCTAATAGAACCTTCAATAATAAAATTACAAAAATTAATGGCACTTAATGCAGTAGCGCTTCAAGGCCTAAAAAATAAAAAAGTTGTATTAAATCAAAGCTTGTTATCAAATCGTGATGTTGCAAATTTTGAATATGAGGCGAGAGTAAATGTATTTTATAATCTTCCTCCCCTTAATGAAAGAGTAAAAGAACAACCAGATTTAGCTGCTTTATTAGTAAAATTAGGTTTTAATAAGTTAAGATAATATTGACAATAAAGTCTTTAAACCGTATAATAATTGATAGATGGGTGATAAAATTGAAAATTAAATTGGCATACAGACTTATGTTTATATTTGTTATATCATTTATGTTAAGTACAAGCGTATTTGCAGAGTGTAAACCAGGAGATATTAACTGTTACAATAATTATCCTACTGACACACTTGTAAGCTGTGGTGATGGTATGATTAAAGAAATCCCACCTTTAATACCTAAAGTAACAAGTATAGTTTATACGACTTTTCAAATATTGGTTCCAATATTATTAGTTGTATTTAGTATGTTTGATTTAGTAAAAGCAATTTCTGCACAAAAAGAAGATGATATAAAGAAGGGTCAAAAACAACTTATTAGAAGAATAATTGCAGGTGTTATTGTGTTCTTTGTATTTGTAATTGTAAAATTTGCTATAAGCATTTTAGCCGATAATAGTGCTGGCATTATTGACTGTGCGGATTGTTTTATAAGAAATAATTGTAAGTAGATTAAGGAGGATAAAGATGAAAAAGAAATATTTAGTATTGTTTATAGTTATTGGAGCTTTGTTTTTTATGGCTCAACCAGTTTTAGCAGAAAATATAACAGCATGTGATGCATCTATTAAAGGAGCTGTAATTGATGAAAAAATACCTAATACTGTAAGCACAATAATTACAATAATTAAAATTGTAGTTCCAATTTTGCTAGTTGTGTTTGGTATGATGGATTTAGTTAAAGGAATTATATCACAAAAAGAAGATGAAATTAAAAAAGGGCAACAAATATTTATTAAACGTTTAATAGCTGGAGCACTTGTGTTTTTTGTTTTCATAATCGTACAACTTATTATAAGCTTAGTAGCAGATGGCCAAAATGAAAATAAAAATATAATGACTTGTGTAAATTGTTTTATTAACAATAAAGGATGTAAAGGGAACTAAAAATTAATAGGAGGCTTTATGATTGAAGCATTAAAAAAATTAAATAAGGGCTTTTTGATCTTTGTAGGGGCGATTATTTTACTTCCAATATTTATTGTTATATTTTTGGCTATTATTCAATCTTGCAATAGAAATATTGGATATGAATCTTATGAAGAAAAAATGGAAAAAGCTGCACTTAAATACTTTGATAAAAAAGGCAATCCAAAGAATGAGGCCGAAGTGTTAAATGTTAGCCTTTCAACACTTGTTTCTGAAGGTTATATTAAGTCTACTTCTAAGTTACTTGGTGATGACAGTTGTAAAGGTTCTGTTACTGTAAGGCTTAATGGAACTTTGTTTGAAAGTAATAATGGGGGTTACCTACATCCTTTGGCAACTTTAAAGTGTAAAGATTATGAAACAAAAACTTTAACAAGCTATCTTATGAAAGATTTAACTGATCAAGAATCTGGGCTTTATAAAGATAATTTTGGATATGTTTATAAGGGAGATAGTGTAAATAACTATATTACATTATTAAAAAATAACTATGTTATTCTTGGAATTGATAATAATAATATAGTTAAATTATTGAAAGTAGATGGATCTTCTCTTACACAAATGTGGGACTCTAAATATAATGTAGAGGTAGATGAAGCTTATGGAATTAATATATATAAAGATAGTGAAATGCGTAAGCAATTAATTGCTGATTACAATAAAGGTAAAATATTTGATAAAAAAGTAAAAGCAAAGCTAGTAAGTTATGATGCGTGTATAGGACTAAGAAGTATAAATGATACATCAATAAATAATGAAAATGATTGTAATACTAAGCTTCCAAAGGAAACTGTTTCACTTATTAGTATTTCTGATTATGCAAAAGCTAGTTTAGATAAAAACTGTAATAATATACGTTCTCGTTCATGTAGAAATTATAATTATTTAAGAGGAGTTAATTTAACTACTTGGACAATTAATGGAGTCTTGGATAATACATACGAAGTATATTATCTTCAATATGGAATTATTAATCATCAAGAAGCTAATACTTTTGAAAACTATAATATTGTAGTATATATAGATGGTAATGAAAAAGTAAAATCTGGTAGTGGTTCTAAAGATAGTCCTTATATTTTGTATTGACATAAGTTATAAAAATATATATAATTTATTTAGAACGGAGGAAATAGTATGATGTTTTTAAAACTTGGAATGGATGGAACATATAGATGTGGTAATTTAGATTTTGAATTTTCTGGTACTTTTCCATATATAATTTCGACACTTATTACATTAATAAAAATAATTGTACCAATCTTATTAATTATATTTGGAATGCTTGATTTAGGTAAAGCTGTTGTAGCGGCAAAAGAGGATGAGATTAAAAAGGGACAACAAACATTTATAAAAAGAGCTATAACTGCTGTTATCGTATTCTTTGCAATACAAATTGTACAAATTGTTATTAATTTTGTATCTAGTAAAGATCCTAATGTAGTAAATTGCTTTAATTGTTTCGTTAACGGAAAAGAAAGCGATAAAGGTTGTATTGATTTAAATAAATCATATGACGAATAGTGATTAATCATTGATTAATCATTTTTTTTTTGATATAATATGCATGATTATATTGGTTTATGGAGGAAGATATATGTCTTTAATTATAGAGTGGATTAGAAATATGATGTTTAGCATAGATAAAATAATATATGCTATGATATCAAAAGTATATGATTTATTAATTACAATTGCTAGGACTTCACCATTATCGCAAGCAGACATACTTGCAATAGCTGATAGAATATATAAATTATTGGCTATTTTTATGGTGTTTAAGGTAACTTTTTCGTTAATCATGTATGTAGTAAATCCTGATGATTTTACTGATAAAAGTAAAGGATTTGGTAAGTTATCGCTTAACATAGTTCTTGTTTTTGCGCTTTTAATACTTACTCCTCATATATTTAACATGGCATATGATCTTCAGAGGATCGTTCTTGAAGATAACGCCATAGCTGGTTTAATATTTGGCGAAAAAAATGATAAAGATAATGACTTTTTTACAAGTGCTGGAGATGACATGGCATATATTGCTATATCGCCTTTCTTTGTACCTGATGTATCTATTCAAAAAGGTTCACTTTATAACTGTACTACTTTATTAAAAGATAATAAAATGAATGAATCTTGTTCAGGTATTTCTAATGACAGTTTGACAAAAGTAGCATCATCATCTACCACGTTATACGATTTAACAAAAAAGACAGGTAGTACCTTTACAGATACAATGCTTAAAAATTATGTTACTGGAATAAACAATAAAAGCTTAGGAATGGTTTTTAGAAAAGAACTTGTAGAAGCTCAAGTAGATGGCGAATTTATTATGGATTATTCATATATCATTTCAACGGCGGTTGGTGTGATAATACTTATACTTTTAGTAAACTTTTGTTTAGATGTTTCAATAAGAAGTATTAAATTTGCATTTTTACAATTAATTGCTCCAATTCCAATAATTTCATATATAGATCCAAAAAGTGGAAAAGATGGATTATTTAAAAAATGGACACAATTATGTGTTAAAACATATTTAAGCTTATTTATACGTTTATTGGCACTTTATTTTGCAGTTTATATAATTTCAATGGTTGGAGATTTGGGACTTGTAGATGTTGTTGATAGTTCTTACGTTACAAGTAGACTTATTCTAGTTATAATTATAATAGGCGCTCTTATGTTTGCAAAACAACTTCCAAATATATTAAAAGATCTTGGAATTAAACTTGACTCTGATGGATTTAAACTTAATCCTTTAAGAAGAATTGAAAATGGAGCTTTAGGAGGCAAAATATTAAAAAAGCCTAATGATTTGCTTGGAAAAGCTGGTAAAGCTGCATTGTTTGCACCTGCAATAGGGGCTGGATTGTTTGGTAAAAAAGCTATAGGTGCTATAGATGCTGCTAGAAACGGAAAAGGTCTTAAACAAGGATGGGATAGAACACATGGAAAATTATATAATAATTTAAATAAGAAATTAGATGAATGGGCACCAGATAGAGCAGAAGCTAGAAAAAGTGAAAGAACTGGTAGAGAAGAAGTTGCGGCTATGCATAATAAATGGACAAAAGGTAAAGAAGTAGCAGATAAATTAAAACGTTTTAATCCTGATAAACCTTGGGATGCTTTAGATGGATCAGACGTATCGGCGTACAATGCAATATATAAAAACCCAGAATTTATAAGATCAAGAATGAATTTGGATCGCGCTGATGCTAAAAATAAAATCTTACATAGAATATCTGAACAGACCATGAGAGGTAGTAGTGTAGAGGAAGCTTTAAATGCAGAACTGGATAATATAAAAAAGCTTGATTCTAGTTCTCAAAATGATTTATTTAAAATGGCTGGATTGAAATTGAACGCTACTGGAACAGCACTAACACCGGATGGTCCTTCTGTTACGAAAGAACAAGCAACAGCTAGATTTACTGAAATGTTAGATAAAACTAGTAAAACAGTGAGTGGAATGGAGAAAGTACATGAAAGTATAAGAAAACAAAATCCAAATGATGCAGCCACAGAAGATGCTTTAAAACATGTAAAATATAATACTACGGATCCAACAGATTCAAGTCGAAAATATAGTTAATAAAAAGGATGTGATACTAGATGGGTAATGATTATAATTATTTAATTCCTGCTAATTCAAAGAAGAGTGCTTTAATATTTGGAAGATTTACAGGAGTTGATTTAACTATTTTCTTAGTAGGAATAGGAATATCATTTATACTTATGATGTTCTTACCTACTCAGAAGATATGGGTTGCGGTAATTGCTATATTGCCTGCTTTAATAGCCGGATTCTTAGTTTTCCCTGTACCCAATTATCATAATGTTAGAACTGTTATAAAAAATGCAATTGATTTTTATACTACAAGGCAAAGATATATATGGAAAGGTTGGTGTGTATTAGATGGCGAAAGAGATAAAAAGTAAATATACTGATGTTCCTGTTAGGTCTATTACTAATGGTGTAATTTTACTTGATAATGGTAAAAAAGTAACTGGTGTTAAAATAATGCCAAGGAATATATTTATATTAGATCAAAGTATGCAAGATGCAATTATTATGAATTTAAAAAATGTATATAATGCAATTGATTATGAGTTTTGGATTGTGGTTGCTGATAGACCGGTTGATATAAATGTGTATCTTTCACAGTTACAATTGCTATATAATCAGTCATCAGATGCAAAAATTAGAAAGTTAATTATGGAAGATATAAATAAAGGAAATATGTTTATGAATAATAGTGTTGTTGATACTGAGTATTTCTTACTTTTTAAAGATAAAAGTGATGATGTATTACAAAAGAGAGTTAGAAATTTAATTAATAATTTTGCGAGTGCTGGCTTAACAGCTTTTCAAACTAATAATGATGATTTGCGAATGATTTTGGATAATTTCTTAAATGGAGGACAAACTACTAAGTTTGGTACGGTGTTATCATGGATGTAAGAAGTCAAATTGCCCCAAAGGGGTTAGAATTTAAATCAAATGAATTTGTTATTAGTGATAAATATGCTTGTATATTAACTGTTATTTCATATCCAAAATTTATATATCCTGGTTATTTGAGTAATTTAACTAGTATGGCAGGTATTAAAGTTGTTATTAAACATATACCACTTCCTTTTAGTACAATGAGTAAAATGTTAAATAAGGAACTTGCTGACTTAAAACAAAGATATCAAGAAGAAAAAGATAAAACTATTCAAGAACGTATTAGACAAGATTATGAATCTCTTGAAATGTTTATATCTAACCTAGCATCTAGTCAATCTAAAATTTTTGATTTTCAAATGCATGTTATGATTACTGCTGACACAAAGGAAGAATTAGATTCAAAAAAAATACAGGTAAAAAATTATTTAGAAGCTATGGAAATGCGTGCTATACCTTTGAGATTTGAACAAGATAAGGTATTGAAATCTATTTTACCAATATATGAAAAACAAGATATTGAAGATAGAATTGGTACACCAATTCCGTCTCCAACTATAGCTGCTATGTATCCATTTATTTTTGATAGTATTAAGGATCCAGGATTATCTACCTTACTTGGTATTGATTTTTCAGGGGGAGTTATATTATTTAATCAATTTTTATATCAAATTAAAAAAGAGCATAATAGAAATAATGCTAATATGATTATTTTAGGTACAAGTGGTAGTGGTAAATCAACTGCTGCAAAATTACTTTTAAGAAGTAATATTAGAAATAATTATCAAATTGTTGTTATTGATCCAGAAGGCGAACTTGAAGAAATGGCTAATACATTTAATGGCGATTTCATAAGTCTTGGTAAAGGTGGAGATTATGGTATGATAAATCCACTTGAAGTTATAGTAGATGCTGATGAAGAGGAAAAAAGACAAGGTCTAGGTTATACTGTATTTACAAGAACACTTCAGACAATAAAGGCATTTTTAAAGTATTATGATCCATCTATTACTGAAGATGTTGTAAATATGTTTAGTGAAGTAGTACAAGAAACATATAAAAGATTTGGAATAGATTTTAATTCAGATTTTAGTAATTTTAAATCAAGTGATTATCCAACTTTTAAAGATGTATATGCTACAATAAAAGGACGTATTTTATCAATTCCAGAAAAAACTCAGGAAAAAGATGTATTAGAGCAACTTGAAATAAAAATTAGACCAATAGTTAGAGAATTAAAATATTATTTTGATGGACATACAACTATAAGTCCAAAAAGTAATTTTGTGGTATTTAATATTAAAGAACTTATGAACGCAGATAAAAATATTAGAAACGCATTATTCTTTAATATATTAAAATATGCATGGGGGCTTACACTTAATCCTGCTATAAATACTATAATGATGGTAGACGAAGCACACGTATTATTAAGTGGTGGTAATACACTTGGAGCAGATTTCTTAGCACAGATACAAAGACGTGCTCGTAAGTATAATACTGGTACTATAATAATAACGCAACAACCAACTGACTTTAGTGATCCTTCTGTTATAACACAAGGAAAAGCAATATTTGATAATGCTTCTTATTATTTAGTTATGGGATTAAAAAAGCAAGCTGTAGATGATCTTTCTAAATTAATTGATTTAAATGATAATGAAAAAGAAAGTATTAAACAATATGATCAAGGTTCAGCACTTTTTGTATGTGGAAGCAGAAGAATGAGAATAAATATTATAGTTACTGATGAAGAATTAGATTCATTTGGTAGTGGTGGAGGACTATAATTTAAGGAGGTTATAGTATGAATTCACAAGGTGAAGTTAGTAATGATAAAAAAAATCTAGAAAAAGTTAAAAATGCTAATATGGCACGTACTGCTGCGGAGTATGCACAAATGTCTGGTCATCCAGTAGCATCTTCTATTGGGAAAGGAATTAAAATAGCAGATAAAATAACTCATGGAAAATCTTCTGAAAAAATAGGAAAGAAGTTATCTAAAAATCCAGCTCTTAATGGAGGAAATTTTGGTATACCTAAAGCATTACAAAACAGATTAAATACTTCTATGAATTCTAATATTAATTCAAATGGATCAAAAAAATCAAATGCTAATATATCTGAGAAACTTAAAAGGAAAAATAATTTTCCTACTAAGATTGGTAGAGCTATTAACATGCTTAATAAGTCAAAAGCTGGTTTAGAAAAAGTTTTTGGTGATAAAAGTAGTAAGATTGAAGAAGAGAATGAATTAAGTGGAGTTAATTTAAAGATAAATAAAAAAACATTAATGATAGCTGGTATTACTTTAGCTTCATTAATGTTCTTTATAATGTTTGGAATTCTTTGTTCTTTGCTTAATGCAGGATATACGGAGCTTATTCAAATAGCAAAAACTTTAACACTTGATGAGGTAATTGAAAAGATAAATAAGAATAAACAAACTTCTTATAATTATGAAGAGGATATATTTATATTAAATAATTATAATGATGATTCCTTACATCAAGTAAAAAAAATTACTGATTATACTCTTGAAGAAGCTTTTCCTGAAATAAAGTATTATTCAGAAAAGTATACTGATAATAAAAAAAATATATACAATTATTTTTATAAGCTTTATTATATAAAAGAATATTATAAAAATAATTATAATGTTAATTTGAATGTTGCTTTAATTCATCTTACTTTAATAGAAAAAAATGAAGATAAAAGAGAAATCTTTTTACAAAATACTAAGGGATTTGATTTATCACTAAAGGAAAATAATCCTTTGTTTGATTACAATTATGACTGGTATAGTATAGGTTATAAGACAAGTATTGATGAAAGCTCACACGATATTGAGTTATTAGCACAACATCAAATATCAGAAAGTTACCGTGAAACTTGTACAGATTCTAATATGAATGTTGTAAATAGTAATGAAGATTCAAGTAAAACTATTACTTGTAATGAAGGTGAGACGTATAATAAAGTATCAATAGGTTATAAAATTGATTTAAATAAATATAAAGAATTTTTAAAACAATATTTTGAAGAAAAATATTATATAAATAAAGCAGGTAATTCTGGTAATATTAATAATCCTAATGATTCTAGCAATTTGGATACTCCATCAATAAATACAGATTGGCAGAACTGGAGACAATGTAATGAATCTTGGAGTGACTCTGTTATTGGAAATACTTCTTATACTATGTGTACATCAGGATGTTTAATTACTTCTGTTTCAATACAAATAGCGCGTAGTGGGACACAAACAACAGTAACTCCATTTACGCCAGCAGAAGGTCTTAAGTATTTTTCTATTAATAAAAAAACTGCAGAATTTAGATGGAATGTTACTGCAGTAGCACCTTACTTTATTAAGGCTTTTGATATGCCTCTTACTGGTATGACAAAAAAACAAATTGCTGACAAACTTTCTAAATACTCTAATTATTACATAATTATATATTCTAAGAACTACAGAAATAGAGACCATTTTATGGCCGTTAATTATGTTGATACTAATACAAGTGATATATATGTATTTGATCCAGCTAAACTTGTAAAAAATAATGAATCTGTTTATGGCGGATCTGGTGGGTATTATCCACTTAAAGCATACTTTTTTGAGAAGAAGGATTAATTATGAAGGTGAAAATATTTATTTTATTTAGTCTATTATTTTTGACTGGGTGTACTGCTACATACAATGTTGAAATAAAGGATAATACTATAAAAGAGCATTTAAATTTAGTTGAAACTAATAAAGCTATTTTTGATATTCCGAATGAATCTGGTTGGACATTAAGAGGCTTATTTGATTCATATCTTAGCAAAGATGTATATTCTAAGGCTGATTACACTATAAAATCTTTAAATAATAATGATAGACTTGGTATAGATTATAAAAATAATAATTTGTCTGAAATTAAAAATTTGTCTTTATTAAATCAATGTTATAATGATTATTATGTAAGCGATACAAGTGATATTGTACAAATAAGTACAGGTGAAAATTTTACTTGTAATGATTATTACAATAATCTTGAATCTTTTAAGGTCGTTATAAAAACAAATCATAAAGTCTTATCTAGTAATGCAACACGTGTTGAGGGTAATAAGTATATATGGGAAATAGGTAGTAGTGATAGTAAAAACATTGAATTTTCATATTCTAAAGATGAAATTATAAAATCCTTTCCATATTTAATTGTTACATTATGTGTATTAGGTATTTGTATTTTAATTTGTATTTATTTCTTAATAAGAAGAAAAATAATATCAAATAATAAAATATAGGTGAGGTGTAAGATGCAAAAAAGAATATTAAGAATTATTACATTGTTTTCAATATTACTTAGTCCATTAAATATTGTTAGTGCGTATGAATATGTTGATTCAAGTCGCTCTAATGTGATAAGTTCAATGATAAATGATATATTTAATAAAAAAAGACAATATGATCAAATCTTTGGCGATATGATTGATGAAGAAACGACTGTATATTCAAAAACTAATACATTATATTGGTGGCCTATAGGTAGTATGGAGACTACAAAAAGTGGAAATATTACTTACGCAATGGGTAATCCTGAATATGTAAATATTTCTTCTGGATTTCAAGGACGTAATGATCCAGCAACAGGTAAGTGGGTAAATCATACAGGACTTGATATTCCATCTGGAGGAAGGGTAAATGAAGTAAATGTAATTGCTGCAAATAGTGGTATTGTAGTATATCCAAATAAAAATTCTAAAATAGATTGTCCAACAGGACGTCAAAGTTATTCTCCTTGTAATGGTTATGGAAATTACGTAGTTATTCAACACAGTGATGGAAACTATACTTTGTATGGTCACTTATATCAAAATTCTATTTTAGTACGTTCTGGTGATAAAGTTGAGCAAGGACAAGTAATCGCTAAAGTAGGAAGTAGTGGTTACTCTACTGGAGCGCATGTACATTTTGAAGTAAGAATTGGTCAAAATGCCCAGAATGCTACTGTAGATCCACTTGAATATGTAAATGCTTCAAATCCAAGACCTGTATCAACTTCAGATGATAATGAATTGATAAAGATGCTAAAACATCTTGAAGGTGCAAAAACTAGTGGCGATAGTTATGTAGTTTATCAACCTAAAAATGATGATCCAACGGTCGGTGTTGGTGTAAATTTAAAATATACTGCTGATATGTTTAAAAAATATAATTATGATGTATCTAATGTTAAAGCAGGTGATACACTTCCAAAGGATGTTGTTGATAATGTAATGATGGATATAATAGAAGATAAAAAAAGCTCTATTAGATCTATTATATCTGAAAATAATATAACTCTTAAGGAATATCAAATTGATGCATTAGCTTTAATGTATTATCAAGCAGGTAACATTAATGGCTTTGTTACAAACTACAAAAAATATGGATGTACTGAAGAATTTTATAAAAAATGGTTTTATAATAAAGGATTAAATAAAGAATATATAGAAGGTATCCATAATAGACGAAATAAAGAGTGGTTATTATTTTCTACTGGTAAGTATACATATTAATGAGGTGAAATATGAAGAATAAAAAGAGTTTATTAATAATATTACTTTTTGTTGTTGCAATTATTGTATTAATAGTAACAATATTTGCAAATAAAGAAGACAAAAGAAAAAATGACATAAGTATAGTTTATGATTATGGTGCATTTTATACTGTAAATTCTTGTCTATACAGATTTACAACTTATATTTCATCTAATGATAGTAAAAGTGTTTTGCTTACTTTAAGTAATAATTATAAGAAAGAAAATAAAATAACTGAGGCTAATGTTTTAGAACATTTTAGTGATGTTCCTAGTGATTCTACTTTTGTATCTAAAAAAATGTATTATGAAAAGATTGATGACAATATTACAAAATATTATGTATATGGTTATTTTGAAGAAGATGTTTTAGATGATTATTATGAATCTAATAAAGATTTAAAAAATGTATATTACATTGTATATTTAGATTCTTCAAAAAAAATATTTTCTGTAGAACCATATGATGGTAAAGTATTTGGAGGATAATATGAATGATAGTTCTAAAAAAACATTAGTTGTATTAGTAATTGGAATTATAATAGTAGGAACATTATATTTGTGTTTAAATAAGATATTTAATAAAAAAAATGAAGATGTATTTTTAAAAAACTATGAAGTAAATGAGTATATTCCTATGTATATATCTGATCAATCTAAAGCAGAAATTTACTTAAGTGATTATACTAAAATAATGCATTCGGATATTAATGCAGCATATAATTTACTTGATCCTTCTTATAGAGAAAAAAAATTTAGTAATATTGCTTCATTTGAAAACTATGTATATAATTTAAGAGCTTCAGTATATAAAGTAGATAAATATTATATAAAAACAGAAGGTAAATATGAAATAATTGGTGTTTATGATAATAATGGTAATCTATTTATCTTTAAAACAAATGGTGTAATGCAATATAATGTATTATTTGATGAAAATACAGTAGAAATTTAGGTGATAAAATATGAAAATGAGATATAGAGCAGATGCAAAAGATGTAATTATATTTGGCATTTTTGCGCTTGTTTGGCTTTTAATCGTTTCTTTTGCTGTATCTAACATATATGAATTTTTAAATGGTAGATCTTTTACCATTAATATATTTATAGCGTTTTCACTTCAAAATATAGCTATAACTTTAATTTTCTTTGTAATAGGAATTGTAGCTGTTTTTGCAGGTGTAAAATCTGTCTTTCTTGAAAAAGAAGACGATGTAACTGGTATTGGTATATCAATAGGAAGTAAAAAAGAAAAAAATTATGCAAGATGGGCAAAAGATAGTGAAATAGAAAATGGATTAGATGTAAAAGCTGTAGATCCACTATCTCCAAAAGCAGATGCAGCTGGTATTCCTCTTAAAATGACTCCTAAAAAAGTTTGGGTTGATAATGGTGGGTATCATAATCTTGTAATAGGTAGTACTGGTGCAGGTAAAACACAAACAACGGTTTTACCTATGGTAAACCTACTTGCAAAACATGATGAGTCAATGATTGTAACAGACCCTAAAGGCGAAATATATGAGGGAACCTCAAACTATTTAAAAAGTTTAGGTTATAATATTGTACTTTTAAATTTCCGTGATCCACAGCAAGGTAATGCTTGGAATCCTATGTATTTACCATATTCTTTATATAAAGATGGTAATATAGATAAATCAGTTGAGTTACTTGAAGACTTAGCTGCTAATATACTTCACGATCCATCAGCTAAAGGACAGGATCCATTCTGGGAAAATACATCAGCTGATTATTTTGCTGGTCTAGCTTGTGCCCTTTTTGAAGATGCAAAGCCAGAAGAAATAAATTTAAATAGTATAAGTTTAATGACAACAACTGGAGAAGAAAAGTTAGCTAATACTACTTATGTAAAAGATTATTTTAGTTATAAAGATCCAGCAGGTACAGCATATACTAAAGCATCCTCTACACTTATGGCTCCTAGTGAAACAAAGGGTAGTATATTATCTGTATTTAAGCAAAAAATCCAATTATTTGCGTCTCGTGCTAATCTATCAGAAATGCTTTCAAATAATGATTTTGATATGCGTGATATTGGTAAAAAGAAAACAGCTGTTTTTATAGTTATTCAAGATGAAAAAACAACATATCATTCACTTGTAACTATATTTTTGAAACAGTGCTATGAAACATTAATTTCAGTGGCTCAAGAATCTGGTGGAAAACTTCCACATAGAACTAATTTTATACTTGATGAGTTTGCAAATATGCCACCTTTAAAAGATGTTACAACTATGGTTACAGCTGCACGTTCTAGAAATATACGTTTTACATTTATTATTCAGAACTTTGCTCAGTTATACGAAGTATATGGTAAAGAAAATGGTGAAACAATTAAAGGTAACTGTGGTAACATTGTATATTTGATAAGTACAGAGTTATCCGCACTTGAAGAAATTAGTAAAATGTGTGGTGATGTTAAGTCAAAAGAAAAAGAAAAAACTAGTTCGACTCCTCTTGTAACTGTAAGTGATTTGCAGCGTTTAAGTCAATGGGAGACAATTATATTAAGACTTAGAACTATGCCTTTTAAAACAAAATTAACACCAAACTATCAAATGAATTGGGGACATAATTTTCCTAAAGCAAAATATCCACAAAGAGAAAAAATTCCTGTAAAAACGTTTGATATAAAGGCTTTTGTAAATAAAAAAAGAGAAGAAAAAATAAATAGTATGTTAAAAGATGGAAATCAAGGCATGCCAAGTAGTCCATTTGGTGGATCGTCTTTTAATCCATTTAGCGGCATTAATAGCGGTTTTGATAGACCAGATATAGGAAGTTCATCACCTTTTCAGGGTGGCTATAATATAGATGATATGGTTAAGAGAATAGATGCAAAAATAGCTGAACTTGAAGCAGAAGAAAAAGAAGAAGAATTAAAGAAAAAAGAAGAAAAAGAAACTGTTATTTCTCCTACTGAAACTAAGGAAGAAGTAAATAATATAATAACGGATGATAAACTAAATAATAGTAGTGATAATAATTTATCTATTAAAGACAATGATACAAAAGATATAACAGATGATCAATTTTTTGATGATTTCTTTTCAGATGAGTAAACTATTTAACTTAATATATAATTAACTTTTGCATACATTATACTAGGGTGGTTATATGTTTGATAATATATCTATATGGGATTTAAGAAATATACAAAATCCTAATTTAATAGATATAAGAAGTATAGAAAAGTATAACAGTAGTCATATAAATGGTGCAAAAAATATACCATTAAATAAAATACTAATTGATCCAGTAAAATATATGAATAAAAATGAAAAATATTATATATATTGTCAGCAAGGTTTACAAAGTAGAAAATTATGTCAAATACTTGGAAATATGGGATACAATGTTGTAAATATTATTGGCGGTTATGAAAATTGGATTATGAATCAATAAAAAGACGTAGGTCTTTTTATTTATAATTAAAAAAATATTGCAAACGTATATTATGAATGATATAATTAATTTACAAGAAAGATAGTGATTATATGGAATATATTTTATTAATAATGCTTATTGTTATTTTAATACTTATAATAATATTATTACTTAGAAAAAATAATAATAATGATACAAATGAAAAAATAAATAAATTGGAAATAAGTTTAATTAAAGAAATAGGTGAATTTAAAAATGATTTTTCTCATAGTCTTAATGATGATTTTAATAATCAAACTGAACGACTTGATAATAGATTAAGAATTATTAATGATAAAGTGAATGAAAGACTAGATGAAAATTTTGAAAAAACTAATAAAACTTTTTCAAATGTACTTGAACGTTTATCAAAAATAGACGAAGCCCAAAAAAAGATTGATGAGCTTTCAGTAGATATTATTTCTCTTCAAGGTGTATTAACTGATAAAAAAACAAGAGGAATATTTGGAGAAGTTAATTTGGAACATATTTTATCAAATATATTTGGACCAAATAATACTAAAATATATCAAATGCAGTATACATTTTCAAATGGTACAATTGCAGATTGTGTTCTTTTTGCTCCAGAGCCACTTGGCCAAATTGCAATAGATTCTAAATTTCCTCTTGAGCATTATCAAATAATGGTTGATAAAAATAATAGTGCTGATGTTAGAAATAATGCTCTAAAAATGTTTAAAGCTGATATGAAAAAACATATAGACGCTATTAGTAGTAAGTATATTATTCCAGGTGTAACTAGTGATCAAGCAATATTATTTTTACCAGCCGAAGCAATATTTGCAGAGGTAAATGCATATCATACTGATATACTTGAATATGCTTATAAAAAAAGAGTGTGGATAACTAGTCCTACGACACTTATTAGTACACTCACTACCATACAAGTTATAATTAAAAATATAGAAAGAGATAAATTTGCAAAAATTATACATAATGAACTTAAATTACTTGATGAGGAATTTAAAAGGTATAAGGATAGATGGGATAAGTTATATAGAAGTATTGAAACAGTTAGTCGTGATGTTAAAGATATACACACTACTACAGATAAAATAACCAAAAGATTCAATAGTATTAATCAAGTGGAAATGGGTGAAATAAATGAAAAAAATTAATCTATTATTAATATTTATAGCGATAGTTGGTTCTATTTTTATAACATTTAAAAAAGACAATAATATTGTATTTATATTAAAAGATTTATCAATTATACTTACAATAAATGCAATATATATTTTAATGAAAATATTTAAGTTTAAAATAGATGAAGGTATAATATTTATATATGTTCTGTTTATATTTTTAGCCCATTTTTTAGGTGTAACTTGTGAATTATATAATAAAATATATTGGTATGATAAATTTACTCATTTTTTATCTGGTATAATAAGTGGGTTGGGTGCTATATATTTATTTATTAAATTTAGTGATAAAAAAAATAAAAATATAGTATTTAATACTCTATTCATTATAGCATTCTCATTAATGATTGCTTCACTTTGGGAGATATTTGAATATGTATCAAGTATTTTATTTAATGTTGATCCACAAAAAGTTGCTACTACAGGTGTAAATGATACAATGGGAGATATTATAGTCGCATTTCTAGGATCAATTATAGTATCACTTATGTATAAATATGAAATAAAAAATAATAATAATTTACTAATAAAAAAATTTATAAATGTACTAAAGTAATTAAAATTATTTACTTTAGTTTTTTTTTAGTTTATAATTGTATTAGGTGATATAATGAAAAAAAATATATTATACTTTATAGTAATATTTATATTAGTATTTTTTATAGGAAACGTGTGTGCTGAAGAAATTGGTAATGTGTATGGCGGCACATCAAGTACAACGATTGCTCCAGTAAAATATCAAACTGCAGATGGTGAACAGTTCTTTTATGTTGATAAGGATGCAGGGTGTACTCCTATTCCTGATTCAACTGTAGAAGGCGTGGAAGGTGTTAGTTTATGCTACTATAAAATAAGCCAAGACAAGGATAAGATAAAGGGTGATCTATTTAAAAAAAAAGGTGATGAATTTTATTTTATAACTAGAACAGATGATGAAGCAGTAAAAGAATCTGATAAATGGTGGATATCTCTTCGTGCTTGCTCTTCTCATAGTGGATGGAAATATTTTTTTGTTGGAGATTATACTCGCGTAATCACAACAGACTTTACAATAACTTATTATCAAGGTAAACCTAGTAATGTAAAATGTGCAACATTTTCACCTGTTGGAGTTTCTGAAGATAAATTAGTTAAGTCTTGTTCTTTTTATAATAATGCACTTGCAAATATTCAAGAATATGCAAATAAATATGAAGTAGAAAAAAACGCTTCTTATAAAACAAAATATATACAAGTATTAGAAGAAGTTAGAACTGCTTGTTCACAAGGACTATCTACTGCTGATTATAATGATCCATGCATTATGAGGTGTTTAGATTTTAATAGAGATAAAGCAGAATGGGATAGTTGGTTTTCTATTTCAGCTGATAACACTAAAAAATGTGGACTATCAACACGTTTACTTGCTTGGATTATCAACATAGTTAAATGGGTTAAATATATTGCTCCAGTACTTGTAATACTACTTGGTATATTTGATTTTATTAGAGCAATTGCTTCATCAAAAGATGATGAAATAAAAAAGGCTCAAGGAAGATTTATAAGAAGAGTAATAGCAGCAGCTTTAATATATTTAGTACCTACAATATTAATATTTGTATTTGAAAAAATGGGATTTAATTTTAATGGATGTGGAATTATGTAATAATAATTCCTTTTATTTACACGGTATTTGTAAAGTTTAAAAAATTTCTATTAATATATTGATAGAATTTAGTTAAATATTTTATAATATAGATAGGTGATACTATGGAAGAAAAAATATTAGATATTTTATCTTTAAATGATAAAGCACTAGAAGCTTGTGAAATTGAAGAATATTTAGGATTAACTACAGTAGATGAATTAAAGGAACTATTAAAAGTTTTAAATAAACTTGAAGAAGAATATAAGATATATAGAACAAAAAAAAATAAATACTTGTTGTTTAGTAACAGTAATTTAAAAAAGGGTAAATTACTTTCTACTAAAAAAGGCTATGCATTTGTTGATGTAAATGATGATAACGATATATTTATATCGCAAGATGATTTAAATGGAGCTATTAATAATGATGAAGTAATAGTAGAGATAAAATCTAAAAAAGGTTTGAGATTAGAAGGTAGAATAGTTAAAGTAATAAAGAGAGAGACTAAACAATTTGTTGGTAAAGTTTATTATAAAAATAATAAGTGTATGATAGACTTAGATGATAAGAAAGTAAATATAAATATATCAGTTGATCCTTCGCTTACGCTAGGTGCTGTAAGCGGACATAAAGTAATTGTTAGACTTTTAAAGAAGATAGATAATTTTAATTATAGTGGAGCTATTATAAAAATATTAGGTCATGTAGATGACCCAGGTGTTGATATATTAAGTATAGCTGCAAAATATGAAATAGAAGACGAGTTTGATGAATCAGTTAGGGAAGAATTAAAAAATATAAATGATCATGTTTTAGATAGTGAAATTAAAAATAGAGTAGATTTAAGAGATAAAGTAATATTTACTATAGATGGTGATGATACCAAGGATATAGATGATGCAATAAGTATAGAAAAACTTAATAATGGAAATTATAAACTAGGTGTACATATTGCTGATGTAAGTTACTATGTAAAAGAAAATAGTGCACTAGATAGTTGTGCATATAGAAGAGGAACTAGTGTTTATTTAGCTAATACAGTTATTCCAATGCTTCCACACGAGTTATCAAATGGAATTTGTTCATTAAATCCTGGTGTTCCTAGATTAGCTATTAGTTGTATTATGGAAATAGATAGTAATGGTGAAGTTATTGATTATGATATAGTTGAAAGTGTTATAAAATCAAATATTCAAATGACTTATAAAAAAGTTAATAGTATACTAGAGGATAATGTAATACCTGAAGGTTATGAAAATTATGTAGAAAGTTTAAGATTTATGAGTGAGCTTGCGGATATTCTTAGAGCTAATAAAGTAAGAAAAGGATATATTGATTTTGAAATTGATGAACCTAAAATTATAACAGATGAAAATGGTAAAGCTATTGATGTTGTATTAAGAGAACGTGGTACTGGTGAAAAATTGATTGAAGACTTTATGATAGCTGCTAATGAGGTTGTTGCAACTCATATATCGTATATGGATTATCCATTTATCTATCGTGTTCATGGAGAACCTAATGAAGAAAAGATAAATAGTTTTTTAAGTTTTATAAATATATTAGGATATAAAGTAAGTAAAATAAAAAAAATAACTCCTAAGTCAATGCAAAATCTCTTAAATGAATTAAAAGATGTAAAAGAATATCCTATATTATCATCATTATTATTACGTAGTATGCAAAAGGCAGTATATGATAAAAATAATATAGGACATTTTGGTCTTGCAAGTAAATGTTATACACATTTTACATCACCCATAAGAAGATATCCGGATTTAACGGTACATAGACTACTTAGAACGTATTTATTTAATAGAAATACAAATTTAGATACTATTAAATATTGGGATCAAAAATTAACTCCTCTTGCTTTACATACATCAGAAAGAGAAAGAGCTTCAGTTGAATGTGAAAGAGATGTTGACGATATGAAAATGGCTGAATATATGGAATCTCATATAGGTGAATCATTTAAAGGCATTGTATCTGGTGTGGTTAGTTTTGGTATGTTTATAGAACTTCCAAATAAAATAGAGGGATTAATTAGAATAGAGGATTTAAAAGATGATTATTACAGATATGATGAGTCTACTTTTTCACTTGTTGGAAATAAAAATAAGAGAGGATATAGACTAGGAGATCCAGTAAATGTTATAGTAAAATCAGCTAGTAAGTTAAATCATACTATAGATTTCTTAATAGATAAAACTAATAATTAAATTTAATGAAGTGAATACTAATGATTGTAATTCACTTTTTTCTTGTTTTCATATAATTAACTTTATAGACTTTTTATATATTATAGTTTATAATTAATATGGTGAGACTATGAAAAGACGAAAGATAAAAAAAAGAAGGCTCAAAAAAGGATTTAAATTAATTATATTTATAGTATTACTTTCTACTATAGGTATATTTTTATACAATAATAATTTAAAAAGTAATAATAATAAAAATAAAAATGATAATTCTATAGAAGTAATAGATAAAAAAGATACTAATATAGAAAATAAAGATAAAAAATTATCTTTAATAGCTGTTGGAGATGTACTTATTCACGAAAGTGTATATAAAGATGCATATGTTAATGGTAGATATGATTTTGGAAAAATGTTTAAACGTATAAAACCTATAATAAGTAAATATGATTTAAAGTTTTGTAATCAGGAGTCTACTATTGGTGGTACAGCTCTTGGTATAAGTGGATATCCTAGTTTTAATTCACCAGATGAAATAGGTGATGAAATGGTTAATTTAGGTTTTAATTTAGTAAGTCTTGCGAATAATCATGCATTTGATAAAGGAGAGAATGCAATATTATATTCAAATAGTTATTGGAAGACAAAGGATGTAATAACTTCAGGATCATACTCAAGTTCTGGTGAAGCAAATGATATTAAAGTATATGAAAAAAAAGGAATAAAGTATGCATTTTTATCATATACGACTAGTTCTAATAGAAAAGTTACAAAAGATTATTTAGTAAATATGTATAGTGCCGAAAAAGCACGTATGGATATAGAAAAAGTAAAAGATAAAGTTGATTTAATAATTGTGTCTATGCACTGGGGAATAGAGTATTCACATGATGTATCTGAAAGTCAAAAACAGATAGCTGAGTATTTGTCAAGTTTAGGAGTAAATCTAATTATAGGTCATCATCCTCACGTAGTACAGCCAGTTACATATGTAGGAAATACATTAGTAATATATTCATTAGGTAATTTTATTTCAAATCAATTATCTATAAATTTAGATAGAGGAATTGGACTTATGGTTGGTGTAGATATAATTGTAAATGAAGATGGTGTTAGTTTTAAAAACTTATATAAAGAATTAATTTTAGCTTATGCTTTAAATAGTACTAATTTTGAAGTAATACCATTTTCACAACTTAATAATAATCTGTTAAATAATTATGAAAGTGTTAATGAAAAATATATGAAGTATGTAAATGGTGAATAAATGAAGTGTAAAATTATAATAATAGGTGTATTAGCTTGTATAGTAACCCTTTTAATATTTTATTTACACTCATTTAATAAGAAAAACAATAAAAAAATAGATATATCAAACCTGTTTGACGATAGTAAATCAAGAATAGTTAGTGTAATATCAAAGGAAAATATACTTTAATTTATACATATTCAACTAAAAGATATACTAATTTTAAAGTTATGTATTTTGATAAATTAACAAGTGATATTTTAAAAAATTATGATAAAATAAATAATGAATATTTAAATATTGTTACAAGTGAGGTTAATTATGATTGAGATAAAAAATAAAAAAGCATATTATGATTATTTTATAGAAGAAGAAATAGAATGTGGTATCGTATTAAAAGGTACTGAGATTAAATCTATAAGAGATGGATTATCTAATATTAAAGATTGTTATGCTATTATAAAAAATGGCGAAGTATTTTTACTTAATATGTATGTTTCTAAGTATAAAGATGGTGGTGTATTTAACCATGATGAAAGAAGAACTAGAAAATTATTACTTAATAAAAAAGAAATATATAAGTTAAGAGATAAGTTAAATATAAGTGGATATACATTAGTGCCACTTAAACTATATTTTAAGAATAACAAAGTTAAAGTATTGTTAGGACTTGCTAAGGGTAAAAAAAACTATGATAAAAGAAATTCTATAAAAGAAAGAGATATAAAAAAAGAAATGAGTAAATATGAGAAGAAAAGTTTATAGTTTCTTTTCTTTTTTTACCATGATATAATTATATAGGTGATATAATGGATTTAATAATAGGTTCACATGTTTCGTTTACAAAAGATAGTCAATTACTTGGATCGGTATTAGAAGCATTAAAATATAATTCTAACACATTTATGTTTTACACAGGTGCTCCTCAAAATACAAAAAGAGCTTTAATTGACGAAAATAAAACAAAAGAAGCAATTAAGCTTATGAAAGAAAATAATATAGATATAAATAATGTTGTAGTTCACGCACCATATATCTTAAATCTTGCAAATTCTAAAAATTATGATTTTAATGTTTCATTTTTAAAAGAAGAAATAAAAAGAGTACAAAGTTTAGGTGTAAAGTATATAGTGCTTCATCCCGGAAGTCATGTAGGTCTTGGAGTAGATTTAGGTATAAAAAATATTATATCTGCTTTAAATGATTCATTAAGTTCAAATGATAATGTTGTTATATGTCTTGAAACTATGGCTGGTAAAGGTACAGAATTAGGTGCTTGTTTTGATGAATTAAAACGTATTATAGATGGTGTAGTACTAAAAGATAAAATAGGTGTATGTATGGATACTTGTCACTTAAACGACGCAGGATATAACTTAAAAGATTTTAATCTAATATTAGATGAATTTTCAAATAAAATAGGACTAGATTATTTAAAGGTTATTCATATAAATGATTCTAAAAATACCATTTCTTCACATAAAGATAGACATGAAAATATAGGATTTGGGTATATTGGATTTGATACATTGATTAATATTATATATAATGATAACTTAAAAAAAGTTCCTAAAATATTAGAAACTCCTTACGTAGATTTAAAGCCTCCATATAAAGAGGAAATAGAAATGATTAGAAAAAAAGAATTTAATAAAGATGTATTTAAGTAGATATTAAAATAAATAATTTTTATATCTATTTTTATAGTAATTAAATAAATCTTTTATTTTTTTAGAACTTTCTAAATTTATATTAGAATCAAGATTATCTAAATATTTATCTGAATTATTTATAATATCTTCCCAGTTATTTTTAACAAGATTAAATATATAATTTAACTCAGTCTCATTAAGATTAATTTTATTATCTAAAAGAAATTTACTTAGTTTATCTATTTTTAATAAATCTATATAATTCTGTATTAGATTTTTCATATATTCACCAATATAATATATGATTAAATAAATAAATAATGAATAAAATAATAGTAGGTGATTTTATGCATAAATATAAATTATACTTTTTTCAATTAAATAAAGTGAAATTTGAAAAGAAATATAAATAGATATACGTATTTAAAAAGACGAATAAATATAGAAGAAATAATTGAAAAAAGGTATAAAATATTAATTGTATTAATTATATGTATGATGCTTACAATAAGTGTTAAATTATTTTCTATTCAAATATTAAATAATAAATATTATAATAAAAAATTAGAATCACTTACAGTTAAGACATTTTATAGTGATTCTTCTCCTAGGGGAAGAATATATGATAGAAATGGTGTAGTTATTGTTGATAATAAATCTAGAAAAGTTATATCATATAAGAAAGATTCAAGTATTACTACTGAGAGGGAAATAAGTTTAGCTTATCTTTTATCCACATATATTGATGTTGATTATAGTAAGTTAACTGATAATATGTTAAGAGAGTTCTGGGTATTAAATAATAAAAGTAAATCATTAAAAAAAATAACAGATGATGAATGGAAGGCTTTAAAACTTAGAAAACTTACACAAAGTGATATCAATAAATTAAAAATAAAACGAGTAACAGATGAAGAATTAAGTATGTATAATGATGAAGATAGAGAAGCCTGTTATATATATAATTTAATGAATAGAGGATATTATTATACAGAGAAAATAATAAAAAATGTTGATGTTACTGATTTAGAGTATGCAAATGTAGCTGTAAATTTAGATAAGTTACCTGGTTTTAGTGTTAAACTTGATTGGGAAAGGTATTATCCATATGATAACGTATTTAGAAGTATACTAGGTACTGTATCTAATAGTACATCAGGAATTCCTTATAATATGAAAGATTATTATTTAAAAGAAGGTTATGCTTTAAACGACAGAGTTGGTTTAAGCTATATAGAGTATCAATATGAAAACTATCTTAAGGGTAAAAAAGCTAAATATAAGCTTAATGATGATGGAAGTTATACTGAAATAGAAAAGGGAAGTAGAGGTAATGATTTAGTACTTACTATAGATATTGAATTACAAAAAGAAGTAGAAAAAATATTAGAAGAAGAATTAATCAAAGCTAAATCTGAAAAATATACAGAATATTTTGATAAATCATACGTAATAATAAACGATCCAAACACAGGAGAAATACTAGCAATGGCTGGTAAACAAATAGTTAAAACGGATTCTGGATATTCAATATTAGATTATACTCCTGGGGTATTTACATCATCAGTTACACCAGGTTCTGTTGTAAAAGGAGCATCACATATTGTTGGGTATAATACTGGTGCACTTAAAATAGGAGAAGTAAGAAAAGATGAATGCATGAAAATAGCATCAACACCTATTAAATGTTCATTTAAAACTTATGGTAATATAGATGATTTACAAGCTTTACAATATTCTTCAAATATATATCAGTTTTATACTGCAATAAATGTAGGTGGTGGGGTGTATAAATATAATGCTCCTCTAGTAATAGATGAAAGCGCATTTGATACATATAGAAATACATTTGCATCATTTGGACTTGGAGTAAAAACAGGTATAGATCTTCCAAATGAATCTTTAGGATATAAAGGTACAAGTAGACTATCTGGATTGCTTTTAGATTTTTCAATAGGTCAATATGATACATATACTCCAATTCAAATAGCACAATACATGTCTACAATAGCAACCGGTAATAGACTTCAACCACATGTACTAAAAGCAGTATTTAGCAGTAAGAATGAAAAATTTAAAGATGTAGTGTATGAATTTGAACCACATATATTAAATACATTAGATACAGAAAAAAAATATTTAGATAGAGTAAAAATGGGACTTAAGCTTGTTATGTCATCAGGAACTGGAGCATCATATATAGATAAAAAATATAATGCAGCAGGAAAAACAGGTACTGCACAGAGCTTTATTGATACAGATAAAGATAACAAAATAGATACAGCAACTACAACAGCAACATTCTCAGCTTATGCTCCTTATGATGATCCTAAAGTAGTTTTTACTGTAATATCACCTGATGTATCACTAGATAGTATATCTTATAATCAAATGTCAAAAGTTAATAATAGGATAACCAAAAGAGTAAGTCAAAAATATTTCGATATTTATGGATAATAAATACATATTAATTGTGTAAATATTCAAATAAATGTTAAATTAAATAATATAATATAAAAAAAGTTAATTAAAATGCTTTGAAATTTATAGATAATTTGTTATAATATATTGGAATGTTGAAAAAGGAGGAAATATTATGGCAAAAAAAGGAGAAGCTAGACAAAGAATAACTTTAAAATGTGCTTCATGCGCTAATGAAAGCTATCGTACAGAAAAAAACAAAAAAAATACAACTGAACGTTTAGAATTAAATAAATTCTGTCCAAAATGTAGAAAAAGTACTCTTCATAAAGAAACAAAATAATATATAAAGGAGGAAAATAATGTTTAATGTAAACGATATAAAAAATGGAATGACAATCCTTTTTGAGGATAATATTTATACTGTTTTAGAGTTTTCTCATGTTAAACCAGGAAAAGGTGCAGCCTTTGTTCAAATGAAATTAAAAAATTTGCGTACTGGTTCTATAGTAGAAAAAAGATTCAACTCTGGTGTAAAACTTGAAAAAGCAATGGTTCAAAAAGTTGGAATGCAATTTTTATATGCTAATGGTGATTCTTATAATTTTATGAATATGGAAACATATGAACAAATTGAATTAACTAAAGACCAACTTGGTGATAATGTAAACTATTTAAAAGAAGGATTAGACGTTTTAATTTCATTTTATGAAGGTGAATTATTAGGTATAATTTTACCAGCACAAGTAGATCTTAAAGTTATAAAGACTGAACCTGCTGTAAAAGGTAATACAACTAATAATGCTACTAAAGATGCTACTTTAGAAACTGGATTAGTAATTAGAGTACCATTATTTATTGAACAAGATGAAGTTGTATCTGTATATACTGCAGATGGTAAATATGCTTCAAGAGCATAAACATAATTTAACGATTATGTTTTTTTTATGCTATAATATACTTGGTGGTTTTATGCAAGATTATGTAAAAGGAATATTTAAGCAGACTATATTTAAAAATGATAAAGGATATATAATAGGACTTTTAAAAGTATTAGATACAAATATAATAGAAGTTAGAGAATATATAAATAAAATTATTACTTTTACAGGTTATTTTGCTGATTTGAATGAAAATGAAAAGTACATAATGTATGGAGATATATTTATACATCCTAAATATGGATTTCAATATAATGTAAAATCTAGTGAAAGAGTTAAACCCGATGATAAAGATGGCATAATTGAGTTTTTATCTAGTGATTTATTTAAAGGTATAGGTGAAAAAATTGCTATAAGAATAGTGGATACACTTGGATTAGATGCTTTAAATTTAATAACAAAGGATAGAACTTGTCTATTTGATGTACCTAAGCTATCAGAAGATAAGATTAATTTAATATATAATACATTAATAAAATACGAAGAATCTCATCAAACTATAGTAAAATTAACTGAAATGGGTTTTAGTATGAGAGATGCTTTAAATATATATAATACTTATAAAAGTAATACTATTAGAATAATTGATAATAATATATATAGAATAATAGATGATGTAGATGATATTAATTTTAAAAAAGTTGATTGCATAGCTTTAAATTATATTACTGATAAATGTGATTTAAATAGAATTAAAGCTTGTATTATATATGGTATTAAAGAATTAACTTTTAGAAGTGGTGATACATATTTAGATTTATCTTCTATATTTTCTTTTGTATCTAATTACTTAAATGATAATATAACAGATGATTTATTTAATGAAGCTATTAATGAATTAGACTTAGAACTTAAAATAAAAGTAGAAGATGATAGATACTATTTATTTGAAGATTATGAAGCTGAAGAATATATTGCTTCTAAAATAAATTATTTAATTAATAAAAGTACTAATAAATATAAAAATATAGATATGAGAATTAAGGAATTAGAAGATAAATATAATATAAATTATAGTGATAAACAAGAAGAAGCAATAAAAAAAGCAATATGCAATAATATATTAATAATAACAGGAGGTCCAGGTACAGGTAAGACTACTATAATAAAAGCAATAGTTGATTTATATAAAACACTAAATAAGTATAATTCTAATGATTTAATTAAAAATATAGCCTTACTCGCACCAACAGGAAGAGCAAGTAAAAGAATGAGTGAATCAACTAATTTACCAGCGACAACAATACATAGATTTTTAAAGTGGAATAAAGAAGCAGATGAGTTTATGATTAACGAATATAATCCAGATTTTTCAAATCTAGTTATAGTAGATGAAGTTAGTATGATAGATAATAGACTTATGGCTAGTATGCTAAAAGGACTTACTAATAATATAAAACTTGTTCTCGTTGGAGATTATAATCAACTTCCAAGCGTAGGATGTGGTAATGTTCTTAAGGATTTAATTGATAGTGATATTATAGATACTATAGAGCTTGATTTGATTTATAGACAAAATAATACTAGTTATATTCCAATACTTGCAAATGATATAAAAAATGATTCTATTGATAGTGATGTTTTAGTAGATCGTGATGATTATAAGTTCTTAAAATGTTCAAGTGATATGATTATACCAAGTATAGTTAATATAACAAAAAAAATTATATCTAAAGGATATGATTATAAAAGAGTCCAAATAATGGCTCCTATGTATGCCGGAGTAAATGGAATAGATAATATTAATAAAATATTACAAGATGTATTTAATGAGTCTTCTATTGATAAAAAAGAAATAAAATATGGTGATGTAATTTATAGAGAAAATGATAAAGTATTACAACTTGTAAATGATCCTGATAATAATGTATTTAATGGAGATATAGGATATATAAAAAATATTGATTATAAAGGTAAAAGTAATTCTCCTGAAATAACTATAGATTATGACAATAATATAGTAACTTATTCTAGTAAGGATTTTAATAAATTTAAACATGGATTTATTATAAGTATACATAAGAGCCAAGGAAGTGAATTTGAACTTGTAATTATGCCAGTTTGCTTAAGTTATAAAAGGATGCTTTATAAAAAATTAATTTACACTGGAGTTACAAGAGCTAAGAAAAAATTAATAATAATAGGAGAAGCACTTGCTTTCTTAAATGGAATAAGAAATACAAATGAAAAAATTAGAATGACTACATTGAAAGAAAAATTATTAGAAAAGTTGAATGAAAATTAATTTTATACACATATTATAAATGTGTATAAGAGATATACACATTATTATCTAGTGAGGTGATAAAGTGAAAATAGCTAAGTCTATGGCACTAATGGCTATAGGTGCAGGAGCGGTTTTGGCATATCAAAAATATAGTGAGCCTTTAATGAATAAATTAGAGGATGTAACTGATGATATACTTAATAAAGCTAATAAAAAACTAGATAGTATGACAAAGGGAAGCTAATGCTTCTCTTTTACTTGTTTGTAATTATTGGTTATTGAATAAAATACAGTTATTATTTTAATTGAGCAGTATTAGATTAAAATACTAGGGTATGGGGAATTATGAATAATAAAATCTTAAATTATTATATAAAATTAAAAATAGTTAGAGAAGGTATTATTCCTGATGATAAAAAGATAGTTTTTATAGGAACACATGGTTTCACGGCAATATAATATTTACAATGAAAGCAATAAATAAGCATGTTTACCTTTTATATGGCAGTTTATTAGACTTTTATCAATCTTTTCAAGGATTGGGACAGTGGGTTAACTGTAATATTGGTTGATAGAAAATTAAAGAAAAGAAGACAATTTGAAGTAGATAAGATGGTAAGAGCTTTAAATTTAGGAGCAGATATTTTAATGTTCCCAGATGGTACTTGGAATAAAAATAAATCTATATCCTGGTATATATGAAGTAGCAGAAAAATCAGGAGCTTGGGTAGTTCCAATAGCAACTGTGCTTGATGGTAATGTTTGTTATTCTCTTGAAGGAGATGCTTATGATATTACTGATATAAATAGTTAAATGTAAAGAAAAATTATAATTAGGCAAAAAATAAAATAATTAAATCAAAAGATTTACTAATATATTCTAATAATAACGAAAAAAAAGTAGTAAATTTGTTAGAAAATTTACTCAGTGATTTATCAAAAGAAGAATTGAGTACTAAAAGTGAAAAAGAATTATTAAATATTGTTGATTACATTTCAAGAGTATTGAAAGAAATACTACTTTTTTTGCTAAAAAGAAAGTACAAGAAAAAATTTTATATAGCAAATTTTAGTACAATTGGCATCATAAAATTTTTACACAGTATTTCTTTATCAACTTGAAAAATTATAATAAATATGTTAATATTATATGCGTCCTGGAACTTATAAGAAGGTGATTTATTGTGAAAATATTAGTTATACCATCAAGTTTAAATGACTTAAAGCATGATATAGATGGATTTATAATTGGCATTAAGAATTTTGCTACATATGGTTTATGTATAGATGATTTAAGTATTTTAAATAAATTAAAGAATAAAGAAATATTTATTAATATAAATAAAAATATGCATAATTGTGATTTAGAAAAGTTAAAAGATATTTTGCTTAGTTTAAATAATTATAATATAAAAGGGGTTATGTATTATGATGTTGCAGTTTTAGAATTATATAAAAGTCTTAATTTAAATTATGATTTAGTTTGGAGTTGTGAACATTATACTACTAATTATGAGACAATTAATTATTTTTTAGAATATGGTGTTAATTACACATATTTATCTAGTGATATTACTGCATCTGAAGTAAATGAGATAAGACACAATACAAATTGTAAATTAATACTTAATTTATTTGGTTATTTACCTATGTTTGTTTCTAAAAGGCATATAGTTAAAAATTATTTGGATTATTTTAATTTAGATGATAATTCAAAGATAAATTATATGGAAAAAGAAGGATGTATATATCCTATTATAGATAATAACATAGGTACACAAGTATATTCTTGTAATATACTTAATGGTATTAAGTATTATGATATTGATGTTGATTATATAGTATTAAATAGTTTTAATATAGATGAATCTAAATTTAAGGCTGTTTTAGATATGTTTAAAAGTGTTAATAGCAAGAATGTTGATAAGTATTATCTTGATATAAATAGAATGTTTGATAATACAGATTTAGGTTTTTTAGAAAAAAATACAATATATAGGGTGAAGAAAAATGAAAAAGAAAGTTGAGCTATTATCACCAGCAGGTGATTTAGAAAGATTAAAAATAGCGCTTTTATATGGGGCTGATGCAGTTTATATTGGTGGACCTTTATTAAATCTTAGAGCAAATGCTAAAAATTTTTCTATGGAAGAAATTAAGGAAGGCGTTCTTTTCGCACATAATCTAAATAAAAAAGTATATGTAACAGTAAATATTATACTTCATAATGAAGATCTAAAAGATATTTTAAATTATTTAAAACAGTTAGATGAGTATAATGTAGATGCTATAATAGTAAGTGATCCTGCTATTATAAAAATAGCAAGAAAAAATACTAATCTTCAAATTCATTTATCTACTCAAGCTTGTACTTTAAATGTATTAGCAGCAAAATTTTGGAAAGATGCTGGTGTAGATAGAATTGTCTTAGGACGTGAATGTACAAAAGAAGAAATAAAAGATATAATTGATAATGTAGATGTAGAGATAGAAACCTTTATACATGGAGCTATGTGTGCTGGATATAGTGGAAGATGTGTTATGTCCAATTTTTTAACTAATAGAGATGCAAATAGAGGCGGATGTAGTCAAATATGTAGATGGGATTTCAAACTTCTTTCATCATCATTAAAAGAAATAAAAGCAGATAAGCCATTTACATTTTGTTCTAAGGATTTGTCTATGTTAAAATATATTAAAGAAATGATTGATATGGGAATTGTCTCATTTAAAATAGAAGGAAGAATGCGTTCTATATATTATATAGCTACTGTTATATCAATTTATAGAAAAGTTATAGATTTATGTTGTAATGAAAATAGTTCTTATGCATATAATAAAGAGTATGAAAAAGTATTAAGAAATTGTGCTAATAGAGACTCTGTACCGCAATTTTTTAATGGTATATATGATTATACTTGTAGTTATTATAATGGTAGAGAAGAAGTATCTAATCAAGAATTTTTAGGTATTGTACTTGATTATGATAAAAAGACTAATATTGCAACTATACAACAGAGAAATTATTTTAAAAAGGGTGATCAAGTCTGTATATTTGGTCCAAATAAAAGTATAGAATATACTTTTAATGATATATATGATGAGTCTTTAAATATTATATCTGTTGTTAGACATCCTAAAGAAATTGTTAAAATCAAGATTGATAATACGTTAGAAAAATATGATATGATTAGAATGAAAAAGTAGTTGACAAAATAAAATTTATGTAGTAATATTTTGTATGTTTACGAATAAATGAGGTGACATTATGTCTAAAGAAAAAGAATTATATATTACTGAAGAAGGACTTAACGATATAAAAAAAGAGCTAGATGAGCTTAAACTTGTTAAAAGACCAGAGGTTATTAATGCATTAAAGGATGCCCGTGCACAAGGTGACTTAAGTGAAAATGCTGAATATGATGCAGCTCGTACTGAGCAAGCAATTGTTGAATCTAGAATTAAAGAATTAGAAACAATGATGGAGAAGGCAGTTGTAATAACTAAGGTTAATACTGATGTTGTATCACTTGGTACAAAAGTAACTCTTGAGTATGTTGGTGATGATGATACCGAAGAGTATTCTATAGTAGGAAGTAAGGAAGCTGATCCATTTGAAAATAAAATTTCAAATGAGTCACCAATTGCTAAAGCTATTATGGGTCTTAAAGTAGGTAGTGTTGTTTCAGTTGACAGTCCAAACGGTAAATATGATGTTAAAATATTAGCTATAAATTAATGAAGTTGTAAATTCGACTTCTTTTTTTTAAAATTATATTTACTATAAAAATATGACGTGTTATAATTTACTTAGATAGAATATTGGAGGGCTTATGATATTTAGAAAGGCAATTTTAATAGTTCATGGATTTGCTGGCGGTACTTATGATGAAGAAGAATTAGCTAATTTTTTAGAGCTTAATCCTTTTTATGATGTATTTCAATTTACACTTCCTGGACATAAAACAAATCTTAGTAAAGTAAAGTATGAACAGTGGATTGATGCTAGTAAGAATCAAATAGAATGGTTAATAGAAAACGGGTATAAAAATATATATGTAATAGGCCATTCTATGGGAGGCGTTATAGCTACTTATTTGGCTGCAACTTATAAGGAAGTTAAAAAATTAATATTAGCTGCTCCAGCGTTTCAATATTTAATTATGGAAAATGAAAAAATAAATGTTACAAAGTCATTAAAAAGTACACCTAGCATAGTAAAGACATATGGTATTGAAGAAATATTTGGAAGAATATTAAAATTAAATCCAAGTGCCGTAAAAGAGTTTATGAATCTTGTTAAAGAATATTATAATTGTCCAAAAGATGTTTTCTGTCCAATTTTGATAATACAGGGTAAAAAAGATAATATAGTAAGAACCTCGTCGTCAAAGTATGTTTATAATAGTGTTAAATCAAAGATAAAGAAAATAGTATATGTAAATGATTTAACACATGATGTTTTTTATTCTAAAAGGTCTAATGAAATATATAATATAATACTTAAATTTTTAAAGAATAGTGAAAGTGGGGAATTTACAATATGACAGAAAAAGAATCAAGAGAAGCTTTATTTAAATTAAATTATGAATATATGAAGCATACAAAAGAAGAAAGAAAAAAATTATATGAATCATATAGTGAAGCTAGAAAAAATATAAGAAAGGCACTTATAGAGCTTAAAGAAAAAAAGGTAGCTATGCAAGGTTAACTTTTTTTCTTTATTTTTATAAATAAGCGTGCTATAATATTAACGTTATTGGAGGAGTTTATGAAAACAGATGATTTTGATTATTATTTACCAGAAGAATTAATTGCGCAAACACCACTACTAAATAGAGATTCATCAAGACTTCTTATCTTAGATAAGGAATCTGGAGATATTACTCATGCGCACTTTAAGGATATTGTATCCTATTTAGAAAGTACAGATGTATTAGTTTTAAATGATACTAAAGTACTCCCAGCTCGTATTATAGGGGTAAAAGAAGAAACAAATGCAGTGATAGAATTATTAATGCTAAAAGACTTAGGAAATGATACTTGGGAAGTATTAAGTAAACCTGCTAAAAGAATAAAAGTAGGTACTGTTATAAATTTTTCACCTAAACTAAGTGCTGAATGTATAGAAGTTAAAGATGAAGGTATAAGAGTAGTCAAATTTTCTTATAAAGGTATATTTTTTGAAATATTAGATGAGTTAGGAGAAATGCCTCTTCCACCTTATATACATAAAAAGTTAGAAGACAAAGATAGGTACCAAACAGTATATGCAAAAAATATAGGTAGCGCAGCTGCTCCAACTGCAGGCCTTCATTTTACTAAGGAATTATTAGATGAAATAAAAAAGAAAGGCGTAAAGATAGTATATATAACTCTACATGTTGGGTTAGGTACATTTAGACCTGTTAATGTAAGTGATGTTACAAAGCATCATATGCACAGTGAATTTTATCAAATGAATAAAGATGTAGCTGATATTTTAAATGATGCAATAAAAAATAATAATAGAATAATAAGTGTAGGTACTACTTCAACAAGAACTCTTGAAACTATTATGTCTTTATATGGTGAATTTAAGGAGTGTAGTGGATTTACGGATATATTTATATACCCAGGCTATAAATTTAAAGCAGTAAATTCGCTTATTACAAATTTTCATTTACCTAAAAGTACATTAGTAATGTTAGTAAGCGCGCTTGCAGGTAGAGAAAATATATTAAATGCTTATAAAGTGGCAGTAGAAAACAAATATAGATTTTTCTCATTTGGAGATGCTATGTTTATAAAAGGTAAAAATGAAAAAAAATGATTTAGGTAAAAAGATTTATTTAGGTGAAGGATTAACTAGTAAGTGTTATAAATTAAGTGATAATAAAGTATATAAAAAGTTTAAAAGGAAAAGAGATATTATAGAACTTAAAAAATATAGAGACTTTTTAGAATATAAAAATGATTCTGTTATATTTCCTTATGACTTTGTTTATAAAAGAAAATTTATAGGTTATATTTATGATTATAGTGAAGGATTAACTTTATCTAATTGTTTTAAAGATATAAATATAGATGATTTAATATTTGCTTTAGAAAAAGTTGAAAGAGATATTAATTATATATCAAAAGGAAAAATATTTATGTATGATGTTCATGATGATAATATAATATATGGTAATAAAAAATTATCAATAATTGATGTAGATGAGTATAATATAAAAGACAGTTTAAGTATTAGTGATGCTTTATATAGTAATAATATACAGTTTAAAAATTTAATTAATGGATTAATAATATCAAATATACCTAAAGAACTTATAGAAAGATTTATTAAGTATAAAGATTTTAATTTATCAAGTTATAATTTATATAAGTTAAAAGAAGATATTAATGATATATATAAAGAAAAAATTAAAACTATTAATGATATTTGGAAAGTGATTTAATTATGATAATATGTATAGTAGGTCCTACCGGAGTAGGAAAGACAAAATTGAGTATAGAACTTGCTAAAAAATTAAATGGTGAGATTATAAATGCTGACAGTACTCAGGTATATAAAGGATTAGATATTGCTACTGCTAAAATAAAAGAAGAAGAAAAAGAAAATATTCCTCATCATTTATTTGATATAAAAGAAATAACTGAGGATTATACTGTTTATGATTATCAAAAAGATTGTAGAAGTAAAATATCAGAGATATTAAATAAAAATAAGGTACCTATATTAGTTGGAGGTACTGGATTATATATAAAAGCTAGTTTATATGATTATAAATTTTCAGTAGAGACTAAGAAGAATAATTATGATTCTAATACAACTGAAGAATTATATAATGATTTAATTAAAATAGATCCAAATACAAATATTCATCCAAATAATAGAAAAAGAATTGAAAGAGCTTTAAATTATTATTATTCTACTAATAAATTATTAAGTGAAAAAGAAAAAAGTAATAAATTATTATATGATGTTGTTTTTATTGGACTTACCTGTGATAGAGAAAAGTTATATGATAGAATTAATAGAAGAGTAGATATAATGATAAATGATGGACTAATTTTAGAAGCAAAAAAATTATATGACTTAAATATACGTACAAAAGCAGTAATGACTCCAATAGGTTATAAGGAATTATTTGAATATTTTGATTCAAATATATCTTTAGATGAGGCAATAAATCTTATAAAGTCTAGAAGTAGAAGATATGCAAAAAGACAGTATACTTGGAATAATCATCAAATTCCTGTAACTTGGTTTTCTGTATGTTTTGATGATTTTAATAGAACTGTTAATGAGATTTATTCATATATAGACAAAAAATATGGATAATAAGTATATTTTTCATTTACTTATTATCTTTTTTTTGTTATAATCTTTGTGAATGGATGGTGATTTTATGAGAAATGTAGGTACAGTAGTAAGAGGTATTAGAACGCCTATTATTAAGGAAAATGACGATTTAGAGGAAATAGTAGTTGATTCCTTACTTAGGGCAAAAGAATCTGAAGGGTTTGAATTTAGAGATAAAGATGTGGTTGCTATAACCGAGGCTGTAGTTGGTATTAGTGAAGGTAATTATGTTACTGTAGATGATATCGCACGTGATATTTTAAAGAAGTTTCCAAGTAAAAGAATTGGACTTGTATTTCCAATATTAAGTAGAAATAGATTTTCAATGATACTTAAAGCAATCGCACGTAGTATGGATAGAATAACTATTCAATTAAGCTTTCCAGCTGATGAAGTTGGTAATGGAATATTAAGTGAAGATGATCTAGATAAAAGTAGATATAGTTTTACAAGTATAATAAATGAAAAAGAATATAGTGATACATTTAGTTCATTTGTTCATCCATTTACTGGAATTAATATGGTAGATTTTTATAGAGACATTTGTTCCAGTGAAAATTGTAAAGTTGAATTTATATTTGCTAATGATCCTAGGACAATTTTAAGCTATTCAAGGGATATATTAGTATGTAACATTCATTCAAGATTTTATACAAAAAGACTATTAGAAGAAGCAGGTATAGATAGTATATATTGTTTACATGATATTATGAATAAACCTGTAAATGGAAGCGGTTATAATGAAGAATATGGTTTGCTTGGATCAAATAAATCTACTGAAGAAAGATTAAAATTATTTCCAAGAACAGGAGATAAACTTGTTTTAGATATTCAAAAAAAATTAAAAGAAGTAACAGGTAAAAATATAGAGGTTATGGTATATGGTGATGGTGCATTTAAGGATCCAGTTGGACACATTTGGGAACTTGCTGACCCAGTAGTATCTCCAGCTTATACTAAGGGTTTAGAAGGCGTTCCTAATGAGATTAAACTTAAATATGTATCTGATAATAAATATTCTAATTTATATGGAGATGAGCTTAAAGAGGCAATAAAGGAAGAAATTAAAAATAAAGATGCAAATTTAAAAGGTAAAATGATTACTCAAGGTACAACTCCAAGACATATTACGGATTTAATTGGTTCACTTTGTGATTTAACTAGTGGTAGTGGTGATAAAGGCACACCAGTTGTATTTGTACAAGGTTATTTTGATAATTTAGCAGATGAATAATTAGCAATACGCTAATTATTTTTATATATAAAAAAAGCTACATAGCTTTTTCCTATATAACGATAGCAAATAAATTTCCAGAGCCTTTATTAACTAATTTAGTTAATGTTTGTTGTAATTTATATCTTGCATTTTCAGGTGTTAAAGATAATTTTGCTTGTATACCTTCTTTAACTATATTGTCAATACTTCTTCCAAATATTTCACTTTTCCATATTGCATTAGGATCAGTATCTTTATCTTTCATTAAGTAATCAATTAATTGTTTACTTTGAAGCTCAGAACCAATAATTGGTTCAAATGTTGATTCTACGTCGACTCTAATCATATGTATTGAAGGCGCAACTGCTTTTAGTTTAATACCGTATCTAGAACCTTGTTTAATTATTTCAGGAGTTTCTAATTTCATATCATTAAGCGTTGGACTTGCAACACCATACCCTGTTGTCCTTACCATTTGAAGAGCAGATTTAATTTGATTATATTCAGTTTTTGCTTCATTATAATCTTGGAAAATTGTAATTAAATCGGCTCTATTTTTAATTTCTATACCTATAGTATCTTTTAATATTTCATCATATAAATAATCAGGTGCTTCTAGATTTATAGTAACTATTCCAGTTGATGTATCTACATTAGAAATATAAGCTTTACTTATGTGTTCTGAATTTTCAAAATGACTAGTTATTCCATCAATATCTCTTAGTCTGTCAACTTCAGTAACACTTTCTTTAATTTTTTCAATATATTCAGCTTTTAATTTATTAGTTGGATTTAAAACAGCTATCCAATCGGGCATGTTAACTTTAACCTCAGTAACTGGGAATTCATATAATGCTTCCTTTAATACACTATATACTTCTTTTTCTTTCATGCTATCTACTGATAGTGGCATAACAGGTACATTATATAAATCTTTAAGTTCGCTTGCAAGTCTTTCTGTTTCTGGTAAGCTAGGATGTGAAGAGTTAAGTATTACAACAAATGGTTTACCAATTTCTTTTAATTCATCAATAACTCTTTTTTCTGCATCTACATAATTATTTCTTGGAATTTCTCCAAAAGAACCATCAGTAGTAACAACAATACCAATACTTGAATGTTCTTTAATTACTTTTTCAGTGCCTATTTCAGCGGCCTCTATAAAAGGTATTTCTTCATCATACCATGGAGTCTTAACCATTCTAGGACCATTTTCGTCTTCATATCCTTTAGCGCCTTCAATAACATATCCAACACAGTCTACAAGTCTAACATTACAACTAAAATTATCAATTTTTATGTTTGCTGCATTACTAGGTACAAATTTAGGTTCAGTTGTCATAATCATTTTACCTTGAGCACTTTGTGGTATTTCATCTAGGCATCTTTTCTTTTCATATTCATCTTCTATGTTAGTGACAACTAAATTCTCAATAAATTTTTTAATAAATGTAGATTTACCAGTTCTAACCGCACCAACTACTCCTAAATATAAATCTCCACCTGTTCTATCTGAAATACTTTTAATAATATCATATTTTTCCATATATTACCTACTTTCTAATTAAATATATGAAACTATTAAAAAGTTATTCAAAAAAAGAAAAATTTATAGACTTTTATATATTTTTATACTATAATAAAAATCAATTTGGGAGGCTTAAGATGAAATATAATTTACCTGTATTACTTCTAAATGGAACATTATTGTTTCCAAATAGTGAAATAAAATTAGAATTTTTTGATGAATTAAGTAAAAGTATAATAGAAGAGTCTGAATTATTTCATGATGCTAAAATTTTAGTAGTTACAAAGACCTCTTTAGATCAGAATATATCGGTATCAGATTTACCTAAAATAGGCACAGTTGCCAAGATAGATAAAAAAATAGAACTTCCAAATGGAAGATTTAGAGTAACACTTAAGGGAATTAAAAGAAATAAAGTTATAGAATATATAAATCCAAATAAATATATTTTAGAAGCTCTTGTAAAAAATATTGAAAAAGAAAAAATACCAAGTGAAATAGAAGAGGGGTTTATAAGAAAACTTTTATCTGAACTTGATGGATATATAGAAAAAGTTCCATATATAAGTAATAGTTTACTATCTTTAGTATCTGATACTAAAGATATTGATACTATTACAGATATTATTGTTAGTAATATACCTCTTGAGCCTAAGAGAATATTTTGTTATTTAATGGAAGAGAAGGCATCTAAGAGAGTTGAAATGCTACTTGAAGATATATATAGGGAAGAACAACTTTATAATATAGAACAAAATATAGATACAAAAGTAAGAAAAGGATTAGATAAAGATCAAAAAGATTTTTATTTAAAAGAAAAGATAAAACTTATTAAAAATGAATTAGGTGAATCATCTTTTAAAGAAGACGAAATCGCACAATTAAAAGAAAAAGTTGAATTACTAAAAGCAAATGATGATATTAAATTAAAGCTTGTAAAAGAAATAGATAAATATGAAAATTTATCGAGTGTGTCTCCTGAAGTTGGGTATGTTAGAAGTTATATTAATTATATGTTAGAATTACCTTTTTCAACATATACTAAGGATTTATCTGACCTAAAACAAGTAAGATTAAACTTAGATAAAAATCATTATGGTGTTTCAAATGTAAAAGAGAGAATAATAGAATATTTGGCTGTAAAAGAAATATCTTTAGATGTTGATACTCCGATAATTTGTTTAGTAGGACCTCCTGGAGTTGGTAAAACTACACTTGCATCATCAATTGCAAGTAGTATTAATAGAAATTTTGTAAAAATATCTTTAGGTGGTGTTTGTGATGAGGCTTTAATTAAGGGACATGTTAGAACATATTTAGGTGCAACTCCTGGCCTTATAATAGATGGAATCAAAAGATCTAAAAGTTCAAATCCTGTTTTTCTTATAGATGAAATTGATAAAATGTGTGTAAGTTTTAAAGGAGATCCAGCTAGTGCATTATTAGAAGTACTTGATCCTAGTCAAAATAAACATTTTAAAGATAATTATATAGAGGAAGAATATGACTTATCTAAAGTATTATTCATAGTAACTGCAAACGATATTACAAAAATACCTGAAGCTTTAAGAGATAGATTAGAAATTATATCTATACCAGGTTATACGGAACTTGAAAAAATACAAATAGCCCAAAATTATTTAATTCCTACTATATGCAGAAGTCATGGTATTGATAATATAAAACTAAAAGATGATAAACTTTTAGATATTATTAGATCTTATACACATGAATCAGGTGTAAGAGAACTTTATAGAATTATTTCAAAATTAGTAAGAAAAGCTATAAAAGATCAAGTATTAGAAAACAAAAAAATAAGTTTAACTAAAACTACTATAGATAAATATTTAGGTAAAAAAATTTATAGTTATGATATAATTAAAAGTGAAGTAGGAATTGTTTACTCTATGGCACATACAGAAAATGGAGGAGATATAATTCCTATTGAAACTAATTGTTATGATGGAAATTCTAATTTAATTTTAACAGGATCTATAGGAGATGTAATGCTTGAAAGTGCAAAAATTGCTTTAAGTTATATTAAGGCAAATTATAAACTTTTTAATATAAATCCTAAAATGTTTAATAATGATATACATATAAATGTTCCAAATATAGCTATAAAAAAAGATGGACCTAGTGGTGGACTTTCTATCACAACCGCACTAATAAGTTTACTTTCTAATTTAAAGATAGATAATAGTATTGCTATGACTGGTGAAATAACACTTAGAGGAAATATACTTAAAGTAGGCGGAATAAAAGAAAAAATAATAGGTGCATATATAAATAATATAAAAACTATTTTTATTCCTTACTCTAATAAAGACGATTTAGATGATTTATCTACTGAAATTAAATCTAGAATTAATATTATATTAGTTAAAACATATGATGAAGTGTTTAAATATATAAAGGAGAAGAAAAATGTATAATAATATAAAAGAATATGAAATGTATAAAAAGTTTCAATCAATTATGTATTCCGATAATATAGATTACTATTATTTAATTGATATAAATATATTTAAATTTTTTATTAGTTATATAATTGACGGAGCTAAAAATAATATTTTTAGTAAAGTAGAATTGACTAGAATAAATACAATATTTTTTAATTTAAGTAATATAAAAGATAAGAATTATAATCCTAGAAAATTTTTGATGATGGAAGCTAATTATGCTTTAAAAGTTACTAAGGATAGATCTGTTAGATTTTATAGAAAAGAATTGTTTAAAAGATATAATAACATTAAATATTTGTTAGGTAATTCAGATTATTCTATAATTAATAAATTTCATGATGAAAGAAATTCATATTATTATGATTATAAAATAGTAAGTGATATTCAAGTATATAATAATTTCGATTTTATAAAAAAATATCAGGATAACGAGTATTTTAATTCTTCTATAAATACAATAATGAATGAATATAGCTGTATTTTAAAGAATAAATCTTTTCTTGATAAAATTACATATATTATGTATGCTAAAAATATAGAAAATATAAAATTCAAAATTAAATCTAGAAAGTATAAATAATGAATAGAGAATATTTAGATTTAAAATGTATGTACTCATATATATTTTCAAATGATATATCTTTAGTATTAGATTCGTTAAAAGATATATCTACACTAAAAATATTTTTAAATGCGGTTAGAAATTTAACTCAAGAAAATAGTCTTAGTAAAGAAAGAAAAGAATATATATTTAAAATATTATATTATTTAAGAGAAGTAGATGATTTAAATAAAATAGAAAGATCTAATATTATTAATGAAATAATACGTACTATTAATTTACAAATTTTTGATGATTCAGATATATTTTACCGTACACAACTAGTTAATAGATTTGTTAATGATAAATATTATAGCTATAAATACGATATATCAGATTCAATTGATGATATAGAATTATCAATTGTATTTGACTATTATATTTTGAAGACACATTTAGATGCAAATAATTTACTTAATGAATATATAGATTTATTCTTAAATAATCAATATACTTATATTTTATCATTAAGTTATATTATTGCAGAAGATAAATATATAATAAACGATAAGACGTTTTTAAATAATTGTTTAACTGTACTATTTAAAATTAAAGATAATAGTGACTTTATAACTAAAATAAATTGTAATAAATTTATTAAACTTTTAAAAAAAGGAGTGAATAAATGAACAATTATCTAAAAGAAAAAATTGCCGTAAATTTAATTTTTTCAAATAATGATATTAATGATGTAAAAAAATCTTTACTTGATATTTCTGATTTATTGTATTTTAAAAGTATAGTTGAATATTTAGCTTTAAATAAGTATTTATCTTATGATAGAAAGATTAGAATTTATTCTATTTTATCTGAATTAAGAAATACTTATGATGATTATCGATGCGATAGGCTTGAAATTATTAATGAAATGATTAAATCATTAAATAATCAGACTAAAGATAAATCTGATGAGTTTTATCAAATAGAAATGGTTAAAAGAACAAATGATACTAAGTTTTATAATGCTGATATAAAAAATTATATTAGTATTATAGAAATATCTTTATCGTTTGATTATATTGTTTTATATTCACATAATAGTGATCTGTTAGATATGGAAAGTTTTAATCGCGATTTTTTAGAATATTTTATAAAAGAAAAAGATTTATATTTATATTCATTAAATTTAATATTAAATGAAAATGAAGAAGTTATAACAGAAGACTTTAAAAAAAGAGCAAATATTATTTTAAGTCATATTAAAAAAAGTGAAACAAGTCTGTTATTAAAATTTAAATATGGTGAATATATTAAAATATTAAAGAAAGCTAATAAAAAAAATTAGCTTTTTTAATACTATAAATTAGCTTTTTTAATACTATAAATTTTATTGTATAAAAAAAATAATTAGTGTATAATTAATGTATAAAGTATTGTAGGTGAGAGTGTGTTAGGAAAAATTATTGGTGTTGAAGGAAATACTATATTAGTTAAATCAAAAATTAATATTGAAGAGGCAAATAATATAATTAATTTATATGTTAAATTTACAGATGGCGATATTAAAATAATTGGAGAAATAGTTGATATTAAAGATAGTGTTATATATATTAATTTGGTAGGTGAATTTAAGAACAGTAAATTTATGTGCGGTATATCAAGTAAACCATCTTTTAGATCTACTGTAGATATATTAGAACATGATAAAATAATAGAAATACTAGGAATACCTGATTATAATGAGAGGAAAGATTTATATTTAGGAAGAAGTCCTATATATTCTGATGTTAAAATAGGAATAAATATAAATGATTTTTTTAGCAATCATTTTGCTATATTTGGATCAACAGGAAGTGGTAAATCTTGTAGTGTAGCACGTATTTTTCAAAATCTGTTTGAGAAAAATGATCCTGTACCATATAGGGCTAGTATACTTATATTTGATGCTTATGGTGAGTATCACAGCGCTTTTAGTGAACTATCAAATAAAGTTCCTGAAATTACGTTTAAATCGTATACAACTAATACTAATGATTCAAACAATTTAAAATTACAATTACCATTTTGGTTACTTACAGTAGATGATATAGCACTTTTACTTGAAGCTGATAAAAGAAGTGAACTTCCTATAATAGAAAAAGCATTAAAATTAGTTAATATATTCGCACGAAAAGAAAGTGAAAATGTACTTAAAAGTAAAAATGATATAATAGCTAGGGCTCTTATAGATATATTATCTAGTGGCCATTCACCGGCTCAAATACGTGATCAAATTTTTTCAATATTGAGTCACTATAATACTAAAGACTTAAATTTAGATACGCAAATATTTCAGCCAGGATATACAAGGCCACTTAAACAATGTCTTTTAATAGATTCTACTGGGAAAATAAGAGAAATGGAACTTCTTACAACTTTTATAGGTAAATTTATATGTGATGATTTAGAATTATCACTTCCAGATGGTACATTTAAATATACTTTAAAGGATTTTTATATGGCATTTGAATTTGCTTTAATATCAGAAGGAATATTAAATAGTGAAAAAGTATATGATATGTATAATTCATTAAAAGTAAGACTTAGAACTTTATTAAATAGTGAATATGCTAAATATTTTGATATTCCAGAATACATGAATATAGATTCATTTATAAAAGATATATTAACAATTAATCATAGAAAAGCTCAAATAGTTAATTTTAATATAAATTATGTAGACGATAGATTTGCAAAAACAATTGTAAAAATATATTCTAGAATATTTTTTGAGTATGCTAAAGGATTAGATAATAGAGCAAGTCTTCCAATACATATAATTTTAGAAGAAGCTCACCGATATGTTCAAAACGATAATGATATAAATGTAATTGGTTATAATATATTTGAGCGTATTTCTAAAGAAGGAAGAAAGTATGCTGTTATGCTTGGATTAATTTCTCAAAGACCTTCTGAACTATCTAGTACAGCACTCTCACAATGTAGTAATTTTCTAATTTTTAAAATGATGCATCCAACAGATGTAGAATATATTAAGCAAATGGTTCCAAATATAACATCTGAAATAGTAAAAAAATTAAAACTATTACAACCAGGAACTTGTATTGCTTTTGGTAGTGGTTTTAAAGTACCATCATTAATTAAATTTAAACTTCCAAATCCAACTCCATCAAGTAGTAGTTGTGATATAAGTAATATTTGGTTTGTTGATAGAAAGTAAACTAGTAATTTCTAATTATTAGTTTTTTTTCATATTATTTTATATTTAACATACAGTTTATTGATAGGAGATGTTTATGAAAAATATAATACCATTTAAGAAAGATGTCATTTTTAAAACTAATTTAAACGAAATAACAAGTATTTCTTTAGAACATACTTTAATTGTTAAGGATGATTCTATAAAAGGGGATTTCATAGTAAGTGGTGAGTATAAAATAAGTGAAAATAGTAAAACAGTAGAGCCTTTTTCACTTAAACTACCATTTGAAATAATGATAGATGAAAAATATGATACTAAAAAAGCAGTTATAGATATCGATGATTTCTATTATGAAATAGTTAATAATAATGTTCTTTCTATATCAATTGATGTACTACTAGATAAACTTGAAGAAAAACCTCTTATAGCAGAAGATTTAAGAGAAGAAAACATAGAAAGAGAAATTCTTGATACAGATTCATATGATGTATTAGAAGATAACAATGATATAAAAACCGAAGAGATAGTTGATGTTAAGCCTAATGATAGTACTAAAGTAGATAGAAAATGTGATATAGAGGAGGAAGAAATGGAAAATAAAGATATTGTTAATGTAGATAGAACTTCAATATTTTCTTCAATATCTAATGATAATGCTTATGTTACTTATAATGTATTTATATTAAGAGATGGTGATACAATTGATTCTATACTTCTTAAATACAATATAGATATAGAACAGTTAAAAAAATATAATGATATAGATGACTTAAAAGTAGGAGATAAGCTTATTATTCCAAATGTAAATGAAGGAAATTAACAAGTTACTTAAAGATAAAAATATTATTACTCATAGTTATAAAAAGATAGGAAATGTGTTTATTGTAGACACTAACAAGGGTAAATACGTATTAAAGAAAAAAAGTAATAAAGATTATATATATAATTATTTAGATACTAGAAATTTTAATTATTATCCAAAAATTTATGATTTAGATAATTATACATTAACAGAGTATGTAGAAGATATTAATATACCTGATGAACAGAGAATAATAGATCTTATTGATCTTACATCACTTCTTCATAATAAAACAACACATTATAGAGAGACAACTGAAGATGATTATAAGAAAATATATGAAGATTTATCTAATAATTATGAATACCTATATGAATACTACAATGATTTAATAACAATAATAGATTCTCATGTATTTATGAGTCCAAGTGAATATTTACTTTCAAGAAATGTAAGTTTTATATTTAAATCAATTACTGAAGGTAAAAAGTATGTAGAAAAATTTTTATCTAATGTTTCTGATATGAATAAAATGAGAGTATCAATAGTACACAATAATTTAGATTTATCACATTATATAAGAAATAATCATGAATATTTAATTAGTTGGGATAAATCCAAAATAGATATACCTGTTTTTGATTTATATATACTTTATAATAAAAATTATGCTTTAGTAGATTTTTATGAAATTTTAAAAAGATATGAAAAAAATTATCCTTTAAAAAAGTATGAATTAGAATTGTTTTTTATACTTATAACTATGCCTAGTAAAATAGAATTTAATGATACAGAATATAATATGTGTTACAAAATAAGTAATGAAATAGATAGATTATATAAAAGTCATGATTTAATTGAACAATATAAAAAATCAATTGTAAATAATTGATTTTTTACCATAATATTCTAAAAAAAGATAAAAATATTAATATTAAAAATAAAAATATTAAAAAGAAGTTAAATCTAGTAAATATAAATATAGTAAGTATTAATTGATAAAATAAAAGCAGAGAAAATGCTATTAATAATATCCACCATATACCTCTATTCCCACACCACTTTTTCATAAATCACCTAATATAGTTTATTATATTAGATATATAAATTAAATTATATTAGACTATATTAGTAATAAATTTAGCTTTTTCAACTATAATAATACAGTCAGAATCAATACCTTTAATTATTTTACATATATCATTAATGAATTTTCTTTTAGTAATAATTAATAGTATAGAATAATCCTTATCCATACAAGATAATCTCGTTATTTTATAATTATTTAAATTTTTAATAATATTACTTTCATATTTTTTATTTACAATACACATCAAAGAATTTGATCCTAGCGCTATTCTTTCTTCTAATCTGCTTCCTAAATATGATCCTATTATAGATCCAACTACAAAGAAAAAGATTTTTAATAAATCTTTATCTAAATTAACTATAGTAAATTTAGCAGAATATATCCAAGAAATAGTTACTAATCCTTGTAATACACTTCCAAGTTTTTTCTTTCCATTAGCAACTATTATAAGCCTTAATGTAGCAAGTGTATTTTCAACTACCTTTAGTAATAGTATAGATAAATATAGTATCATAGTATCCACCAATAGTAGTTTTATCTTATAATTAAAATTTATTCATATTAAAGTATTATTTGTAGTAACATCATAAATCCATTATGTATAAAATGTATACTTATAGGTACAAAAATATTTTCTTCTTTTACATATATATATCCAAAAATGAAACCAGGTATACTATATGGTATTATAAAAAGTAAATCAATTATTGTATTAAATGATCCTATAACATGTAATGATCCAAATACTAATCCTGATAAGAGAATATATATTATTTTATTATTAATAATTTTTTTAAATGATAGTCTAAATACTAATTCTTCTAGTATTGGAGCAGTTATTACTGTTACATATATAGTATATATAGGAACAATTTTAAATAACTCTAGTATACTTTTTTGATTATTAGATATATTTGTTGATGTAAAAAGTGTAACTATAAAATTACTTAATACCATAAGTACTAATATAATAAGCCAATATCTAATATACTTTTTAAAACTTTTTATTTTAGTTTTAAAAAATTCTTTAAAATCAATTATTAATTCTTGTTTATATATTAATAAGATAGAAAGTGTAATAAATGTTTCATATACTATTAAATAAATAGATTTAATTTTAATATTTAAGGTATTATAATTAATATTTAATATATCTAGTGGAAGAGTAGTTAATTGTTGCATTATTAAATAGAAAATAATTACAAATGATCCTTTTAATAAGTTATTAATTTTTTCTTTACTCATAAATTCACCTACAATTATAATTATACCAAAAAAATAAAAAAATAGTATTAAAATATATAATTATATGATATAATGAATGTGTGGAAAGAGTGGGGGATCCCACTCTTTAAAGTAATGGAGGTAATATGATTGAGGCTAAAATAAAAGCACTTATAGAAAGTTATATTGTAGATAATGGTTATATATTAGATGATGTTTTATATGTATATGAAGATAATAATTATTATTTAAGAATTGTAATTGACAAAAAGGGATTGATTGATATATCAGATTGTATTAAAGTTACAAAAATAATTGATCCATTAATAGAAGATGCTAATTATATTAAAGATAGTTACATACTAGATGTATGTTCTAAAGAGAAGGGATGTGAATAATATGGATAGTAAAGAATTTACTCGTGCATTAAATTTATTAGAAGAACAAGGAATAGACAAAGAATATATGTATGAATCTATGGTAAGTGCATTAAATAGTGCATATAAAAAACATTTTGGTCTTTCAAATTCAAGAGTAGAAGTAGATAAAGATAAAAATGAGTTCAAATTATATTCGTATAAAACAGTAGTACTTGATAAAAATCATAAAGAATCATTAGATGAGGATCAAATTCCAATTAAAGATGAAGAAGTATTAACAGAAGAAGAACTAAATGATGAGGAGTTAGAGGACCTTCCAGAAGAATTTAGATATAGACCATTTGTATTTAATGATAAAATACATATAACTTTAGAAGATGCAAAAAAAATTGATCCAAGTATTAAAGTAGGTGATACAATAGAAGAATTAGTTTCACCAAAGGAATTTGGGCGTGTAGCTGCATCAACTGCTAAACAAGTAATAGTACAAAAGGTAAGAGAGGCAGAAAGAAATAATATAGCTAGTATATTTGGTGAAAAGCAAGATGAAATGATGGTAGGTACTGTTGATATGGAAGATGAAAACAACTACTATATTAATCTTGGTAAAGCACAAGGACTTTTACCTAAAACAGAAATAATACCTGGTGAGAATATTAAAATGGGATCTAGTATTAAAGTATATATTAGCAAAGTAGATATTAATTCAAAGGGAGCTTTAATATTACTTACAAGAAAACACTATGGATTTATAAAAAGATTATTTGAACTTGAAATACCTGAAATTAGTGATGGGACTGTTTTAATATATAGTGTTGCAAGAGAAGCAGGTGTTCGTACTAAAATAGCTGTTTATTCAGAAAATAGTAATGTAGATCCTATAGGATCTTGTATAGGAGAGAAAGGTAGCAGAATTGCTAATATATTAAAAGAATTAGGAAATGAAAAAATAGATATTGTTAAATATTCAAAGGATCCTGTTGAGTTTATACAAAATGCTCTATCACCAGCTAAAGATGTTAAGGTATATATACTTGATGAAAAAACTAAAGAAACTATGGTAATAGTTGATGATAAAAATTTAAGTTTAGCTATTGGAAAACATGGAATAAATATAAAACTTGCAAGTAGATTAACACACTATAAATTAGATGTTAAAACATTTGATCAAGTTCGTGAAGCTGGAATTAATATTTTGGAGTAATAATATGAAAAAAATACCAATGAGAACTTGTATTGTAACAGGTGAAAAGCTAGAAAAAAAGGAACTTATTAGAGTTGTTAGAGACAAAGAAGGCCATGTTTTTATAGATGATATAGGCAAATCTAATGGTAGAGGTGCTTACTTAAAAAAAGATGTAGAAGTAATAAAGAAAGCTGAAAAAAGTAAAATATTAAACAAAAAGCTTGAAATAGAAGTACCTAGTAGTATATATAGTGAGTTAATTAGTAAGGTTGGTGCATAAATGAAAAGAAATGATTACATATCTTGGGATGAATATTTTATGGGTCTTGCAATACTTTCTTCTATGAGAAGTAAAGATCCAAATTCACAAGTTGGGGCTTGTATTGTTAATGATTCAAATAAAATTGTGTCTGTTGGATATAACGGTGCACCAGTAGGCTATGACGATGACACTGATATGTGCTGGGATAGAGAAGGAAGCTTTCTTGAAACAAAATATGCATATGTATGTCATTCTGAATTAAATGCAATATTAAATTCCAATAACAGTGTAAATAGTTGTAAATTATATGTAACATTATTTCCATGTAATGAGTGTGCTAAAGCAATTATTCAAGCTGGTATAAAAGAATTTATTTACTTGAGTGATAAGTATGATGGTACTGAATCTAATATTGCATCAAAAAAAATGTTAGATAAATGTGGTGTTAAGTATCATAAATATGAATTAACTAATAGAGAAATAAAAATTAATTTATAGGAGATATATGGATAGAGAATATATGAATGAGGCTTACGTGCAAGCAAATAAATCATTTTGCATGAGAGCTAAAGTCGGGGTTGTGTTTGTTAAGGATAATAAAATAATTGCGCAAGGTTATAATAATACAGTAGGTGGTGTTAGAACTTGTGTAGAAACTGGATGTTTAAGAGAACAATTACATATTAGAAGTGGTGAGCGAAGAGAAGTATGTAGAGCTATATGTGCAGAACAACTTGCTATTAGTGAAGCTGCAAGAAATGGAATATCACTTGATTCTAGTACGGCTTATATTACGACATTTCCCTGTCATATATGTGCTAAACTTTTAGTAAGTAGTGGTGTTAGTAATATTGTTTATGATAAAGATTATCCAGATATATTATCTAAAAATTTTTTGAAAGAAGCAGGAGTTAATGTGAGAAAAATATAGAAAGTAGGTGTTTATATGATGAGTGTATTAGAATATGCTGCTGATGTAAATAAAACTGTAAAGGAAATTTTAAATTATTGTAAAAAATTAAATATCAATGTATCTAGTGAAGATGATTATTTAGATGAAGATGCAATTACTGAGTTAGATAATACAATTTCACAAGAAGAAGATCTAGATAATTTAGAATATGAAGAAGAACTTATAGAAAAAGAAAATAAAAAGACTGAATCTTTTAATGATCCAATGAATAAGAAGCAGAATATAAGTATAAACAAAAATAAAATAAACAAAAAGGAACTTGCTAAGAAGAAAAAAGAAATGTATAAAAATAAAGAGAAATTAATTAGCAATGGACCTTCTATTGATGATAATGTTATAACATATAAAGAAGGTATGACTTTAGGAGATTTAGCTAAAGAATTATCTTTACAACCTAGTGAATTAATCAAAAAACTTTTTATGCTTGGGATACTTGCAACAGTAAATAATAAAGTTGATTTTGATAATGCTGAATTATTAGTTTCTGAATATGGTAAGGAACTAAAAAAAGAAAAGATAATCGATGAAACTAAATTTGAAGAATTTGAAATTAAAGATAAGGAAGAAGATTTAGTTAAAAGACCTGCTGTTGTTACTATTATGGGGCATGTTGATCATGGTAAAACAACTCTACTTGATACAATTAGAAAAACAAATGTTGCTTTTTATGAAGCTGGTGGAATTACTCAAGCCATTAGTGCTTATCAAGTTAAGGTTAGAGATGAACTTATAACATTTATAGATACACCAGGACATGCTGCATTTACTGAAATGAGGGCGCGTGGTGCATCTATTACTGATATGGTTATAATAATAGTTGCTGCTGATGATGGAGTAATGCCTCAAACAAAAGAGGCAATAGACCATGCTAAAGCTGCAGGTGTACCAATATTAGTTGCAATTAATAAAATAGATAAACCTGGTGCTAATATAGAAAGAGTTATGAGTGAACTTGCAGAATATGGACTTACTCCAGATAGTTGGGGTGGAGATACTATATATACTAATATAAGTGCTAAAGATGGAACTGGTATAGATGAATTACTTGATAATATATTACTAGTTGCAGAAATGGAAAACTATAGAGCTAATCCATCACGTTATGCAAGTGGTAGTGTTGTTGAAGCTAGACTTGATAAACAAGTAGGTCCAATAGTAACAATACTTGTTCAAAATGGTACATTAAGACTTGGAGATCCAATAGTTGTTGGAACATCATATGGTAAGGTTAGAACTTTAAAAAATGACAAAGGTGAAGAAATAACAGAGGCAAAACCATCTCAACCAGTAGAAATAACTGGTCTAAATGAAACACCAAGTGCTGGAGATAAATTTATGGCATTTGAATCAGAGAAACAAGCAAGAAGTATTGGTGAAGCAAGAAAAAAAGAAGAACACTTAAAACAAAATGCTAAGGGTACTATGTCTCTTGAAGATATATTTGCTAAAATTAAAGAAGGTACAAAAGAAATTAATGTTATAATTAAAGCAGATGTTAATGGATCTAGTGAAGCTGTAAAGAATTCTTTAGAAAAAATAGAAGTAGAAGGTGTAAAAGTTAAAGTATTAAGAAGTAGTGTAGGTGCTATTACTGAAAGTGATATAGTGCTTGCAAGTGCTTCTAATGCAATTATAATAGGATTTAATATTAGACCAAATAATTCTATAAGAGATTATGCTAAAGAAAAAGGCGTTGAAATAAGATTATATGATATAATTTATAAAGCAGTTGAAGATATGGAAGATGCAATGCGTGGTATGCTTGATCCAGAATGCGTTGAAAATGTTACTGGAAGTGCTGAAGTAAGACAATTATTTAAATTTTCTAAAGTAGGAACTATAGCTGGATGCTATGTGTTAGATGGTGTAATTAAATCAAATTCTAAAGTTAGAATTATTAGAGATAGCGCAGTTTTATATGATGGAGTAATTAATTCTATTCAAAGAGAAAAAGATACCGTAAAAGAAGTTAAAAAAGGATTGGAGTGCGGTATTACAATATCTAATTTTAATGATATAAAAGTAGGAGATATATTTGAAGCTTACGAAATAGTTGAAAAGGCAAGATAATAATGAAAATAAAAACAGAAAAAATAAATAGTAATCTACAAAAAGAATTAAGTTATATAATAGCTAATGAAGTTAAAAATCCAAATATTAAATTTGTTACTATAACGGATGTAGATGTAACAAGCGATTTAAGTTTTGCAAAAGTATATTTTACTACAATGGGAGATATTAAAGAAACATTAAAAGGACTAATAAGCGCTAAAGGATATATTAAAAGAGAACTTGCAGATAGAATAGAATTAAGACATATTCCAGAATTAGAATTTATATATGATAAATCTATTGAATATGGAAAAAGAATAGAAGAAGAAATAAAAAAAATAAATGAAAAGGAATCAAACTAATTGATTCCTTTTATTTTTCTAAATATATATTTTTATCAAAATTATGTTCTACATCATCTAGCTCTAATAATTTATCTGTTGTAATTAAGAAAAAATTATGAAGTAAATATTGATTACCATCACTTGCTATTGGATCGTCCCAAGTAAGATCCAAATGATACCAATTATTGTCAACAAATACATAATTCCAAACATGATTTTCTGATGTTATTTTATAATTTTTAATTCCTAATTTATCTAGATATATAGCCATAATGTCACTATAACCACCACAAATAGACTTTCCTTCTTTAATTAATGCATATGCAGTATAATTTCTTGAATCATTTTCTGAATAGACAGTATTATTTATAACATAATCATGAAATACTCTAATTTTATCAGTTATACTCATAGAGTCATTAATGTTATTATCTATAAATTTAGTAATATAATCATCAATAAATTTAATTTGATCATTACTATATAATTTATTTGTTGTAACAGTAACAAGGCCGGTTGATACAGTATCTACATTAATAGTAGAAAAGGAATTGTATGGATGAACAAAATTATTTATAGTACTGATAGTAGTATTATCATCACTTGTCAATTTTTTAACATCATCTAGACATTTATTATAGTCACAAGTAAATGTAAAACTATTATCTCCACTATTAATTATTGTATAAAAAATATTTAATAAATCTTGATAATTTTTAATTTTATCATTATCTATATTTTGGACATATAAAAAGTCATTATCTAAATAATATTCATTGTAAGTAAGTACCTTATTACTTCTTTTATATATAATTTCATCAATTATAAAAGATGAAATAAAATCTCTTTTTATATATACAAGCAATAATAAAGAAATTAATAAAACTGTTTTAATTGCTTTCTTCATCTTATCACCTATAATAATTTTACCAAAAAAAACAAAAAAAATGAAGTATATTACTCCATTGAATTAACTTTTTTACTAAGTCTTGACTTACTTCTAGCACTTGTATTTTTAGAGGCTACTCCTTTTTGTGTAGCTTTATCAATAGCTTTAATAGCAACCTTTAAATTTTCTTCTGCTTTTGCTTTGTCTTTAGAAATAACAGCTCTCTTTACATTTTTAATAGCTGTTTTCATACTAGCAGCAAATTCATTATTTTCTTTTTCTTTTTTTACATTAACTAAAACTCTTTTTTTAGCATTCTTTAAATTTGGCATAAGTTCACCTCCAAGTCACATATACACATATTTTAGCAAATATTTTAATAAAATGCAATAAAATACTTTAATTTGTTTAAAATAATAAGGGTGATTTAATGAATAAAGATATAGATTTATCTAAATATGAAATAAGAACAGATTTAACAATAGATTTATTAGATAAAAAAATAAAAGGTGTAAAGTATAAAACAACTAAAAGCAAGAATATTAAAGTAACTGAAGTAAACTTAGATGAAATAAATGATTTAAATAAAAAAAAGGGTAAATACATTACGCTTGAATTTGAAGATATAACAGATAGTGATAATTTAAGTGATGTAGTAAAAGTATTAACCCGTGAACTTAAAAAAATGATTAAAATAGATAAGGATTCATTTGGACTTGTAATAGGTCTTGGAAATTCCAAATCAACACCGGATTCTCTTGGACCACTTACTATAGACAATTTAATAGTTACTAATCATATTTACTTATTAGATGAATTAAGTGATAATTATTCAAGAATAGCGGCATTTACTCCAGGAGTTATGGGTGAGACTGGAATTGAAGCAAGTGATATTATATCATCTGTAGTAGATAAAATACATCCAAGCTACTTAATAGTTATTGATTCCCTTGCAAGCAATTCTATTGAAAGACTTAATAAAACAATTCAAATAACTGATACTGGTATACATCCAGGAAGTGGTATAGGTAATAAAAGAAAGGAAATAAGCTCTGATATACTTAATATACCAGTTATAGCTATTGGAGTACCTACTGTTGTAGATGCAGCTGTAATAGTATCAAATACAATAAACTTTATATATAAAAATTATGCATTTAATAAAAATTATTTAAAAAGTTCAAAAAGTAAATTAACATTTAATAATGTTAATTATTTAAGTAAAGAAATAAAAGAAAACATAAAAGAAAAAAAAGAATTATTAGGATTAATAGGCACTTTAACTGAAGAAGAATTACAAATACTAATATATGAAGTGTTAAATCCAATAGGATATAATTTAATGGTAACACCAAAAGAAATTGATTTTATAATATATAAACTTGCAAAAGCAATATCATCATCTATCAATAATACTGTACATAACATAAATTAAGAAAATAATTATATTGACAAAACTTCACTAAATGTGCTATTATTTTATTGTAGAAACGGTAAGGTGGTGATAAAATGAAAAATAATAAAAAAGGTTTTACATTAATAGAACTTTTAGCTGTAATTGTTATTCTAGCTATCATCGCTTTAATAGCAACTCCAATAATACTTGGAATAATTGAAGATTCAAGAAAAAGTGCTAGAGAGAATTCTGCTAAATATATAGCTAGTACTATTGATACATCATATGCAACATCTTATATGAAAAGTTATGTAAAAGATGAAGCAAGTGGTTTAGGCGACACTTATAAATTAACTGCAAAAAATGCTGGTGAATATCCAACTTTATTACAAGTTATGAGTGAGACTAAGAAGAACCTTGATAACGTAAAAGAGGTAACTTATGATGGTACTAAAGGTGTAGTAGTGTCAAATGATGATGTTACTTGTCATATTACTAACGATTCTGGATTAAAAGTTCAATGTGCTAAGACTTCTGATTTAAGTAGTGGTGCTATGCCTGCTGATACTACTAAACTTTTAGTAAATAATGCTGGTAGTGCTTCTAAATCTTTAAATACTCCTACTGGAGAATAATATAGATAGTATTTTTAAAAAACTCATTTGAGTTTTTTTTTCTTTAATGATATAATATTTTTGTTTTGGAGGTGATTTTATGAAAAAACCCGTTGTAGCTCTTGTTGGAAGACCTAATGTAGGTAAAAGCACAATATTCAATAAAATAGTAGGTAAGAAATTATCTATAATAGAAGATACACCTGGAGTAACTAGAGATAGAATATATGCTAGTGTAAATTATTATAATTATAAATTTCATTTAATTGATACAGGTGGCATTGAACTTGGCAAGATGGATTTTAATAATGAAATAAAGATGCAGGCTAGTCTTGCTATTGATGAAGCTGATATAGTAGTATTTGTTGTTGATGGTAAGGAAGGATTAACTAGCGATGATTATCTTGTACGTGATATGCTAAATAAAGTATCTAATAAAGTTATAGTAGCTATAAATAAGTGTGATAGTAAAAAAATAAAAGAAAAGGAATATGAGTTTTATGAATTAGGTTTTAAAGACATGGTTAAAGTAAGTGGTGAACAAGGTGATGGTATTGGCGATTTACTTGATTTAATTACTGCTAATTTTCCTAAAATTGATTATGAAGAAAATGATGATACAGTTAAATTTTCTATAATAGGAAGACCTAATGTAGGTAAAAGCAGCTTAGTTAATGCAATAATAAATGAAGAGAGAGTTATTGTAAGTAATGTTGCTGGAACAACTAGGGATGCTATTGATACTGAGTTTAATTATAATGGTGAAAAGTATACTGTTATTGATACAGCTGGTATGAGAAAAAAAGGCAAAGTTTACGAAAACATAGAAAAATATAGTTTACTTAGAAGTTTAAAAGCAATAGACAGATCCGATGTTTGTGTACTTGTAATTAATGCAGAAGAAGGTATAATAGAACATGACAAACATATAGCAAGCTATGCACTTGCAGTCGGTAAAGCTATAGTAATAGCAGTTAATAAATGGGACTTAATAGAAGATAAGGACTCTAAAATGAAAAAATGGAAACAAGATATAGAGGCTAATTTTGCTTTTTTAAGTTATGCCAAGGTAGTATTTTTAAGTGCTAAAACTAAAAAAAGAATTCATACATTGATGCCTGAGGTATTAAGCGCTTATGAAAACAGTAAGAAGGAAATTAAGACAAGTTTATTAAATAAAGTAATTATGGATGCTTATGAACTTAATTTACCTCCAAGTTATAAAGGAAAAAGACTTAAAATTTATTTTTCAACTCAAGTAAAAACCCAACCACCAACATTTAATATATCAGTAAATAGTAAGGGTCTTGTACATTTTTCTTATGAAAGATATTTAGAAAATAAAATAAGGGAGTCTTTTGATTTTAGTGGTACACCTATTGTTATTAATTTTAAAAGTAAGGGAGAAGAGTAATCTTTAATGTAGTATGAAAAAGGTAGTATTTTATAAAATTTTATATTTATTATTTTTATTTTTAGTAGGAGCTTTAATAGGCGGAATACTTGAAATATGTTATCAATTATTAACTAAAGGAAGTTTTAAATTAGGTGGATTTTTATATGGACCTATTAGACCTATATACGGATGGGGAACGATTTTATTACATCTAATAGGAAGTAAATTTAATAAAAATATAATTGTAACTTTTATCGCGTCTTTTATTATATGTAGTATATTTGAATATTTATCTTCTTATATTCTCTATGTGATTTTTAATCGTACCTGGTGGGATTATAGTGGATTTCCATTTAATATAAATGGAAGAATATGCTTACCAATAAGTATTTGTTTCGGAATACTTGGTGTTGTTTTTATTAAAGTTATAGAACCTATTTTAAGATTAATATATATAAAATCAAATAAAAAAATACTATTTTTAATAATTATAATTACTTTTATTGTATATAAAATAGATGGAACAATCTCTTTAATACATAATATAGATAAAGTTAAATAGTATATATAATATATTATTTGCACTTAAAATCTATATTTTTTTTAAATTTTTTTTGAAAAAGTATTGACATATTACTAATAGTATAATATACTATATGTAGTTTAGAGAAGATATAAAATAGCTTTAAAAAGATATTATTTAAATACAGAATTGTTAAATAATATTAGAATTAAATTAATTTATACGTAAACAATAAAATAAAAAATATTATTTATTGTTATACGAAATTTAAAATAATTCAAAAGCAAATTGAGTATCTACAATATTAAGTAAACCGACTATATAATTAGATATTAATAGTCACATTTACTTAATATTAGATTGGAAATACGAATAGTAATTTCTACCGACTCTAAACGTTACAATTGTAAGAAGAAAGAAAACTTCTATGGTAGAAGTATTGTAGTAAATACTGATAATATTTATATGCAATTTTCTAAACTCAAAAGTGATAACTTTATCAGGGTTATTACTTTTTTGGTATAAAAATATAAATAAATAGACATTGTACCATTCAAAAAAGTTCATTATACATATTATAAACTAGATAGGAGGTATTTATGTTATTTAATAGAAATTGTGGGTGTAATAGACAAATGCCATTTGCAAGTCAACCAATGATGGAGCAACCAATAATGGAACCAACTATAACTAAATGTGTTGAAAAAGAATTTCACCATGAAGTTAAGCATTGTTGTCCAATACATACTCATGTAATTAATAAACATATATATACGCATACATATACACCACAATATACTTGTGATGAAGAAAATGTAGTTATTAATAATGATTGTGGTGGATGCCAAGGAAATATGTTTAAAAATATGTAGAAAGTAGTATATCTACTTTTTTCTATAAGGAGGTTTATGAAAATACTAGAAACACCATTAATTAAAATAAAATATAAATATAATAATATAGAAAATTATTTATATGTGAAATTAGAATCTTATAATATAACTGGTAGTATAAAGGATAGAGCTATAAAATATATGATAGAGGATGCCTATTCAAATAATCTTTTAAAAGAAGGTGATGAGATAGTTGAAGTAACAAGTGGTAATACTGGAATATCTTTAGCATCTATAGCTCATAATTATAATAATTCTGTACATATATTTATGCCAGATTGGGTAAGTGTTGAAAGATTAAAACTTATAAAAATGTATGGCGCAAGGGTAACTCTTTTTAGTAAAGAAAGTGGAGGATTTATATCTGCTAGAAAAAATGCTTATAAGTATGCTTTAGAAAATAATGCTTACTATATAGATCAATTTAACAATTTATCAAACGTAAAAGCACACTATGATACGACTGCTATAGAAATACTTAATAAAGTAAATAATATAAGTGGTATAGTATCTGGTATAGGCACTGGAGGTACTTTAATGGGTATTGGTAAAAGATTTAAAGAATTTAATAAGAACATAAAAATAATCGCTCTAGAACCAGAAGGTTATGCACTTTTATCTAATAAAAAAACTAATTATAGCCATAAAATAGAGGGAATTGGAGATGACTTTATTCCTAATATTGTTGATAAAAATTTAATAGATGAAATAGTTTTAGTTAATGATATGGATTCAATAAATATGTCAAAGAAAATAGCTAGTAATTTAGGTATTGGAGTAGGTATATCAAGCGGTGCTAATTTTATAGCTAGTGTATTAAGCAATGATAATGGTGATAATAAAATAGTTACAGTATTTGCAGATGATAATAAAAAGTACTTGTCAACTGATTTAAGTGGTAATATTGATAATAATAAAGGTTTTATTTCTAATAAAATAGAATTACTTGGATATGAATTTGTGTAAAAGTTATATTTATAATAAATAAAAATATTGTAAAAATTAACTTTAAATGTTATTATTATATAGACTATCTGTATAAGGAGGGATTATGAATATAATAACATTTTTAATAATTTTATTTTCTTCACTTTCTTTTATTTATATTATATATGTCTTATATGAAGAAAATAAAAAATATAAAAAGATAAAGTATTATAAATATACTATTAGATATGAAATAGATTATTTTAAATATATGAAAATGAGAAATAAGATGAAAAAAGTAATAAAAAAGAAAAAATTACAATTGAAAATATTAAAAGTAATATTATTTATGAGGAGAATAACAAATGGAAAAAATAATAGTTATATATATTTTATTTAGTATAATTTTAATAATAATTATTTTGCTTTTAATAGTTTATTTAAGAAGAAATGAAAAAGATATAGATTATAATTTGATTATAAATAAGTTAATAAAAGAAAAGCAAGAATTTCTACTTGATCTTGATAACGGAAATAAAAAGATAAACTTGTTAGAAAAAGAAATATTTGAATGCAAGAAAAAATTAGGATATGACCTTACAGAGAAAAAGAAATAATTTCTTTTTTTACATTGACAATTGAATAGCTATTCAACTATAATATTATTGTGTATAAAAATTATGGAGGACTTATGAGAAAATATGTTTGTGATTGCAACATAATACATGAAGATGTAGTAAATACCACTAAAAAGAAAATAAATGATATTGATATATTTTCAGACGTTAGTAATTTTTTTAAGGTTATTGGTGATTTAACTAGAATAAAAATATTGTATGCACTTGATAATAATGAGATGTGTGTATGTGATATAGCTAGTACTTTAAATATGAGTAAGTCATTAATATCGCATCAATTAAAAGTACTTAAAGATAATAAAATAGTAAAATATAGGAAGCAAGGCAAAGAGGTATATTATTTATTAGATGATGATCATGTAAAGGACATAATTGATATTGCTTTTTGCCATATTAATCATAAGAGGTAAATATGAAAAAATATAAATTTTATATAAATAATTTAGATTGCGCTATGTGTTCTAAAGAAGTTGAAGAAGGATTAAATAAATTTGATTATTTAAATGATGTAGTTGTAAATTTTAATACTTCTAGAATATCTTTTTCATCAGATAATAATATAACTGTTGAAAAATTAAATAGTTTAGTAAAAAAAATAGAACCTGATGCTTATGTAACTGACTCTATTGTAACAAGTTCTAGGGAATATCATTTATTTATTCTTGTAATTGGAATTGTTTTTGCCATACTTGCATGTTTTATAAATATAAAAGCGATTAGGTATGTACTTTATTTAATATCATATATATTACTTTTATATAGACCATTTATAAATACAATTAAAAGTAAATCTTTAAATGAGAATGCACTTATTACCATATCTTGTATTGGAGCGTTTTTAATTGGAGAATTTATGGAAGGTGTTATGGTAGTATCACTTTATCTTATAGGAAAAATATTAGAAGAAAAAGCTATTAATAGATCTAAAAAATCAATAGAAGATTTAATGAATTTAAAAGAATTAAATGCTTATGTAAAAAAGGATAATAAAATAGTAAGTGTTTCTGTTGAAGATATAAAAGTAGGAGATATTATAGTAGTAAAAAAGGGAGAAAAGATTCCAGTAGATGGTGTAGTTATAAAAGGTAGTACTAATCTTGATACTTCAATGTTAACAGGTGAAAGTGAAAAAAAATTTGTAACAATCAATGATGAAATATTATCTGGATGTATAAATGATGGAGATATTGTGCATATAAAAGCCTTAAAACCATATAGTGAATCAGTAGTATCTCAAATATTAGATTTGCTTTTAAGTGCTACAGATAAGAAAACTAAAACAGAAACAGTGGTGTCTAAAATAAGTAAAGTATATACTCCAATAATTATAATACTTGCTTTAGTAATTTTATTTACTTTTCCATTAGTTTTTAATATAACATATAAAAACAGTATTTATAGAGCTCTTACATTTTTAGTTGTATCTTGTCCTTGTGCTATAGCTATATCTGTACCACTATCATATTTTGCTGGTATTGGAATAGCTAGTAAAAATGGTATTTTAATAAAAGGTAGTAATTATTTAGATAATTTATCAAAAGTAAATAATATTATTTTTGATAAGACTGGTACACTTACAAATGGTACTTTTAAAGTAAAGAGTATTAATATATATGATAAAAAGTATACAAAAGAAGATGTTATAGATATATTAGTGTCTGGTGAAGAAGGATCTAATCATCCAATAGCTAACTCTATTATGAAATTAAAAAATGAAAAAACTCGTATATTAGATATTACAGATTATAAAGAAATAAATGGTTTTGGAATATCATTTAAAATTAATAATGACAATATTTGTATAGGTAATAAGTGTCTATATGATTGTAAACATAATGCCTATATACATTTAAGTATTAATAATAAACATATTGCATCTATACATATTGATGATGGTATAAAAGAAGGTGCTTTTGATACAATTAAGTATTTAAAGAAAAATAATATAAAACCTATAATGTTTACTGGTGATAAAAAAGAAGTAGCTATAAGTATAGGTAAAAAATTAGAAATAGAAGATGTTAGGTATGAAATGTTACCTACAGATAAATTTAACTCATATGATGAAATTATGGAAAGTGGTATTACTGCGTTTGTTGGAGATGGTGTAAATGATGCTCCTGTATTAAAACGTGCTTTGGTAGGTATTTCTATGGGAGGAATAGGCTCACAGTCTGCTATAGAAGCAAGTGATATTGTACTTATGAATGATGATTTAAATAAAATACCTCTTGCTATTAAAATATCAAAATATACAAATAAAATAATTAAATATAACTTAATATTTGCTTTAACTGTAAAATTATTTGTATTAATATTAAGCATACTTGGTCTATCTTCCATGTGGATGGCAGTATTTGCTGATACAGGAGTAACTTTACTTACTATTTTAAATAGTTTACGAATAATATTTAAATTTAATTGATTTTTACAAATAAATATATTAAACTATTTATTAGAGGGTAGATAATATGAATAGTTATAGAAAAAAACAATTATTAACTGTAGCAGTGTTATTTATTATGATAGCAGGTCTTTCAATAGGATTTTCTGCATTATCTAAAGTTTTAAATATTGAAACTGATATATCAGTTAATCCTAATAAAGAACTTAAAGTCTTATTTTCATCTTCAAATGATGGAGTAAAGACTGATTCTATAATTCCAAATAAAAGCGTTGATACGATAAGCGCTAATAATGGTATTATAGATAATAGTACTAATCCTAAAGTAAAAAATTTAGGAGCAACATTTACTACTCCTGGGGAAAGTGTTAAATATGAATTTTATGTAAAAAATATAGGAAGTATCAAAGCATATTTAACTAATGTAAAATTTAATAATGCTCAAGGTAGCGAATCTTATAAAAATTGTGTTCCAAATAGTGGAACATCTAATTCAAGTGTAGATAGTGCTTGTAATGGAATTAAAGTAAGTTTAAAATTTGAAAACAGTCTAGATGAATATACTAATACAACAGAGGTATCTAATCATCCTATAGATATAAATGGAGTAGAAAAAATAACTGTAACTTTAGTATATGAAGAAGGTAGTAGTGTATCAAATGAAAGCTTTAAGGTATATTATGGTTCGATTGAACTTATATATAGTTCTATTAGTTCAGGCTCTCAAACTATAGTAGATGAAGATAAAGCCTGCACTGTAATAAGCGGTGATGGAACAAATATAGGTGATGAAATCAAATGTGGAACAGAAGAATTTTATGTAATCACAAATGATGGAAATAATATAAGTATGCTTGCAAAGTATAATTTAAACGTAGGTGGAAGTTATGATGGAGAAACTATTACTAATTATGCAAATCCAACAGGAAAGCAATCTTCGAATATGAAAGGTGCATATTTGCCAAAAGATGATGGGATTTGTACCGTGGCTAATCCATGCGAAGGTGTCTTGGAATATTCATCGTCATCTGCTAATTATGATTCAGACAGTGTAAAGAAGTACGTAGACGCATATAGAAATATTCTAGTATCAGAAGGATTAAACGATGCAACTACATCTGCTTCATTAATTACTTTAGATACATTAACAGAGGTATTATCTTGTTCTTTAGATAAGGGATGCCCTATTACAAGTCCTTGGATTTATAGTACAACGTATTATACTAGATCACTTAATGAAAGTGGTAATAAAATATATATAGTACATACATCTAATGCAATTTTTGAGGGAGGCTGGAAAATTGAAAGTGATCCACATTTTTTTACAGGCGTACGTCCAGTAATAACTATAAGTACATCTGAAATTTAGATAGCAAATGTTATCTTTTTTTATACGTTTGATAATTTGGTAAAAATGTTAATTTACAAATTAGAAAGTGAGATTTTATGTTTAAAATAGCAAAATTAATTAAATAATCTTTTTCTCCTCCATTATAAATATAAATAGATTGTTCACTTCCGCAAAATCCTATTTGAGCATCACCAGATATAACTGACGCAACTGGTGCAAATGGTGTATTTAGTTATGGAGGGTCTGCTACTACAAATAATAGTGCTAGTGATGGTACAACAATTAATATAAGCAATTCTAAAATAACTACTTCTAAGGATAATTCAGGTGGAATTATGACAACAGGTGGTGGTATAACAAATGCATATAACCTTGATATAACAACAAGTGGAACTTCAAGTGCAGCAATTAGAAGTGATAGAGATGGAGGAACAGTATATGTTGATAAAGGTACATATAAAACGACTGGTAAAGGTTCACCTGCAATATATTCAACCGCAGATATAACTGTAAAGAATGCTAGTCTAATTTCAACTGCATCTGAAGGAATTGTAATTGAGGGTATGAACAAAGTAACAATTGAAAATGTAGAATTAACTGACACTAACAATGTTTTAAATGGTCAATCTACAACTTACAAAAATATATTTTTATACCAATCAATGAGTGGAGATGCAGCAGATGGTGAGTCAGTATTTACTTCTAAAGATAGTACTATAACTACTAATAATGATGATACATTTTATATAACTAATACTACTGCAACAATTAATTTAGAAAATAATAAAATAATAAATAATGATAAATCAGGTAATTTTTTAAGAGCAAAGTCTGATTCCTGGGGTAATAGTAATTCTAATGGTGGTAATGTTACAGTTAATTTAACAAGTCAAAAAATTACTGGTAATATAGTAATTGATAAAATATCAACACTTTTTATGAATATGAACGCATCATATTATGAAGGAACAATCAATGCTGATAATACTGCAAAAGAAATAAATTTAGTATTAGATAGCAACTCTAAAATTAAATTAACTGGTGATAGTTATGTTACTTCATTAGAAAATGCAGATAAAACAAATAGTAATATTGATTTTAATGGATATAAATTATATGTAAACGGAATTTTATTAAATTCATAATTAATACTTATTGACAAATTAGTCTAGTAGTAATATTATATACACTAAAAAGAGGTAATTATGGAAAAAAAGACAACAAATTTAATAGATATAAATGACGACAATATTAATTCAGTACTATTTTTAGAGTATATAAAATCATATGGATTTGATCCTATTTGCTATAATAATATATTAGAATTATTTCAGTCAGTAAAAGGTTCTATGTCGCAATTTTTAAGTTCTTATAAAACGTATTTATTATCAAGTAGTGTAAATTATAACGAACTAGATAAATTTAAAATGAATGGGGCCTTAGGATATATAGAAAAAGATAGTATATGTATTCCTAAAAGTTTAGTAAATGATGATAGGTTTTATAAAAAATTAAATATGCAAGGTAACTATTTAAAACCTAATATAAATGATTTTGATGTAATTATTGCTAATGGAATATCTTCACAACTTTACAATATATCAAGATTTAATCAAGATATATATCTAGGAATATGCATAGATAGTAATAATAAAAGTAAAGATTCAATATTTAGAATATACAAGTCATTTAAAGATTTACTTAATAATTCTTCAAATGAGTATACGTACGATCAAGATAAAATATCAACACTTTCAAAAGAATTGTGTATTGTAAAAAAGAAAATATTCAAGATATAACTTGGATATTTTTTGTAACTTAATAAATATCCCTTGAATATAATAGATTGATAGGAGGAATATTTTGAAAAAAATAATTATAACTATAAGTGCATTTGTTATACTTGCTATTATAGCTTTTGGTATATTATACAAAAAAGATAATAAGAAAAATAACGATCTTAAAAAAATAACAGTAACTGAAGTAGCTCATAGTATTTTTTATACACCTATGTATGTAGCTTCATCCCTTGGATATTTTACTGAAGAAGGTCTTGATGTTTCAATTGTACTAACAAGTGGTGCTGATAGTGTAGCTGCGTCAGTTATATCTGGTGATGCTCAAATAGGATTTTGCGGAAGTGAACAATCTATTTATATTTATAATGGAGGAGAAAAAGATTATTTAATTAATTTTGCTGGTTTAACTAAAAGGGATGGAAGTTTTATAGTAGGTAGAAAAAAAGAACAAATAAATGTAGAAGATTTATATGGTAAGCATATAATTGCTGGACGCGAAGGTGGAATGCCAGCTATGACATTAGCATATACATTAAATCAAAAAAACATTAAATTAAGTGATTTAAACTTTGATACTTCAATAGCTTTTCAATCTATGGCAGGTGCATTTATAGGAGGAACAGGGGATTATGTAGCGCTTTTTGAACCTACAGCTTTAAAACTTGAAAAAGAAGGTAAGGGTTATGTAGTTGCTTCTTTAGGTAAAATGGGTGGAGAAGTACCATATACAACTTTCCAAGCTAAGAAAAGCTATATAGAAGCAAATGAAGATGTTATAGAAGGCTTTACAAGAGCTATACAAAAAGGAATAGATTATACAATGAACAATACTGATGAAGTTTTAGCAAATACAATAAAAGACTATTTTACTGATACGTCTATAGAAGATTTAGAAGAAGTTATTAAAAGATATAGAGAAAACGATTCTTGGTATAAAACTACTTATATAACTGAAGAAGGCTTTAAAAGAGTAGAAGAGATTATGGAAAATTCAGGTAAATTAGATAAAAAAAGTCCATATGATAAATTAGTTTATAATAAATATTCAAAAAACGCTTAGTCGTTTTTTCTTTATATATGAAATTGTATTTTTTTATTGATATCAAAACTTATGTTTGGTATAATTTATATGGAAGGTATGAAATATGAATTTAGACAATTTAAATAACGAACAAAAAGAAGCTGTTATTAATACAGAAGGACCTATGTTAATACTTGCGGGAGCTGGATCTGGTAAGACAAAAGTATTAACAACTAAAATAGCATATTTAATAAAGAATAATAATGTAGATCCTTACAATATACTTGCTATTACATTTACAAATAAAGCTGCAAATGAAATGAAAACACGTGTAAATAATTTAATAGATTCTACAAGTGATATGCAAATATCAACATTTCATTCATTTGGATTATCAATAATAAAAAAGCATTATAAGTTACTTGATTTAAAATCAAATTTTACAATAATTGATTCTGATGATTCGCTTTTAACAGTAAAAAAAATATTAAAAGAAATGAATCTTGATCCTAAATATTATAATCCTAAAATGATTAGAAATAAAATTAGTAGTGCTAAAAATGAACTTGTAGATCCCTTGGAACTTTCTAATTTTTCAAATAATGAAATAGATGATATAGTTGTAAAAGTATATGAAAAATATCAAGCAAAATTAAAAGCTAATAATAGTGTTGACTTTGATGATCTACTTATGTTACCTATTATTTTATTTAATAAAAATAAGTCAGTATTAGAATATTATCAAAATAGATTTAAATATATATTAATAGATGAATATCAGGATACTAATAAAGTACAGTATATACTAACTAAATATTTAAGTGCTAAATATAAAAATATATGTGTAGTAGGTGATCCTGATCAAAGTATATATGGATTTAGAGGATCTAATTATAAAAATATTTTAAATTTTGAACATGATTATAAGAATACTAAAGTAATAATGCTTAAGCAAAATTATAGATCGACTAAAAATATACTTGGGGTTGCAAATAGTGTAATAAAAAATAATAAAAATAGAAAAGAAAAAGAATTATGGACTAAAAATGATTCTGGTAGTAAGGTTGTTTATAAAAGATTAGATGATGAGAAGAGTGAAGCAAAATATGTTTGTGAGAAAATAAAAGAATTAATTCTTAATAATGAACCAAGAGAAGAGATCGCAGTTCTTTATAGAACAAATGCGCAATCAAGAAATATAGAAGATGCACTTTTGAAATCTAATATTCCATATAAAGTTGTTGGCAGTTTTTATTTTTATAATAGAAAAGAAATAAAAGATTTAATAGCTTATTTAAAATTAATTTATAATCCAAATGATGATTTAAGCCTAGATAGAATTATAAATGTGCCAAAAAGGGGCATCGGACTTAAAACTATGGAAAACTTAACAACTAAAGCAAGTATATTAAATGATAGTATTTTTAATATAATAGATAGTGGTAAAGAATTAGAATTTAAAAAATTAATATTGAGTTTTATTGATGAGAGTGAAGATATGACGCTTACAGAACTTGTTGACTTAATATTAGATAAAACTGGAATAAGAAGTGAACTAGAAAAAGAAGATACTATAGAGTCAAATTCAAGACTTGAAAATTTAGAAGAATTTAAATCAGTAACTAAAAGTTTTGAAGATAAATTTGGAGTTATTTCATTATCAGAATTTTTAGATGAAATAAGTCTAGTAAGCGATCTTGAAGAATATAAAAATAGAAAAGATGTTGTTACTCTTATGACTGTCCATTCTGCAAAAGGACTTGAATTTGATAATGTGTTTATTATTGGCCTTGAAGAAAATATATTTCCTCATACACTTTCTCTAAATAGTAATGATGATTTAGAAGAAGAGAGAAGATTATTTTATGTTGCAACAACTAGAGCAAGAAAAAATCTTTATCTGTTAAACTCCAAGAAAAGATTATTATTTGGACAAGATGGTTATAACGAAGTAAGTAGATTCATATTTGAAATAGATAAAGACTTTTTACAATTAGAAAAAGGAAAAAATAAAGTATCAGCTCTAGATAATAAAGTAAAAAGATCTAATAATAATGTAGATTCTAACTGCAGTTATGAATTGGGAGAAAAGGTTTCACATCAAGAATTTGGAATAGGCGTTATAGTAGGTATAGATAAATCAGTACTTACAATTGCATTTGAGTATCCTGTTGGAATTAAAAAAATGATTAAAGGTCATAAAAGTATAAAAAAAATATCTTAACTTCTTGAAAATAATAAAAAAATATAGTATATTTTATTTATGGTATGTTTATATTATATGGAGGTAGTATGATTATAGGTGCAGATAGAAAAAAACTTGAAGAAGAAAAACAAAATATATATTATAAACTGTTAAATGCAACTAATTCTAAGGATATAACTATTGATGAGATCAATGCACTTAAATCTGAACTAAAACATGTTGATTTACAGCTTGATAAATTGATTGGCACAAATGAGAAGGAAAGACTTGAAAAACTTAATGATTATAAATCTCAAAAAAGTAACAAAGATATAAAGAGATATAGAGACTTTAAAAATAAATATAAAGCTATTAGTAAAATTACTATTTCTACAAAACATATGTTAAATGTAATAGATAAATTAAATAAAGAGTATTATGTGGATTCAGTAGTAAAGGTAAAGTCATAATATGGAAGTTCAGAAAGAAGCTTTTGCAGGTTTAATAGAATATTATAAAAAGTTACCTATAAGTGAAAAAAGAAATGAAATCATAAATGTCCTTGAAGAAATAATATCTTGTTATACTAAAATATGTGTTAGTATGAATATAGTTCCCGATATGTCTTTAAATAAAGAAATGTTAAATATAAAAACTAACGAAGTAGAAGAAAATGAATTTTTAGAAGCTATTTTTGCATATTTGAATGCACTTCAAGATATAAGCTCACAATTTATAGACGCAATGTCTAATATATTGGAAAAAAAGTAGTTATAGATGTTGATTTTTAAATCTATTTGTTATATACTGAGTATGTTAAATAATAACGAAGGGAGATGCTTTTATGAAAATAACGTCAGTTTATGTTAACAAAAAAAGTGAAAATGGTAGAATGAAAGGAACAGCAACAGTCGTAATAGACGAATGCTTTAGAATTCGTGATATTAGAATTATTGAAAAAGATGGAAAACTTATTCTTGCTATGCCAAGTAGAAAAAATCCAGAAGGAAAATATCATGATATAGCTCATCCTCTAAATCAAGAAACTAGAAGTATGTTTGAGGAAGCAATCTTTGAAGAATATAATAAAGTAGAAGAAGAAAACTCATAATGAGTTTTTTTTGTTCTATATATTATTATTTAGAATAATATTTACTAGGTGATTTTATGGACAAGGATATTAATCATATAGTAAATATTAATCAAAGAAAAAGTATAACAATAAGTGGTGTAAAAAAAATAGATAATTTTTCAGATGCATCATTTTTATTAGAAACAAATATGGGATTTATATTAATTAAAGGATCTGAACTTGAAATAATAAAACTTGATACATTTCAAGGAGATATTTCAATAAAAGGAAAAATAGATAGTCTAAGTTATCAAGAATCATCAAACAAAAAGAATAACAAAGAAAGTGTAATATCTAAATTATTTAAATGATATCACTATCACTACAAATTAAATTAATTGTTTATTCTTTTTCATTTGGCTTTCTATTTTCTTCATTACTTGATTGGTTTAATAAAAAAATATATAAATTTAATCAAATATTAAAATTTATATATTCATTTGCCTTATTATTAATACTTACAATATTATATTTTATAGGATTAAATAAAATTGGTAATGCTATATTTCATATTTATTCAATTTTAATGATTATAATAGGTTTTATATCATACGATATAATTATTAGAATTATTGCAAATCCTAAAAAATAATGATATAATCATCTTGTAAAAATAGGTAAGGTGATTATGTGGCAAAAAGAAGGATGTCTAAAGCATCAAAACGTAGATTAACTCTATTAGGACCTCTTAGTATATTCTTTATAATATATTTTTCTTTTAGTTTAATATATAATACATATACACTTTATCATTTAAAATCAGAAAAAAAGAAATTAGAAAATAATTATGCTGAACTTCAAAAAGAAGCCGAAGATTTAAAAATTAATATAGAAAAATTGAATGATCCAGACTATTTAGCTAATTACGCTAGAGAAAATTATTTATATTCAAAAGATGGAGAATATATATTAAAAATAGATGAAATAAAAAAAACTAATGATAATATTGATGATATAAATGTAAAATTAAAAAAACAATATTTAATTTATTTATTAAGCTTTATTATGATTATAATATTTGTATATATTATATCTAAAGGTAAAAAAAGAAAAAAATAAAAGAAGCTATAACTTTACGGCTCCTTTTTTTTGATCAACATTAGTTCCATCAAAATAATCTTTTGCCTTATATCCTTTGATAATAGCAATAATATTAGATGGACAAGATTTAACTAATTTATTGTAATCTGTAATTATATCATTATAGTATTTTCTAAGACCTACAATTTCAGATTCAGATTCCAACAAATCTATTTCAATTTTTATAAATTCTTTACAAGTTTGTAAACTTACATATTCTTCTTTTATAGCATGAAATTCATTGATTGCTACATATAAATTTCTATCTAATTCAAAATTTGATAATTTTTGTGATCTTAATTTAACGATAGGCTCTAATATATCTTTATCAGTTTTGGTATTTGATTTAATTATACTTATAGATTTATTTAAAAGATCAAATCTTTTTCTTAAAACTGCATCAATATTAACTTCAGCTTCATTAATTCTAATTATATAATCTTGAAAATGATTATACATTGATGCAAGTATAATTAATATTAAACAGATAACTATGATTAAAGATAATATAACTATTATAGTATTCATTTTCATCACCTATCCTTAGTAATTATAGCAAATTTACTTAAATCAATCAATACTTTTTATCTTTTTGATGGATAAAATTGTTGAACAGTATTAATTTCTTCATCAAATTTTATATAATTTACATAAATCATAAGCAATAAATACCAATTACCTGTACTTGGGTCACTTAAAATTATATGATCTCTTCCTGATTGTTCAATAATACCTGTAAATACTTTATCTTTCCATTCATTAGCGTCTGCAAATGATTGATATACAGAAACCTTTTTCCCTTTGTTTACCCTTAAAATATTTTCTATATATGATTGTTCATCAGGGATATACTCTTGGTATGAGTTATTAGTTTGATTAGAACTCATACCGTTATATAGTGGTGTATTTTTATACATATCATTACTAATATAATTATTATTCATAAAATCATTCCTTTCTTTAAAATATATTTCAAATTATAATTAAATATGATATAATTATTTTGGTGAATGATATTATGAAAGTAAGTATAGGAGTATCAAATAGACATGTTCATCTAACTGAACATGATTTTAAAATTTTATTTGGTGATGATGTTTTAGACGAAAGAAATGATTTAACGCAACCTGGACAGTTTGCATCTAATAAGACAGTTACTTTAAAAGGTCCAAAAGGTGAAATAGAAAATGTAAGAATTCTAGGACCATTTAGAAATTATACACAAGTAGAAGTAAGCATGACTGATTCTTATAAATTAGGTATAACTCCACCAGTTAGAAATTCCGGTGATTTAAATGGTAGCGCGTCTATCGAAATAATAGGAAATAAAGGCTCATTAGTTATAAATGAAGGCGTTATAATAGCTACAAGACATATTCATTTAACAGAGGAACATATGAAATTATATGGACTTTCGGGAAAAAGTGTTGTAGATGTATTGATAGGTGGTGAAAAAGGCGCTATTATTAAAAATGTATATTTAAAGGTAAGTGATCAAGCTTATTTTGAATTACACTTAGACACTGATGATGCTAATGCAAATTTAATAAAAAATAAAGATATAGGGGAAATTTTATGAAAAAAGTATATTTGACACTTTTTATACTAATTACATTATTTATATTTAATACAAAGGCTAGTGCTATTACTTGTAAATATAAGTATAATAACTATCAAGCAAAAATTTCTTTTGATAAAAGTGACACGAAGGAACCTTCTGTTTCTTTATATGGATCAGACTTCGATGATGAGATTTCATTAAAAAATGAATTTAATAATGGAAAAATCAAGAATTGGAAAAACTCATATAAAGATACTGGTTCTGGTATAACAAACTTTGTTGTTACTGGAGTATGTCCGGATTATTTGGTGTTGTATATATCTAAGACAGGTTCAAAAGGTATGTATGCAATGTCTAAGTTTAATATTTCTATTATTAAGAATGATTTGTCAGGAAATGCAAAAAAATATTTAGAATTAAATCTTATTGACAATGATCAATCTAATTCTGATATGCCTGAAGATACACCATCATCGTGTTTAGCGTTTAAAGAAAAAGATTGTACAACAAATAAATATTTTTCTTGTCTATGGATAGAAAAAGGAGAATATAAGTATTGTAGTTCTAATAATTTATTATATGTTACTTGTGGGGATATCAAAGATATTCCAGAACAGGTACCACGTATTATGAGTTTTATAATAAATTTGCTTAAAATAGTAGTCCCAATATTACTTGTATTGGTAAGTATTATAAATATACTTAAGGCTTTAGCTTCTTCAAAAGAAGATGAAATAAAAAAGGCTCAATCAACTTTAATAAAGAAAATAATTGCAGCAGTAATGGCATTCTTAGTAGTTTCTATAGTTCAGTTTGTAATAAATAAAGTAGCTGATAGTGATGAAGAAAAAGGTAATATAGCTTCTTGCTTAGATTGTTTCTTAAATAATAATTGTTCTTCTAATATTTATTATAAAAATAATGTAGCAGGTACTGATTATTGTGCTTATTTAGGAGAAGATGAAGCATATAACTGTAATAATAATGGTGATTCACTTACTATTGGTGATTGGGGAAAAAATAAAATAAAGCATAGAACTACAGGTGAACAGGAATAGTGGAGAATTTATGAAAAAAATATATTTGACATTTTTAATATTAATTACATTATTTATATTTAATGCAAAGGCTAGTGCTATTACTTGTAAATATACTGGTAGTAACGATGACAGTGCACAGTTTGAATCGTTGCCATCTGACTTAAAAACTCCATCTGTAACAATAAAAAACAAAAACGTTACTACATTTTCAGAAACAAGCGTATCTATAACTAATTGGTCGTCAGGATTTGCAGGTTTTGAAGCTGGTAAAGTGACTTATGGAGTAGCATCTAGCTGTCCTGATAAATTAATTCTTGTTCACATTGGTGGTAAACAAGGTCATAGTATGTCTTTCAAACTTTATCTTTATGTATTAAATACTAGTGATTTAGATGCATATAAAAAAGCGATAGAAGATAAATATAAAGGGAAAGGTGTACTATATGAAATGAGTCTTGTTGATTCTTTTAACAATACTCCAACAGAAGAAGATACACCATCATCATGCTTAGCGTTTAAAGAAAAAGATTGTACAACAAATAAATATTTTTCTTGTCTATGGATAGAAAAAGGAGAATATAAGTATTGTAGTTCTAATAATTTATTATATGTTACTTGTGGGGATATCAAAGATATTCCAGAACAGGTACCACGTATTATGAGTTTTATAATAAATTTGCTTAAAATAGTAGTCCCAATATTACTTGTATTGGTAAGTATTATAAATATACTTAAGGCTTTAGCTTCTTCAAAAGAAGATGAAATAAAAAAGGCTCAATCAACTTTAATAAAGAAAATAATTGCAGCAGTAATGGCATTCTTAGTAGTTTCTATAGTTCAGTTTGTAATAAATAAAGTAGCTGATAGTGATGAAGAAAAAGGTAATATAGCTTCTTGCTTAGATTGTTTCTTAAATAATAATTGTTCTTCTAATATTTATTATAAAAATAATGTAGCAGGTACTGATTATTGTGCTTATTTAGGAGAAGATGAAGCATATAACTGTAATAATAATGGTGATTCACTTACTATTGGTGATTGGGGAAAAAATAAAATAAAGCATAGAACTACAGGTGAACAGGAATAGTTTTTAAAGAGTTAGTTTTAACTCTTTTTTTTATGCATTTTTAAAACATATTTGAATATTATTAATTAGGTGATGCTATGGATATTAAAATAGGTGATTATGTAACTAGAAAATCTCATAATAATGATATGGTTTTTAAAGTGGATAATATTATAGATAGCGTATATTATTTAAAGGGTGTTAATGTAAGATTATATGCTGATAGTAGTGAAGAAGACCTAGTTAAAATAAAGTATGAAGAAAGTGATGATACAGATGTAGTTGAGAGAGTTAAGGCTTCTACTAATTTAGATAGAGATGATTATTTTTATTTACCAGGAAAAATATTACATATAGATGGTGATCAAGAATATTTGGATAGATGTTTAAGATATTATAATAAAATGAATCTAATGGCAATGGGAATATGCGAAAAAGAAGAGGATATACCTTTAAAAATAAGAGACTATTTAGAAGAATATAATCCAAATATATTAGTAATTACAGGTCATGATGCTTTTGATAAAAAGAATGGTACTAGTGATATACATGATATTAATAATTATAAAAATAGTATTAGTTTTGTAAAGAGTGTTAAAGAAGCAAGAAAATATGAAAAGAGTCATGATAAATTAATAATAATAGCAGGTGCTTGTCAGTCTGATTATGAAGAGTTAATTAGAGCTGGTGCAAGTTTTGCATCGAGTCCAAAACGTGTTAATATTCATGCACTAGATCCAGCAATAATAGCAAGCAGAATTGGATTTTCTGATATAAACAAAGATATAGATTTAAAAAATATAATAGATAGTACAAAATATGGAAAAGAAGGGATAGGTGGAATTATTACTAAAGGTACAATGTATATGGGGTATCCTAGATGACGATATCAAGTGTAAAAAGAGACTTATTAGATCATATTGGAGATATGGTATCAATAAAGTATAATTTGGGAAGAAATAAGTATGAAGAATATGAAGCTAAAATAAAGGAATTATATGATTATGTTTTCTTGGTTGACACTAATTTAGGCACTAGATCATTTTCATATATAGATATTGTAACTAAAACTATAAAAATTGACTATTAAATTAATTAATGGTATAATTTTTTTACGGGGCTGTCTAGTTTCGACAGATATGTTTGAACAATATAAGCAAGTCGTTATGTAAAACGTTAAAACAAAAAATTAAAATAACTGGAAACAGAAATCAATTAGCTTTCGCTTAATATAATAAGAAAGCGCTCTAGTAAGTATTTTCCTACGATATTTAATAGGGCTCATCAAAGTAGGATATGTTATTAAGATGACTATAATTAATAATGAATTTTATAGTCTTATTCTAAGACTATTTGTTGGTTAATTTGTTTTAGAAGAATTTTAATAATCAACTAAGCTTGTAGAAAGTATTGCGTTAATGTATTTGGACATGGGTGCGATTCCCATCAGCTCCACCAATTATGTATGATTAATCCTTAGTAAGGGATTTTTTTTATCGGAGGCTCAAATGCTACATAATAGTTTATTTATTAGTGGTGAAGAATATTTCAGTATAAAAAACAGTCCAAGTATTAATATAGCTGGCTCAAATATTAGTACTGAATTTTTAAAACAAATATTAAGTAATGATAAATATTATAACTATATAGAAAAATATTTTAATGATGAAATAGATAAAATAGTTCTTAAATATAATGATTCATATCTTTACTTAAAATATACTAAATCACAAATAATTAAGGCTATCCAGACACTAAGAATAACTAATGAAATAGTATTAAGTGATAAATTAAATAGATATAGGTTTTTAAAGCAAAAAATATTGTTTAGTAATTTTTATAATAAAAATAAAAATGATACTTATAATATAATAATAGATGGTATTATATATAATATAAGTGTATTAAAAATTATAGATTTTATGTTGTTAAAGAATGAATATTTTAATAATATATGTAATAATAATATTAAAAAAATATATAATATACCTAAAGAACATTTTGTATATGCTTGTATTAACTATTTTAATCAAAATAGTCTTATAAATAATTATTTATTACCACAAGTTATGATAGAAAATTATAATAATATTTTAAAGTACAAAATAGATATACAATCAATTAATAAATATAATGAAAATAATATACCTAATGTATTTATAAATGAGAAATTAAAAAATAGTATATTTGAAGATATGCCTAATTTTTTAAATATATTAGAAAAATCTATTTATATTTATATAAAAATGTGTAAATTATTAACCTATGATTATACATATTATATGTATGATCAAGAAGGTGATGAATGCTTAAAGCATAAAGATATTAATTATATAAATAATATTACTCCGAGTAATAATGGAATTGTATGTTTTCAATTTAATTTAATATTTTCATTATTTTTAAAAGAATTGGGTTTAGGATTTTTATATAATTATCCAAATTCTATAAATACTTCATATGGCGAGAGTCATGTGAGTTTAACTTATAGAGTTAATAAATATATAATTCATGCAGATTCTGTAGAATCAATTTTTTATGGAGATTTAACTAATGTTAAATTAGGAGAATCTATAACAGGATTAAGATGTATAAATACTAATAAAGATACAGTAATAGAATTTAATGATTCATTAACTAAAGTATATAATTGTATATTAAGTGAAATGAATGATTTTGATTATTTACTAGATAAACGTCAAAATTATGATTTAATTTCTTATGATATAAAAGAGAAACTTAATATGATTATTTCTAAAATTAATGATGCAGGTTTTAATGAAATAGATTCAATATCATATCTTTTGAGATTAAAAAAAACATTATTAAATAATATAGAAAAAGAAAAATTAGATATGTTTATAATTAGAAATAATATTTTATCTAAAGTATTAATAATATTTTTAGTTAATAATAGTGAATATTACTTATATGATTTACACAATAATTTAGTTTCAATACCTTATTCTAAACTAAAATATAACTTTGATAATAATATATTTGGATATATAAGAGAAAGTGATAGAAGAATATCAGATATTTCATTTATAAATAAAAAATTAATAAAAGCTTAGAAAATTATAATTAATTATATTAGAAAAGGTATTTTAAATTATTGCAACTTATATATAATTATAGTATAATTTATATGTTTTGGAAGGAAGATACTATGATAGAAAGATTAGAAAATATAGAGAAAAGATACAATGAAATAATGGAAGAATTAACTAATCCACTAGTACTTGGTGATATAAAAAAAACAACACAATTAAGTAAGGAACAATCTCAACTTCGTGAGAATTACGAAGCTTATCAAGAGTATAAAAAAGTAGTAAAGAACATTGGTGATGCAAAGGAACTTATGAAAGATCCTGAAATGGGTGAGTTCGCTCGCGAAGAATATAACACTAATGAAGAAAAAAGAAAGCAAATGGAAAAAGATTTTGAAATTATGTTGTTACCAAAAGATCCAAATGATGGCAAAGATGTTATAGTTGAAATAAGAGGAGCAGCAGGAGGAGATGAAGCTAATATATTTGCTGGAGATCTTTATAGAATGTATAGTTATTATGCAGAAAAAGAAGGATGGAAGGTTGAAGAATTATCTAGTGAAGAAGGAGAAGCTGGAGGATATTCACAAGTTGAATTTAAAATTAAAGGCGATAATGTTTATTCAAAATTAAAATATGAAAGTGGATCTCATAGGGTTCAAAGAGTACCAGTTACCGAATCAAATGGAAGAATTCAAACATCTACAGCAACTGTTCTTGTAATGCCAGAAGTAGATGATATAGATATAGAAATTAAGGATAGTGATCTTAGAATTGATACATACTGTGCATCAGGTCATGGAGGTCAGGGTGTAAATACAACACCATCTGCAGTGCGTATTACACATATACCAACTAATACTGTTGTAACTTGTCAAAATCAAAGAAGTCAAATTCAAAATAAAGCAGAAGCTATGGAAGTTTTAAAATCTAGATTATATCAAATGGAATTAGAACGTCAAGAACAAGAATTGGGCAGTGAAAGAAGAAATAAAATCGGCACTGGTGATAGATCAGAAAAAATAAGAACTTATAATTATCCTCAAAATAGAGTTACTGATCATAGAATAGGATTTTCAACTATGCAATTAGAACGTGTTATGGATGGAGATTTAGATGATATAATAAATGCATTAATTACGGAGGATCAGGCAAGAAAGTTAAGAGGAGAATAAAATAATCAAGCAAAATTTTGCTTGATTATTTTAATGTAAAAGTTTTAGCTTTTTCTAAAGTAGTTTTACCTATATCAAAGTTTTTAATATATTGTCTTAAAAAGTATATTTTATCTATATTAGTATCAAATATTAAATCACATAAACATATAGCTTTTTCTAAATATATTTTTCTATAATCTAAAATATTTATATCATTAGACATATTATTTATTTTGTTATTAAATAGATAGTTAATATATTCATAATTAAAATTATCACTTTTACAAAATTTAACTAAATGTAATATAAAATTAATATTATTTTGTAATATAATATGATCAAATGTACCATTTGGGACCCTAAATTCTAAAGTGTTTTTTTCATAGAAATCATAAAAATCCAAAACATTTTGAAAATTTATAGCCATATTTCTAGAATCTTTTAAATTACTAATTACTTTATATAATTCTATATTTTCAAGTTCTGTTACTTGTTTTACTAGAATGTTTGATATGGGACGAGCATATAATTTTATTGATTTTCTTTCTGTTAAAAATTCACCATATAAAAATCTATAAATAACATCTTCAAAAATTACCCATAATTTAAATAAATTAGACCAAGTATTTTTTTTGCTACCTAAATAATTAGCGTCTATATGTATATGAGATGAACAATTATCTAAATTTTTAGAATATTTATAAACTATTTCACATATTTTTTTTAAGTCTTCAAAACATTCTTTATTATTACTAAGTATTGGCGTTGCAATTTCTCCACCATTAATAAGTGTCATATCACTTTTTATATCCCAATTATTTAAATTAAATGTATAAAATCCAAGATCATGCTCTACCGCATGTAAGTTAGCTTCTTCAAATTCGATTTCACATCCAAAATTTATAGAATCAGTATTTAGTTTAGATCTATATTTTAACAAAAATTTATTTATATAAAATAAAATTTCATTTAATTCATATCCCTTAAAATCACTAATTTTATCATTATCATTTTCATTTAGTAATTTAAATATAGTATAGTTATTTTCCATAAAACCACCAAAGTGGTATATTACTCTAATTATTAGTTATTGTCAATTTGCTTTTTAAATTTTGTTATGATAATATTAGATTACTGGATAAGGAGGCAAATATGAGTCTTATTAGTATTATAATACCAATTTATAATGTTGAAAAATATTTAAAAGGATGTTTAGAATCAATTATTAATCAAACTATTAAAAATATAGAAATAATTTTAATAGACGATGGATCTACTGATAGAAGTGGAATAATATGCGATGAATATAAAATTAAGGATAATAGAATTAAAGTAATACATAAAGAAAATGAAGGACTTTCTAGTGCTAGAAACGCAGGACTTGCAGTCGCACGTGGTGAGTATATTATGTTTTGTGATCCTGATGATTTATATTTTCCTAGTAGTTGTGAGGTTATGTTAAATGAAATAATAAAAACTCATGCAGACTATGTAATAGGTAATTATAAAAATATGGATGAAGATGGAAAACCTTGGGATTTTCCTGTATTCAGTTTAGATAAATATAAGAATTTTAAATTGGATATAAAAGATCATAAGAATTCATTTTTTATAATGAATTCAAGTGTTTGTAATAAAATATTTAGAAAATCTTTTATAGATAAATATAAGTTAGAATTTGTAGAAAAAGTGCCAGCAGAAGATGCTATATTTACAACTTTTCTATTTATAAAATCTAAAAATGTATACTATATAAATGATGTTATGTATTTATATAGACAAAGAAAAGGAGATTCTATATCTACTAATTCTGGTGTAGAATATTTTAAGGGAATTAATAAAGCTTATAAAATTATATATGAAAATTTTATGAATAGTTCTGAAATTAATTTTTATAGATGCTTTTATGCTAAAAGTATGACTTATATATTATATAAGTTTATTGACTCAGATAATTTAAATGATGATGATAGAATATATATATTATCTAAAATGAGATGGTTTTTTAAATTGAGTCAAGATTTAAATGTTCCAGCATGTCAGAAATCACTTTCGTTTATTATTTCTAGAATAATAGATGGTGATTATAAGACTGTTATTGATATGTGTAAAATAATTAAAGATATTAGAAAATATTTACCAAAAGAAATAAAAGAGGGAATGTCCAAACCGAAACAAGAAATGTATGATAATTTATTTAAAGAGGTAGAAAAATGAGAAAGAAAATAGCTCTTATAGTAGATCTTGAGGATTGGGCTTTTTCGATAGAAGCAAATCTTTTAAAAGAAAAATTAAAAAAGTACTATGATATAGATATTTATGCTTTAAGTAATTATAATAATGATTTATTTGATATACTTGAAGAAGTAAAAAAATATGATATTATTCATTTCTTTTGGAGAAAAGTATTATTAGATTTTGAAAGTGAATCATTCAAACAAAAAATAATAGATAATAATTATGATTATTTTGAATATATAAAAATTTGTAATAAAATATCAACTGGAATATATGATCATTTATTTATAGATGAAACTGATAAATATAAAAATATATTTACTAAATATTGTAAAAAATATTATACTTGTTCTAAAAAATTAGAAGAAATATATAATAGTATAGATTACCCAAAACCATATGGAACAATTCATGACACTTTTGATAGTACTCTTTTTAAAAATAAAAATAAAAAGAGAGATAAACTTGTAATAGGATGGGTTGGAAATAGTAAATGGAATATTAAATATAAAGATTTTAAGGGATTTTATTCTATATTAGAACCTGTAGTTGATAGTCTTATAGAAGAAGGATATAATATAGAAAAAAATTATGCAGATAAGAATATTATATTTAGAACTAACCGTGAGATGCCTGATTATTATAATTCAATAGATATATGCGTAATAGCTTCAATAAGTGAAGGAACTCCAAGACCACTACTTGAAGCTATGAGTTGTGGATGTGCTATAATTTCTACAGATGTTGGAATTGTAAAAGAAGTAGTTGGACCTATACAAAGTGAGTATATAATAGGTGAAAGAGTTAATGATAATATAATAAAGCAAAGATTAAAAGAAAAAATAATATATTTATATAATAATAGAGATATTCTAAATAAAATAAAGGAAGAAAATATTATTTATAGTAAAAAATGTGATATTGATCATACATATTTAGAATATAAAAAATATTTTGATTCATTTTAAATATAGAACCTGTTCTATATTTTTTTATTGCTTTTTAAAAAATTAAGTGATAAAATTAATGTGTAAACTAGGAGGATATATGAAAAATAAAAAAATAACAGTAGCTGCACTAATAGTAGCAGTATTAAGTCTTTCAATAGGATTTGCAGCATTTTCAAATAGTTTAAATATTAAAAGT
>CAKPDH010000004.1 GCA_934148845.1 uncultured Bacilli bacterium
CTCCTTGAAACTATTATTGCACAAAAAAATGCAGACTGTGTCTTTTTTGACTGTCTACATTTATTTTATCACTTCAAAATAAATGCTTTTTTAATTGTTTTCAGTATTATTTTCATTATCATTAGGATTAGGTTTTTCATTATCGCCAGGATTTATTATTGGATCCTCATCTTCGATATTTGCAGAAATTTTAACCTCTATATTTTTACCATCACTCATATTTGATTTAAATATAGAATATGTAGTTTTTACAACATATATGTGATTACCACCAGTTACATTTTTAATAGTATATTGATTAGTTCCTGTTGAATCGATTAGTTTTAAATCAGTTCCAACTTGTTCATAAATATTATAAACAATAGATCCTAAATGTGAATTGTTGTAAGCAATTCTACTATTAATAAATGAATTCAAATATCCTTGATCACTAAATAACTTACTATACATATCAGATAAATAGTCTCTATCATTAATTTTTGGAGTATCAACTTTATTCCAAGTTAATGTTACATTATTTTCATCAATAGAAGATTTTAAGCCTGATACGCTAGAAAGTTTTTCAAATCTAGGTGATACAGAAGTAGGCTCAGTACCTTTAATAAATAATTCAGTCATTCTAAGATCTGATGGAGTATATTCACTTGGTAACATAGGTGTTGCACATTCTTTTTCAATTTCTACACTTACAACACCACTTGGTTTATTCCAACCACTTTTATTTGTAAATACTTTTTTAGCAAGGGCATTAAATATTCTATGATGCTCTCTAGTATTTACTTTATTATAATAATCTTTATATAAAGTATCATATCCATACCAAATACCGATTGAGTATTCTGGATTAAGTCCAATAACCCATAAATCGTTTACTGCATTTGTATTTTGTAATCCTTTAGACTCTAATTTTTCATATGAATAGTTTGTTGTACCTGTTTTTGCTCCAAGTACAGCACCATTTGCCTCAGCATTTCTACCAAGAGCTACTTTAGCAGTTGATGTTAGCATATCACATATAATGTATGCAGTTTCTTCACTCATAGCTTTAGTCTTTTTAATATCATTAGTAAATTCTTCACCAGATTCTTTATATACAAGTTTTGTAAATGAATATGGTTCAGTATATGTTCCGTAATTACCAAATGCTGCATATGCAGCTGCCATATCAATAGGAGCCTGACCATTATATCCTCCAATTGCATGAGCTTCGTGTAATGTATTTGATTTAGTTGCATCAATTATATCATTGGCATCACTTTTATTAATGCATTTTTTATCCTTTAATTTATATCCTGACTTACAAGAATATATCTCAGGAGTTAATCCTACATTTTCAACAAATTTTATCACATTTGATTTATTATTTTGCTTAAATGTTTTAAGTGCAGGAATATTTCTTGAATATTCAAGCGCTGTTCTAATTGTTTCAAATCCCTGATACTTACCATCAACGTTTCCAATCTTTGTTCCATCTGAGTATGATGATGGTTCATCAACGATACTTTGAGCAGGGGACCAATTATTAAATTCAATAGCAGGACCATAATCATATAGTGGTTTAGCCGTTGAACCTATTTGATTTTCAATATCAGTAGCATAATTAAATGTATCTATCGCATTTATATTTCTATTTCCACCAAGGGCTATAATACTACCATCTTTAACACTTACAATAGCAATTCCAGCCTGTACTTTTTCATTTTCCCAGTTAAAAGATGAACCATCCATAATTGAATCAACATATTCTTGTACACTGGTATCCATAGTTGTATAAATAGTCATTGGAGTAGTGTATGGATTAGCTCCGGTTTTTTCTTGTACTTCTTCGACTACTGTATCAATAAATGATTGATAAGGAGAAACACCACTACTTATATAATTATTTTGTTCTCTTGGAATAACTATTTTATCAACAGTCATTGCTTTAGCAATTTTATATTCATCCTCAGTAATATAACCATGTCTTAACATTAATTTTAATACAAGTTGTCTTCTATTTTCTGTTGCTTCTTCATTTGTATATGGATCATATCTACCTGGAGCTTGGAATAATCCAGCAATCATAGCAGCTTCAGCTAAGTTTAATTCTTTGGCACTTTTTCCAAAATAATTAAGTGAAACTTGTTCAACACCATAAGCTTGCTTTCCTAAATATTGTGAGTTTATATAAAATTCAAAAATTTGTTCTTTAGTATACTTTTTTTCTATTTTAAACATAGAAACATATACATCAGTAAACTTTCTTATTATTCCTTCTATACCTTCATCTTTTTTAGAAGTATAGTTATTTTTAGATAGTTGCATAGTTAAAGTAGAAGCTCCACCAGCTCCGCTTTTACCAAGTAATTGATAAAACGATGCTTTTAGGAATCTTGCTAAGTCAACACCATTATGTTCAAAAAATCTTGAATCTTCGGTAGCTACAATCGCATCAATTAAAACTTCTGGAACTTCATCATAAGTTATTGTAACCCTTTTTTCATTACCAAGTTTGGCAACTTCCTTTCCATTTTTATCCAGTACCGTTGATGGATCAGTAACATATAATAATGTTTCATCAAAATCAGGTGCTTTCATAATTACATATGAGAAGAATGCAATAAATGCAATTACTCCCATTATAAAACATATGAGCATAATTAATAACAAAGTTTTAAATTTTTTATTTATTATTAAATATATTGAAAAATAAATAAAATTAGCAATAATACATAGTGGTATTAATTTTTTAATACTCATACCAAGACGAAAATGTAAAATTAAAACAGCTATAATACTTAGTATTGGAACTAATATATTTAATATCTTGAAATTAAATTTAAATTTTCTTTTTTTACTATTTTTAGTTTTCTTTTTCATAAAATACTCCTTTTTCTTCTAATACTTTTATATAATCAATTCTAGGATTATATCCTCTATTAATTATAATACCCTTATTTTCAAAATATTCTAGTGGTATAGACGCCCGCTTATTATTATTTAAAAAATTAACTAAATCTTTAATCATAAGAATATATATTTTATTTAATTTATTAAAATTAACAATAATGAATCCTATTCCTTTGTGATTATAAATTCTAATTAAATGTTCTATTTGATGTTTATGTATATTACCTAAAGGAAAACTCGTTAAACTATTTGTTTCTTTAGCTTCAAAATCTATATATTTTCCCTTATATATACCATTATAATCAGTAGTAGATGGAATTAAAAAATGAGCTTCTTTAATTACTGCATCTTTTCTAGATTTATAATCAACTTTATTTATAGTTATTGGAGTAGGCTTTTTATATATAACAGCAATATCATTATCTAAATAATATTTATTAGTAAGATTAATATCATCTTCTAAATTCATGCCCCTATTACCATATGATTTAATTGTTTTAAATTCTTTTTTTATCGCATTTGGATAGTTCATTAAATCACCTATATAATTATACTATAAAATATATTATTTTTCTACCTACTATATAAATAAAAGTTCTAATTTTAACTAGTTTTGTCGAATTCAAACAATTCTTTTATGTTAAGTGTTATTATATATCTGAGGTGATAATATGTCAAAATCACATATAGAAAGTATATTTAATAGTATGATAGATGATGTAAGCTATATTAAATTAACTACTTATAATAGAAATAAAGTTAAAAGCTCTAGTAATTAATTTTTTTACTAGGGTTTTTAATTATAAATGCTTAGTTGACAAATAGATAAATTTTATATATAATTAAGAGGAATAAGAGTGAGGTGGGAAGATGTATCAAGATAGAATAACGCTAACTAGTCGTGATATTTTAGATAAAGATTTTAAGATAGACACAAGAGGATATCGACCACAAGAAGTAGATAAGTTTCTTGACATTATTATCAAAGATTATGAAGAAATGAATTCAATTATTCGTGATCTAGAAAGAGAAAAAAAACAATTAGTAGAGGATAATATAAATCTAAAACAAGAAATAAGGAATCTAAAAACTAAAATAGATGTACTTGCAGATACTGATAATTCATCAGTAAGCAGTGCGGATATGTTAAGAAGAATTTCAAAATTAGAAAAAATAATATATGGAAAAGAATAGTACTTTGACAAATGCTGCATTTAAGTGATGTAGAGGAAAGTCCATGCTCACACAATCTGAGATGGTTGTAACGATCGCGCTAAGGGAAAAAATAACCTTAGGTAGTATAAACTAACGGCTCTGAAATAACCTAAGTTTAATATATGGTTAAATTAAGTATAAAAGTGCCAAAGTGACGATATAAATCAGAAATGATTTAGGTGGAACGTGGTAAACCCCGCGAGTGAGAAACCCAAATTATGGTAGGGGAGCTTTGATAGGGAATTGAACCGATTCAAGGACTGGAAACAGTAGATAAATATTTGTCGCCTAATTATAGGAACAGAACATGGCTTATAAAGTATTATTTGTTTTTTTATGAAAGAGGTTACTATGAAGGAGATAGGAGAAAAGCTTAAAGAGGCTAGGGAATCTATGGGAATATCTATAGAGGAAGCAGCTGAAGATTTAAAACTTAGACCCGCACAACTTGAAAGTATAGAATTAGGTCAAAGAGAAAACTTTAAGGATATATTCTATTTAAAGTTATTTATCAAAAATTATGCTAAATATTTAGGATTAGACTATGATGAAATGGTAGAAGAATTTAATGAATATCTTTTTGATTTTACATCAAAAATATCTATAGATGATATAAAAAAGGCTGAAAAAGAGCAAAGAAAAAAAGAGAAAAATTTAAAGACTGTAAAAATATCATCTCCATATACATCAGAAAAAAATCAACAAAAAGCAATCCCAAGATTTTTAATAATTAGTGGAATAATTGTACTTTTATTAATAATAATATATATTATAATACTTTTTGTTGTTAAAGATGATAAGGAAGTATCAAATACTATTGTAAAGGGTGAAGAGGTGGAATATGAACTTGCCTAACAAATTGACTATTAGTAGGCTTATTTTATCTATTTTGATTATAATTGTTTTACTTGGTAGTGGATTTATTACTTCACTTTTTGGCATAGAAATGCCAAAATTATTTATTAATGAAGCTATCGTAATAGATTTAAAATATATTATAGCTGGTGTTTTATTTATAATAGCGTCTTTAACAGATTTCTTTGATGGGCATTTAGCTCGTAAATATAACATGGTTACTGATTTTGGAAAATTGGTTGATGCTATTGCTGATAAAGTATTAGTTAATTCAGTATTAATTATTTTATCCGCACAAGGATTTATTCATCCAATAATACCAGTTATTATTATAATTAGAGACAGCGTTGTAAATTCGATTAAAATGCTAGCTGCAAGTAAAGGAAAAGTTGTTGCTGCGATTAAACTTGGAAAGGTAAAAACTGCTTGTCTTATGATAGGTATTACACTTACTTTGTTTTATAATTTACCTTTTGAATTAATTGGAATATCTGTATCAAAAGTATTATTATTTGTTGCAACAGTGTTGTCTATTATCTCTGGTATAGAGTATTATAATTTAAATAAGTATATATTAATAGAAAAATAAAAATATTCGAGCTTGAATATTTTTTTTATTATAATCCACTTTCAATAGTTCTTAAAATAAATTCTTTATCATTTTTATCACATTCATTCCATAAAATTTCAAATAAAACACCAAGTCCTGGTAAAGTAATCTCATCTCCATCATTAATAGATTCTTCAATTGATTTTTTTATTTCTTCAATCCCACTATCTTTAAAATTATTAATAATACTTTTCCTTATATCTATATTCATATATATATTCCTCCTAATTATATAATGTGGAAAATAAAAAATAATATACAAAAAAAGGATAATTCCTTTTTAAACCATATAATAATTAGAGTCGTTATATTTAGAATAATTAGTATTATTAGTAACATTCATCTTTTCTAACCTACTTACTCTTTGTTCTAAACTATTTACTCTTTGTTCTAAATTATTTAATTGATCAGTTACATTGTTATTATTAATTCCCATATTTCCTAAATTATATGATGGATACATTGGATAAATTGGTGGAGCCATTACAGGTTGTTGATAAATAGGATAGCTGTTATTACAATTTCTTTTATCTTTCATAAATCCCTCCTAATTAATTATATTCATAATCTTTATTATATTCACAAAATATGATAAACTATTATTGGAGTGATTTTATGAGATTAAGAAATGTAAAGGGTGCTAGTGAATTAATTGAAAATTGTGATTACGTAGTTAAAAATTATAATGAGTATAAAGGATCTTTTAATAAACTTTTTAATAATAAAAATAGCCTACATATAGAAATAGGTATGGGAAAGGGCGATTTTATAATTGAAATGGCAAAAAGAAATCCAAATATAAATTTTATTGGTATTGAAAAATATGATAGTGTTATTGTAAGAGCAATAGAAAAGTTAAATGATATTTATTTACCAAATTTAAAGCTAATAAGAATGGATGCAGATGTGATAGATTCTGTATTTAATAAAGAAGTAGATGTTATTTATTTGAATTTTTCTGATCCATGGCCTAAAGCACGTCATTCAAATAGAAGATTAAGTAGTACTAATTTTTTGAAAAAGTATGATAATATATTTAAAAGCGATATGAAAATTATTATGAAAACTGATAATAGAGATTTATTTGAGTTTTCACTTATAGAGTTTGTTAATTATGGATATAAAATAGAATATATAAGCTTAGATTTATCAGCTGAACAAGATTTAGATAATGTAATGACTGAATATGAAAAAAAATTTAGTTCTAAAGGTTATAAAATATACAAGGTTGTAGTAAAAAAATAACTTTTTTTTAATATATAATTTTAAAGGGTTTAAAAAAAATATATTTTCTGTTATAATAATACGGGAAGGGTGAAATATGAAAAAGATCATATTAGCTTTGATATGTATATTCTTACTTTGTGGATGCTCTATCGTAAGAATTGATACATCAAATATAGATAATATAATTAATGTTATATTATCTAAGGATAATAAACTATATAATCAAGTAGGACAAGGGTATAAATATTATTTACCAGGTGGTGTTACATATATCGAAAGCGATAATTTAAACGATATACTTTATTGTAATGGTGTTTATTATTATTTAAATATTGATGTTATTGATTACTATTATAATAAAAGTGTAGATTATAAAGAAAAAAATAATTTATACTATTCTAAGTTAATTGATAAAAAAGATGGTTATAAGTATTCGGGATATCTTGAAATAGAGTTAGTAGATTCTAAGTATAGAGTAGAATTTAGTTACAACCATGCTAAAATAGAGGCTGTTGTAGATAAAAATGAGTTAAATAATGTAATATTAAATTCGTCATATATTTTATCAACAATTAAATATAATCCTAATATTATTAAACTTATGCTTGATGGTGATTATTTTAAAAATAAAACAGGTAAGTATAATGACTATAATTCAAAAACAAATGAGGAAAAATTTAAGCTAGAAAAAGAAGTTACGATGAAAGAGAGATAGATTATTATGAAATTATTAGATAAAATAAAAAATATGTTTACAGAAGAAGTTGAAGATGATGAAGTAAAGGTTGAAAAGGTAACTAGTAAAGTTACTCATGTAAAAATAGATACTCCAAAATCTGTTTCAAAGAATGATAATGATTTAAATTATAGTTTTGAAACTACTAAAGAATTTAATATTGAAAGAGACAATAAGCCTATATTTTTTGATGATAATGATTTTAATGATTTAAAGATAGTTGAAGCACAGAAAACAGTTGAAAAGAAAATAGAAAAAAAGATTGAACCTGTTTTAGAACCTAAAAAGATTGTTAAAGAAGAAAAAAAAGAAGTAGTTGAGAAAAAAGTATTTAAACCAACACCAATTATTTCGCCAGTATATGGAGTATTAGATAAGAATTATCACAAAGAAGATATTGTTTCTAAAAAAGAAGTAAAAAATGTTGAGGAACCACTCATTGATTCTATTAGAAAAAAAGCTTATGGCACACTTGAAGATGAACTTGAAAATACTTTGTTTGGTACAAATTCGATATTATTTAAAAAAGATGATGATGAAAATTTAGATGAAGTTTCAAATGATGAACTTTCGGTACTTACAGATGATATTGGTAAAGAATTAGATGAATTATTACAAAAAAAAGAAAAGTATATAGAGCCAAAGAAAGTAGAAAAAAAAGAAGAAAGTGATGATTCACTTGGAGAAGATGATTTATTAGATTTTATTGACTCTACATTATATAAGGACGGTGAAAAGAGTGATGATTGATCTAAATGAATTATTATTATTACTATTATATATTCTATTAATAATTTTAGTAATTATTTTAATAATAATAGGAATAAAATTAATAAAGACATTAAAGAAAGTTGATATAGTAATAGATGATGTTAATGATAAAATGGGTAAAGTAGATGGAGTTTTTAATATAATAGATAAAACTGCTGATTATGCATCATCAATAAGTGATAAGATAATAAATTCTATATCAGGCTTTATTAATGCTTTAATTAAAAGAAAGAAAGGAAAAAAAGAAGATGAGCAAGAAGAATAATGGATTTAAAAAATTTTTACTAGGAGCTTCTATAGGAGCAGGACTTGGAATGTTGCTTTCAAAACGTAGTGGAAAAGAAAATAGGGAATTATTGAAACAAAAAGTAGATGATTTAGTATGCAAAGTTAAAAGTATTGATTCAAAAGAAGTTAGAGATAATATCAAAGATAAAGTAGATGATTTAATGCTTGAATTATCTGATTTAGATAAAGAAAAAGCTTTAGCTATTGCTAAGAAAAAGGCTGAACAAATTAAAAATAAAGCTGAAGATTTAGTTGAGTATGTAATTGAAAAAGGTACTCCTGTTTTAGAAAAATCAGCTAATGTTGTTAGAGAAAAAGCAATAGTTGTAACAAAGGAGATATTAAATAAGCTAGAGAAAGAAGAAAAGTAATTCTTCTATCTTTTAGTTATAAAAGAGGTAATTATGAAAAAAATAAAGAAAAAGATTCCTAAATTAATTCCAATAATAATTGTAGCGCTTATTATACTTATTTTACTTATACTTATATATAATAATTTATTTAAATCATCAAGTAGTTCAAGATTTAAAGATTTAGATAAATATGAATTAACAGATAGTGAAGTAAGTGATGTAAAGTCTACTTTTGATAATTTGGATAATCTAAATAAGGTATCAGTTTATATAAAATCTAAAATTATTAGAATATATTTAGTATTAAATGATGATGTTGAATTAAAAAAAGTAGAAGAACTTGCTGATAGTTCAATAAATAAAATAAGTGAAAAAAATTTAAAATATTTTGATGTTGAAATATTTATAGAAAGTTTAAATAAAGAAAGTACTGTTTATCCAAAGATTGGTTATAAACACAAATCACAAACAAAGTTTACATGGTAAGGTGAGTTATGAAAAAAAAGAAAAATATAATATTAATTATATCATTAATTATAGTAATATCATTAATAACTATTTTATCTATTTTATTTATGAATTATAAAAATTCTAATTCATTGACATTAGAAGAAAATAAATGGATAGATAAAAACAAATATAATATAATAGACATAGCGCCATTAAGTGATATTCCTATTTTAAATTATGATGGTAAAGGAATACTTTATGATTATTTAGAATATGTAACTGATAAGTATTCATTAAAGTTTAATATAGTTCCATATAAGTTAGATAATGTATCTAATTATGAGTACAATATAAGTATCTTATCATCTGTATCAAAAGACGATATTGTATTACTTGAAGATAATTATGTGTTAGTCACAAAGGAAAATATGAAATTATCTAATTTAAGTGATATTAAAAATTTAAAATTAGGAATACTTAAAAATGATAAGGAAGAATTTAGTCAAATACTTTTAAATAATAATATAGAGTTTAGTGAATATGATACATATACATTATTAAAAGAGTCTATTTTAAATGAAGATATAGATGGAATTATTATTTTAAAAAGTATTGCTATGGAAGATACTATAAAACAAAACTATAATTTTTCATTTCAATTTAATGATAAAAAATCTTATTATGTATTAAATATTAAAGGTGATAATACTTTAAATAATATTTTTAAAAAGACATATAAGAATTGGGAAGAAAAATATTACTTAAATTCTTATAATAATAATCTTATAGATGCATATTTTAAGTTTAAAAATGTAAGTGATGGTGAACAAAAAAAATTACGTAGTAAAAGTTATGTTTATGGTTTTATTAATTACGGAGTTTATAATTATTTAAAAGGATCTAAAATATCTGGATTAAGTGGTGTTATTTTAACTGATTTTAATAAATTTTCAGGTATTTCAATTAAATATACAAGATATAATAGTTTAAATAAATTATTAAAAGATTTTAATAGTAAGCAAATAGATTTTATGATTAATTTATTTGGTCAAGAAAAACTTGTGGATGTTTATAATACAACTCCTGTATTTGATAATAAATTAGTTATAATAACAGATGTTAACAATAGAAGTGTAATTAATAGTGTTGAAGCCTTAAAAGGTAAAGAAGTCTTAACTATAAAAGATTCATATTTAGAATCTAAGCTTAGTAAAGTTGGTGCTAAAATTAAGTCATACAATAATATGGATGATTTAGTTAGTGATTTTTCTAATAATTGTATTGCTTTAGTTAATTTAGAAAATTATAATTATTATAAATCTAGTGCATTTAAAGATTCTAGAATTAATTATTTAATATATGATAATAATTATAGTTATGTTATTAATAAAACAAGTGATAATGAATTATTTATGAATTTATTTAATTTTTATTTATCATATGAATCAATAGATAAAATTATTTCAAATAATTATAAGAATATTGCTTATGAAAATTCTAATATAACTTATATATTAGTAATATTATTGATAATATTAACTATATATGTAGTTGTTGACTTTTATAACCATGTTAAAGTTATGTTAAAGAAAATAAGAAAAAATAAAAGAATACATTTATCTAAAGAGGATAAAATTAAATATATTGATCAGTTAACTTCATTAAAGAACAGAGCTTATTTTAATAGTAAAATAGAGATGTGGGATGATTCTGAGGTTTATCCTCAAGCTATAATTGTTATTGATTTAAATAATATTTCATATATTAATGATAATTATGGAAGAGAAGAGGGAGATAAGGTTATAACTGAAGCAGCTAATATATTAATACAAAGTCAAGTTGAAAATAGTGAAATAATTAGAACAGATGGTAATGAATTTGTAATATATATGGTTGGTTATAATGAAAAACAAGTAGTTTCATATTTAAGAAAATTAAATAGGGAATTTAAAAATCTATCACATGGATTCGGTTCTGCAAGTGGATATAGTATAATTAATGATGCTATAAAAACTATAGATGATGCTTTAAATGAAGCAACAATAGATATGAAAAATAATAAAGAAGATATTGATTATTAATATCTTTTTTATATACAAACAAATGTATTGATTTTTAAAATATTTAATGATAAAATATATTTGAGATGGTAATATGAAAATTAATAAAATTATAAAACTTAAAAATAATAAATATAAGCTAATTTTAGATGATTGCGATTTAATTACATATGATGATGTCATAATTAAAAATAATTTGTTATATAAGAAAGAAATAGATACAATATTATATAATGATATAGTAAATCAGACTGAATATTTTAATGTATATAACAATGCTATAAAATATATAATGAAAAAAAGAAGAAGTGAAAAAGAAGTTAGGTCTTATTTAAATAAATTTAATATAGATATTGATTCTATTATATTTAGACTTAAAAGTATTAATCTAATTAATGATATAGATTATACTAAAGCTTATATTAATGATCAAATATACTTATCAAATACAGGTATTAATAAAATAAAGGTTAATTTATTAGAGCAGGATATACCGATAGAAATAATAGATTCTGAATTATCTAAGATTGATTCTAATGTTTTAGATAATAAATTAGAAAAAATAATTATAAAAAAAATAAAAGCAAATTCTAAGTATTCTAACATAATAATTAAGCAAAAAATACTAAATGAGATGATTAATTTAGGATATTCTAAAGATAAAATATTAGAGATAATTGATAATAATTTACTAGATAATAAAGAAATACTTAATAAAGAATTTAATAAATTATATAATAGTTTTAAAAATAAATATGATAATTATAATTTAAAATTGAAGTTAAAAAAAAGACTAGTAAGTAAAGGTTTTAATATATCAGATATTAATATATTAATAGACAAAATAAAAGAAGATTAGTTGATCTTCTTTTATTTTTTACTATCAGATTCAGTATCTTTAGAGTCTTTAGAATCATTAGTTTTTAAAGCATCTTTTATAGTTTTTTCATAAGCTTTTTTAACTTCACTATCTTTAATAGATAACTTATATTCACTTCTTAATTTATCCCATTCAGATACTTGTAAAGTTGAATCAGCATTTAATAAGCTTTTTGCATATTCAGTTTTTACTTGATCTTTAATATCATTATATTTTTCAACTGGAGTAGATGAAATTTTTAAAATAATATGATATCCATAAGTTGTTTTAACTGGTTTAGTAGTATATTCACCATCTTTTAACTTATTTGCTGCATCATAGAATTCTTCAACAACATCTTTTTTACTGAAGTCTTCAATTAAACCACCATTTGAATAAGTTTCAGTATCATCTGAATTTTCTTTAGCTAATGTCTCAAATTTCTTCTCTAATTTTTTAGAATCAGTTTTCTTTAATGTATTAATTAATTCAACAGCTTTATTATAAGCATCTTTATCAGCCTTATCTTTATCTTTAGCATCACTATCTACTTGAATTAATATATGTTTAACAGTTAACTTATCACTAAAGTTTTCTTTATAATATTTTTTTAAATCATCTTCACTAGCTTTATCACCAATAAATTTTTGAACTGCTAAAGTCTTTTTATAATCTTTTAATACAAAGTCATAAAATTCTTTTTCAGTACTAATATTAGATAATCCCACATAGTTTGCTAAGAATGTTTTTAAGTCTGTATTATAATAATTAGCATATTCTTTATAATAATCTACAACTTCTTGAACATATTTTTCGTCATCTTTAGTTATTTTAACTTCTTTTGAAGCAATGTACTCATCAACCGCATTAATTAATGCATTTGTTCCATTTTCTTCTTTTAACTCTTGATAAAGATCTTGAGCTGTTATTTTTTTACCTTTTAATGTAGTAATTACTTCATCACCGTTTTTAACTTTAGGAATTCTTCTTGAAAAACCACAATAGATAAGTGCAGCTAATAATATAATAATAACACAAATTGATATCATAAATGGTGTGTTATTAGTTAACTTGCACATACATTTACCTTTCTTTTCAACTTTAGGAGTAACATTATCAATTACTTCAACATTTTTACTAACACTTTTTTTTACTACTGCTTTATTTTTATCTTTTTCTTTAGCCTTAGTATTTTTACCCTTACTATTCTTTTCGACTTCTTTCTTTGGCATATTGCCGCTCCTTTCCATTATAATACGATGTATTCATCATACAAATAATATTTTAACAAATAAAAAATTAAAATTCAACATAATTGCTCACATATTTATAAAAATTTCATAAAATACTGTGAAAAGATAAAAAAAGGAGGAAAGATTATATGTGTTGTAATTCTGGTGTATCTGGAGCTGCTATCGTTTTAGTATTATTCATACTTTTAATAATTATTCTCGGAGCATATATTTAGGAGGTGACAAGGATGAGTAATTGTAATTCTTGTAACAATACTGAAAAGAAACCAACTTGCGGAACAAATAATGGATTTGTAATAATAATAGTTTTATATATATTACTAGCTATTATAATAGGTTCCTGGTTATAAAAGATGCCTTACTTTAATTAGTAAGGCATTTTTAACTAAATGTTGAGTAACTCAACCAATAATTTAGTATATATTATTTAAATTATAAAAAATATATGCTACAATAATTTGGTAGGTGATAATATGGTATATTTAGATTATAGTGCGACTACAAAAACTAGAAGTGAAGTTTTAGAATCATTTGTAAAAGCTTCAAATGATTTTATAGGTAATCCTAATTCACTTCATAGTTTAGGTGTCAAGTCTAAAAAAATAATAGATGCTGCTGGAGATCAAATAGCTAATATGTTAAATATTAAAAGAGAATCTATTATATACACAAGTGGTAGTACTGAAGCTAATAATTTAGCTATAAAAGGTATTTGTGAAAAGTATAAAAATAGGGGTATGCATATAATAACAACTCAATTTGAGCATTCATCAATATATGGACCAATAGATTATTTAATAGATAAAGGATATAGTGTAGACTTTGTTAAATTAGATAAAAACGGTTTAGTTGACTTAGAGGATTTAAAAAGATTAATTAGGCCAGATACTATACTTGTTAGTATAAATGCAGTAAATAGTGAACTTGGTATAATGCAAAAAATAGATTCTATAGCTGCAGTAATTAAAGAATGTAATAAAAATTGCTTTTTTCATTCTGATATGACACAAGCTATTGGTAAGGTTAATGTAGATTTATCTTTAGTAGATTTAGCAAGTTTTTCAGCACATAAATTTTTTGGAATAAAAGGAATAGGGGTATTAATTAAAAATAATAAAGTAGAACTTACTCCTTTAATACATGGAGGAAAGAGTACAACTATATATAGATCTGGAACACCTTGTGTAGCTTTAATAGTATCTTTAGCAAAAGCACTTCGTCTTGCTTTAGAAAATTTAGACGATAAATATAATAAAGTAAAAGAATATAATGAATATTTAAAAGAAAATCTAAAAAAATATGATAAAGTTAGAATAAATAGTAATGAATGCTCTATTCCTCATATTTTAAATATAAGTGTACTTGGTGTAAAACCAGAAACAATGTTACATGCTTTAGAAGAATATGATATATATATATCTACACAAAGTGCTTGTTCATCTAATAATAGTAAATCTAAGGCAGTTTATGCATTAACCTCGGATGATTTAAGGTCAACATCAAGTATAAGAATAAGCTTGTCACATATAACAACAAAAAAAGAATTAGATTATTTTTTAGAATCATTTGATACTTGTTATAGAAAGCTAACATGTTTAAGATAATAGAGCCTAATATATTTAATGTAGATAAAGTTAAGTATAGTTTGATTGATACATCTTATATAGATAATTATAAAATAGAAGATGAAAAAATAAGTCTTAATAAATGTATTAGATGTTCTAATACTATATTTAGTAAAGATATAATTAATATAAATAATATAACTTCATCTACCTTCGAAGATGTAATATTTGAACAATGTGATTTATCCAATGTTACTTTTATAAATTGTAATTTTTATAGAGTAATATTTAAAAATTGCAAAATGCTTGGTACAAGCTTTATTGATTGTGGATTTTATAATGTAAAAATATTAGAAAGTAATTGTAAGTTATTAAATTTATCATCTAATATATTTAAATGTGTATTAATATCATCAACTAATTTAACAGAATCTAACATATCAAATAATAAATTTAATTTATTAGAATTAAGCTATGTAAATTTGTGTAATAGTGAAATAGTAAATACAAAATTAAGTGGTATTGATTTATCTACTTGTAATATAGAAGGTATTTTTATAAATATAAATGATCTTAAAGATACAATTATTAGAGTAGATCAAGCCATGGATTTAATAAATATTTTAGGGGTAAAAATAAAGGAGTAATATGAAAATAATTAGAATTGGATCAGTATGGTGTAGTAGTTGTATAATAATGAAATCTAGATTTAATGAAGTAATAAAAGAAAAAGGTATAAATGTAGATATAGAGTCTTTAGATTATGATATGGATGATGTATCTAAATATAATGTTTCTGATATTCTTCCTGTTTATATTAAATTTGATAATAATAAAGAAATTAGATTAATAGGTGAGCATACAAAAGAAGAAATAGAAAGGTTTTTAGTATAATGAAAAAAATATATTTAATATTTACTTTATTATTCTTATTTATACCAGTTATAAACGCTAAAGAAGTAACTGTATATTTATTCCACAGTGATTCTTGTCCTCACTGTAAAAGTGAAAGGGAATATTTAAAAACTATTTCAAATATTGATGTAAAAGAATATGAAGTAAGTAAATATTCAAAATTGTTAACTAAAGTAACAGATAAATTAAATATTAATTCTTCATCTGTACCTATAACAATAATAGGTAGTGATTATAAAATAGGATTTAATGATGAAATAAAGAATGATATAAAAGATATGATTGATTCATATTCTAAGAATGATTACTGTGATGTTGTAGACTTAATTATTAAAAATAAGGATATAGAAAAATGCTTAGATGCTAATAAAGGAATATACAATATAAGTAATAAAAAAAGTTTAAAATTATTTAATAAAACAATTTATTTTGACGCAAAGACAGTATCACTACCAATTATATCTATATTAATAGGTTTTATAGATGGTTTTAATCCCTGTGCTATGTGGGTTTTAATATTTTTAATAAGTATGTTATTTAATATGAAAGATAAGAAGAAAATGTGGATTCTTGGAATAACATTTTTAGTTGTATCTGCATTAGTTTATTTAGTTTTTATGTTAGGATTACTCAAGGTCGCTAATTCGGTAGGTAATAAGTTTAAATATATAATTGGTATAGTAGCTCTAATAGGCGGATTTATAAATATAAAAAGCTATTTAAAAAGTAGAAAAAAAGATACTGGATGTCAGGTTACAAATAATAAAAGTAGAAAAAAAATAATAGAAAGAATCAAAAAATATGTAAATGAAAAAAATTTTATTCTATCTATTTTAGGCATATCTCTTTTAGCTATATCTGTTAATTTGATTGAGCTTGCTTGTTCATCAGGACTTCCAACAATGTTTATAGAAATATTATCATTAAATGATTTAAGTAAATTTGAATATATGTTTTATTTAGCATTATATATATTAATGTTTATGATTGATGATATTGTAATATTTATTATATCTATGTCTACATTAAAACTAACTGGAATATCAAATAAATATACTAAGTATTCACATTTAATAGGTGGAGTTTTAATGATTTTAATAGGATTACTTATGATATTTAGAACAGATATACTTATGTTTAATTTTTAACTAATTTATACTATTTACACAGTAATATGTAAATAGTATATTTAATTTTACAAAACTATTGACAAGTAGAGTTACAAGTTTGCTATAATTGAAGTAGAAAAGGCAATTATGGAGATGATTATGTGAATAATATTTTAGATGGTAAGAGTATTAGTGAAGCAATAGAAAATGAAATTAAACAAAGTATAAAGGGTTGTATTATTAGACCTAGTGTTGCTGTTATTCAAATTGGTGATAATGAGCAAAGTAATATATATTTAAATTTAAAAGAAAGTGCTTGTAATAGAGTTGGAATATATTTTAGACATTTTAAGTTTGACTCAAATACTCTAGAACTTACAATAGTTAATAAAATAAAAGAATTAAATAATGATGATTACGTTAATGGAATATTAATACAAATGCCTATACCAGAAAAATATAATGAAAAAAGATTACTTAATACAATTGCAAACAATAAAGATATAGATGGTCTTACTGATATTAATATAGGTAGAGCTATAAGTGGTAGAAAGACTATATATCCTTGTACTGTACTTGCAATTGAAGAGGTATTTAAAAGATATTCAATAGATTTATCTGGTAAAGAAGTTGTTATAGTAGGTAAGGGAAAGCTTGTTGGAAGACCACTTATTAATGTGTTACTAAATGAAGGTGCAACAGTAACTGTTTGTCATTCTAAAACATTAAATTTAAAAAGTCATACAATAAATGCTGATATAATAATAAGTGCAACTGGTGTGAAAGGTTTAATTACAGCAGATATGGTAAGAGAAGATTCAATTGTTATAGATACTGGATGTAGTGTTTTAGATGGTAAAATATATGGTGATGTTGATTTTGAATCAGTTAAGAATAAGGCAAAATTAATAACGCCACCAACAGGTGGAATAGGGCCACTTACTGTAGCTATGTTTTTAAAAAATATTATGATGTGTTATAATTCAAAAAAATAGCCTTAAATAAGGCTTTTTAAGTACGTATAATTTGACAAATGAATAATAATATGTTAATATAAACAACAACTTGAGGGGGAATTAAATATGATTAAAATTCAAAAAGTAAATAAAGATTTAAAAAAAAGAATTACTGCAGTTAGTTTGTCATTAGTATCTTTGGTTGGAGTTTTTACATTTTCATCTTGTAAAAAAGAGGTAACTGAAGAAGTAGAAAACTATGAAGAAGTAGAAAATAATATAGATAAAATAAGAGATAATATTAAAGCTAAAATTAGTAATATGAGTCTTGTTGATGCATATAATGCAGCTATTATATTAGATATGAACGAAATAGTTAAGAGGGATTCAAATGATAAATATAATGCTGATATAATGAGTAAATTAACTAAAAATATGGAACCAGATGCATTAATTGATAGCTACTGTGCTGTATTGGATAATATAGAAAATGAAATAACAATAAATGGTAATAATGTAAGATTTAGTGAAGTATTACCAGAAACTTATTCTAAAGAAAGAGAAATATTATCAAAATTAGAAGATTTAGTACTAGATTCATTATCACAAAGTAAAGAAACTTCGGTAAAAATATTTGAAATAGTATATGATTTATTTGTTTTAGATAAAATAGTTGAAGTAAGAGGAACTACTTTTGCAACTAGAGATTTATCACCACAATTTAGAGCTTTAGCTAATCATTATGCAAAGGCTATAACATATAATGCTAGAAATTTTATAGATGATAAAAAATATGAAGAAGTAATTAATTCAACTAATGGTGATGATTGGAAATCACAAATATTTACTGAGTTATCAGTTTTAGATAATCAAATGCAAGAAGAATCTAAAGTAGATGCGGTAAAAATATTTAATAATAAATATACACAAGTTAAAAATTTATTAAATCAAGTAATGCAAGTTAATGATAATGAGGTTAAAGCTTTAGTTAATTATTTAAATATAGATTATTTAAATATGGATGAAGTATCATATTCTGATAAACTTTCAATACTTGGTGACTATTCAGATGAATCGGTTTCACTAGCTATTGATTTAATAGATAGAATTATGGAATATAATAAGAATAATTTAAATAGTATGGTAGCATTTTCTAAGTTCTTAGTAGATGAGTATAAAGCTAAAGATAAAGGTGAGATTTCATCTTTAGCGCTTGATAATATATTATATAGTAGTTTAAAACTATATGATGAAACAAGAGAGGATGTTAAATTTAGTGATGTATACTTAAATCCTAATTTTAAAGAATTAGAAAAATATTTAACTAAACAAGATACTAAATATTCTGTTTCAAATAAAGAACATGATATAGATTTTCAAAGTATAGGTAATGGTGCTAATTTTGTTAATTTTGTAGTAATATTAAATGAATTTAATTATAGTTTAAATATTAAAGAATTAGATTCGTATAAAGAGCTTGCTCAAGATGGATTAAAACAAGAAATAAGCTTTATTAGAAATTATGTATATGGTGAATGTTATAATAATTTTGATAGCTTTCAAAAAAAATTAGAAAAGTAGAAATATTTTTCTAATTTTTATTATTTTATTAATATTATATGATATAATTTAATTGGGTGATATTATGAAGTTTTACAATACTTTAACTAAAAAAATAGAAGAATTTGTTCCTAATAACAAAGATCGTGTTCTTATGTATACTTGTGGGCCTACTGTATATCACTATGCGCATATAGGTAATCTTAGGACATACATAATGGAAGATATATTAGAAAGAACTTTAAATTATATTGGATATAACGTTAAGAGAGTTATGAATATAACTGATGTTGGACATTTAACAAGTGATGCTGATACTGGTGAAGATAAAATGTTAAAAGGAGCTAAAAGGGAACATAAATCTGTATTAGAAATAGCTAAATATTATACAGAAGAATTTAAATCTGATTGTAGAAAATTAAATATTAATTGGCCAGGTATAGTAGTTCCAGCTACATCTTTAATAGATGATTATATAAAATTTATTAAAGTATTAGAGGATAAAGGTTATGCATACTTTGAAGGCGGTAATGTATATTTTGATACATCTAAATTAAATAATTATTATGTTTTAACAAATCATACATTAGATTCATTAAAAGAGGCAGTAAGATCTGATGTAGAAGTAGATCAAAATAAGAAAAATAAAACAGACTTTGTTTTATGGTTTACTAAATCAAAATTTGATTCACAAGAATTAAAATGGGATAGTCCATGGGGAGTAGGATATCCTGGCTGGCATATAGAGTGTTCTTGTATAGCACTTAAATATCTTGGTGAATATCTTGATATACATTGTGGTGGGGTTGATAATATATTTCCACATCATACAAATGAAATAGCTCAAACTGAAAGTTATATAGGTCACAAATGGTGCAACTATTGGTTTCATCCAGAACATTTAAATGATGCAACTGGTAAAATGAGTAAATCAAAAGGTGAATTTTTGACTGTATCACTTTTAGAATCAAAAGGGTATAATCCACTAGCTTATAGATTATTTACGCTTCAATCACATTATCAAAAGCAATTAGTGTTTACTTATGACTCACTTACTAGTGCACAAAATTCATATAATAAACTTGTAAATAAGATTAGATCTATTAAAGAAGATGATAGTGAGCTTTCGAATGAAATGATAAGTAAATATAAATCTTTATTTACTAATGAACTTGAAAATAATTTAAATACAGCTAATGCATTAACAGTACTATATGATGTTATTAAAAGCAATATAAATAATAATACTAAACTTTATTTGATAAGGGATTTCGATAAAGTATTAGGATTAAATTTAATAATGGAAGAGGAAATAGATAAAGAACTACTTACGTATATAAATGATTCTATTAATAGAAGAAATGAACATAAGAAAAATAAGGAATATGAATTAGCTGATAAAATTAGAAAAGAATTAGAAGAAAAAGGAATAATATTAAAAGATACAAGAGAAGGAACTACATTTGAGATAATGTAGTTTTTTTGTTGATTATAAGAGTTATATATGCTAAAATATAGTTGTATTAAGATAAAGAGGGAATATATGGATAAAAAAATTACAGAGGAAGAGAAGAAAGAATTAAAAAATGAATTAAGTAATATAAAGTCGTCTATTGGGAAATTACAAAAAAGTATTTTACCTGATATGAATGATGATTTATCTCTAACAGGTACTAATATTAAAGACAATAATGTACTAGATAAAGATATTAGTAAAAATATAAACGATGAAGTTAAAGATGATGATTCAAACAAAGATAAAAAAAATACTAGTAATAAAAAATTAGATATGATTCTTACAATTATAATAATCATTTTAGTAATTATAACAATATTTGTATTATATTTGTTTTTTAGTAGGTAGTTTATGAATGGAATAGTAATAATAGATAAGCAAAAAGGGGTAACTAGTAGAGATATTGTTAATGATGCAGTTAAAAAATTAGGTATAAAAAAAATAGGACATACAGGAACTCTTGATCCACTAGCTACAGGTGTACTTGTTTTATGTGTTGGAAATAATACTAAGTTAGTACCTATATTTACACATTTAGATAAGTGCTATATAGCTTCTATTATGCTTGGCACATTAACAGATACATTAGATATTACAGGAAATATATTAAAAGAAGAAAAAGTTAATATACCAAAAGAAAAAATAATAGACGTAATTTCTTCTTTTAAGGGTAGTTATATGCAAGAGGTTCCAATATATTCAGCAGTAAAAATAAAAGGTAAAAAATTATACGAATATGCAAGATCTAATGAATATGTAGATCTTCCAAAAAGAAAAGTAGAAATTAAATCAATAAGTATAGTTGGAGATATAGAATATATTGATAATAAAATAAGATTTAATATAATTTGTGAAGTATCAAGTGGAACTTATATTAGAGCTTTAATAAAAGATATAGCAGCTAAATTAAATACTATTGGTATTATGACTGACTTAAGAAGAATTAGAGTAGGAAATTTTAAACTTGAAGATTCAATAAAAATATCTGAGTTAGATAATACTAAGCTTATTAATTGTATAAATTATTTGGATTATAAAAAAATAAAGATAGATGATAGTATAAGTAAAAAAGTATTAAATGGAGCAATTATAGATAATAAATATAATGAAGATGTATTATTTATAAAAGATGGTGAAGCTATTGCAATTTATAAACAATATTTAAAAGATTTAAGTAAAATGAAACCATATATAATGATAAAAGGAGGAAATTTATGACATTGGTAATAATGGCTGCAGGTATGGGAAGTAGATTTGGTGGGTTAAAACAAATAGAACCAGTAGGTCCAAATGGAGAATTTATAATTGATTATAGTATTTATGATGCAATTAAAGCTGGATTTACTAAAGTAGTTTTTATAATAAAAGAAGAGAATTATGAAATTTTTAAAAGTACTATAGGTAGCCGTATTGAAAATAAGATAGATGTAGAGTATGTTTTTCAAAAAAATGATAATGTTAGTAAAGATATTGAAATACCAAAAGATAGAGTAAAACCATTAGGTACTGCACATGCAATTTTATGTATAAAAGGGGTAGTGAATGAACCGTTTACAATAATAAATGCAGATGACTTTTATGGAAGAGATGCATATAAAAAAGCTTTCGATTTTTTTAATGCTGATACTAACGATTATGCGATGATAGCATATAAGGTTGGAAATACACTAACAAATAATGGATCTGTAAAACGTGGATACTGTAAAAGTTCTAATGGTTATCTTACTAATATAATAGAATCAAGTATGATAGAAGAAAATGGTAAGGTTAGAATAGAACCATTAGATGGAAGTGCTCCATTTTATGGTTCATTAGATGATTTGGTATCAATGAATATGTTTTGTTTTAGAAAAGATATATTAGACTACTTAGAGAAAGATTTTAATGTATTTTTAAAAAATAATAAGGATAGTCTTGATACTTGCGAATACTTGATTCCAGACGTTGTATTTAAAAGAATTAAAGATAAAGAAATAAAAGTTAGAGTAGTAGATACTAAAGCAGTTTGGCATGGTGTTACATATAAAGAAGATAAAAAAGAATTGCAAGATGCTATTAATAAATTAATAGAAAATTCAGAATATCCATATAATTTATATGAATAATATAAAAAATAGCTGTTAAGCTATTTTTTTAGTATTTCATAAATTTCACTTACATCGTGTATATTTTCTTTATGCTTAACTAATTCTATAGTTTTAACACCTTTGTAAAAAGGCTTTAAATGTAAATGAAAATGTTTTACTTCTTGACAAAAACCATTATTTTGAAGTAAAGATAACCCACCACAACCAAGTTTGTCTTCAAGTTCAAGCTTTAATTTTTTAGCAACTTCCATAATGTGAGTTAATGTATCCATATCAATATCAGTTAAATCTTTGTAATGTTTTTTTGGAATAATTAAGGTATGACCATCACAATCAGGATTAATATCTAAAAAAGCCATTACTATATCATCTTCATAATATTTACTTGAATTAATCTCACCATTCGCAATTTTACAAAAAATACAATCCATATATATCACCTACATTATTATAACACAAAATCCTTATGTTAATAAGGATTTTGTGCGTGAATACTGCGATATTCATAAATATTATGAAAAAAAATATATAAATTTAAACAATAATATTTAAATTTCTTTATTTTTTAAGCTTATTTTAGTATAATGATAAAAGGAGATGGAATAAATGAACACATTAAAAATCGAAAATTTAACAGTATCAGTAAATGACAAAATTATATTAAAAGATTTTAGTATTACAATAAATAGTGGTGAAATACATGTGTTAATGGGACCAAATGGAATCGGTAAAAGTACACTAACTAAAGTGATAATGGGAGATTCTAATTATAAAATAGAATCTGGTTCTATTTATTATAATGATAAGCTAATAAATAATTTATCTGTTGATGAGCGTAGCAGAATGGGAATTTTTTTAGGTATGCAACTTCCTATGGAAATTGAAGGAGTAAGTAATGCTGATTTTCTAAGAAGTGCTTTAAGTGTAAGAAAAAAGAATGATTTTAAATTATTTGAATTTATTAAAGAGTTAGATAACACTATAGAATCTTTACAAATGAAAAAAGATATGATACATAGAGGAATTAATGAAGGCTTTAGTGGTGGCGAGAGAAAGAAAAATGAAATACTTCAAATGTATATGTTAGAGCCTTCTTTAGTAATGCTAGATGAAATTGATTCTGGACTTGATGTTGATAGTTTAAAGATTGTTGGAGATGCTATTAATAAATATATAAGCAAATATAATCCAGGCGTACTTTTAATAACACACTATAAAAGATTGCTTGATTATATAAATCCTACCCACGTACATATAGTAGAAAATGGAAAAATAGTTGAAACTGGAGACTTTTCTTTAGTAGATAAGATAGAAAAAGAAGGTTTTAAAATTACTAAAGAAAAAAAAGTTGAATCAATTGGTGAATGTGCTATAAAGGAAATATTAAAACATGAATAAAATAGAAGTAGTTGATGATAACTTAGAAAAAATAAATGTTTCAAAATCCATTAATATAGAGTATTACAAAAAAGAATGTGCATTTGCTATAAGTGAAATAAAAATAGTTGCTAAAGAAAGTGCTGATTTAGATATAATTATAAATTTGAAAGATTCTAGTAAAATTAATTTTAGTATAAATTTGTGTGAATATGTTAATCTTAATTTAAATATAATTTGTGAAGGTAATAAAGGAAAAGTACAGTATAAGTATAATTTATGTGATAATTCAATATGTAATGTAAAAAAAATATGTAATGTTAATGGTATAAAGGAAATGGTTATTGTTAACTTAGATGGTATTAATTCCTCTATTAACTATAATTTTAAAACTATGAGTAAGGAAAAGGAAACTTATGATTATCATATATTTCATAATAATATTAGTACAAAGAGTATTATAAAAAATAATGGAGTATCTAATACTGGAGATATAATATATCAAGTATCTTCTTTTATACCAAAAGATATAACTGGGTGTACAGCTATACAAAATAATAGAATTATAAATTTAAATGATAATAATTGTGAAATACTTCCAAATCTTTATATAGATTGTGATTCAGTAGAAGCTGAGCATTCAGCGCTCATAGGAAAATTTAGTGATGAAGAAATGTTTTATATTATGAGTAGAGGAATTACTATGGATTTAGCGCTCAAACTACTTATAAGAGGATTTTTAACTAGTGATATTAATGATAAAAAAATTATAGGATATATAGATAAGAAAATATTAAAATCTTGGAGGTGATAATACGAATAGAGAAGACTTCTTATTTTATAAGAATAATAACATAATATATTTAGATAGTGGTGCTACTACTTTAAAACCTGCAATACTTGGCGATAGTATTTTAGATTATTATAATAATTATAGTGCGAATGCACATAGAGGAGATTATAATATAAGTCTTAAAGTCGATGAAATGTATGAAGGTGCAAGAGATATAGTAAGCAAATTTATAAATGCAAAAAAATCATCACAGATAGTATTTACTCAAAATACAACTGATTCAATAAATAAAGCTATTTATAGTTATTTTAGACATTACTTAAATGAAGGTGATGAAGTTTTAATTACAACTTCTGAACATGCTTCAAATATACTTCCATGGTTTGAATTAAGGGATGAAAAGAAAATATTAGTTAACTATATAAAACTAGATCAAAATTACAATTTAACTTTAGATAATGTAAAAGCTGCAATTACACCTAATACTAAAGTTATAAGTATAGCTTATATAACTAATGTAGTTGGAGATGTGCGTCCTGTTAAGGAAATAATAGAATATGCTCATGCTAATAATATTAAAGTCTTAATAGATGGCGCTCAAGCTGTACCACATAAGAAAATAGATGTAAGTGATCTTGATATGGACTTTTTAGCATTTTCTGCACATAAGATGTGTGGTCCTACTGGTGTTGGAGTATTATATGTTAAAGAAGAACTACTTGATTTTATGAAACCAGTATTTGTAGGTGGAGGTATGAATTATTCATTTGAAGTTGATGGAATTAGAAAATATAATGAAATGCCTTATTTACTTGAAGCTGGTACTCCTTCTATAGCTGGAGTTATAGGATTTGGGGCTGTTATAAATTATTTAAATAAGATTGGAATGAATAAAATAGAATCTTATGAAAAAGAATTAAAAAAATATGCAATAGAAAAATTAAAAGAAGTAAAAAATATTATTATATATAATGAAAATTCAGAAAGTGGTATAATAACTTTTAATATTAAAGGTATATTTTCACAGGATTTAGCAATTTATTTAAATAAATATAATATATGTGTTAGAGCTGGAAGTCATTGTGCAAAGATATTAAAAGAAAATTTAGGAATAAAAAATACTTGCAGATTGAGTTTGTATTTTTATAATACAAAAGAAGAAATAGATTATTTAGTAGATGTTTTAAAACGTGATAATATATTAAACGAAGCATTATAGATGTAAAAAGAAGAATTTTTTCTTCTTTTTTCTTTTAAAAAAATATATATGATGTTATAATTATGTATGTGTAAAGATATAAGAGAGGTGTTTTATGGATTTAAATGAAATTTTAAAAATATATCTTGATTTAAGTAATCTTGTAAATGATTTATGGAGGTCACTTTGACTTTGATACTAAAAAAAGTAGAATATGCGAGTTAGAAAAAGAAGTAAATGATCCAAATTTTTGGTCTAATAAAGAAAATAGTAATAATATATTAGATGAATTAAATACATTAAAATCAAAACTATCCTCTCTAGAGGAAGTAAAGCAAAATATTAATTCTAATATTGAAATAATTGAAATTTTAAAACAAGAAAATGATTCTGAAATGTTAGATTTAGTAGTTAATGATATAGAAAAAATAAAGCAAAAAGTGCATCAAATAGAACTTTCTTTACTACTTTCTGATACATATGATAGTTGTGATTGTATACTAGATATTCATCCAGGTGCTGGTGGAACTGAAAGCTGTGATTGGGCTTCAATGCTATATAGAATGTATACTAGATGGTGCGAAAAAAATAATAAAAAAATAGAAGTGTTAGATTATCAAAACTTTGAGGAAGCAGGTATAAAGAGTGTATCTTTTATAGTACATGGAAAAAATAGTTATGGTTATCTTAAGGGAGAAAAAGGTGTACATAGATTAATTAGAATTAGCCCATTTGATTCAAATAAAAGAAGACACACTTCTTTTGCATCAGTTGATGTAACACCTATATATAATGATTCTAATATAGATATAAAAATAAATGATGCTGATATAAGAATAGATACATATTGTGCATCAGGTCATGGAGGACAGGGTGTAAACACAACACCATCCGCAGTACGTATTACCCATTTTCCAAGTAAGATAGTTGTTACTTGTCAAAATGAAAGAAGTCAAATAAAAAATAAAGAAACTTGTTTGAAAGTATTAAAAAGTAAATTATATCGACTTGAAGTTTCTAGAAGAGAAGCAGAACTTAAGGGTATAAAGGGAGAAAATTCTTTAATAAATTTTGGATCACAAATAAGAACTTATACAATGTGTCCTTATACACTTGTTAAAGATCATAGAACAGGTACAGAGTGTGCTAATGTAAATAAAGTATTAGATGGTGATATAGATATGTTTATATATGATAATTTAAAATTAGGAGTTAAGTAATGTTGTTTTTTAAAAAGAAGAAGGAAGATGAAATACTTTTAAAACTAAATAAAAAATATAATATTAAAAAATATTTTTATTTAGTTATAGGTTGTTTTTTACTTGCAGTTTCATTTAACGTATTTTTTTCTCCTAATAATATAGTTACTGGGGGTATATCTGGTATATCAATAGTAGTAAATAAAGTGTTTGGTATATCAAAATCTACATTTATATCTTTAAGTTATATTATACTTTTAATACTAAGTTATATATTACTTGGATGGAAAACAACAAGATATTCAATAATAGGATCAATATTATACCCTTTATTTGTATCATTAACAGAAAACATATCAAGTAGTATACAATTTGATGTTTCTAATATATTATTAATTTGTATATTTGGAGCTTTATTAAATGGTATTGGTTCAGGTTTAACATTTAAATATGGATTTTCAACTGGTGGAAGTGATATTATATGTCAAATAATTTCTAAGTATTTTAAAATATCTATTGGTGATTCTATTAAAATATATAATTTTATTATAATTGTAGCATCAGGCTTTTTTCTAGGTGAAAATGGAAACATTTATGCTTGGTCAAATGTCATGTATGCTATTATTGTTATTTATATAATTAGTATCTTAAATGATAGAGTTTTACTTGGAATATCAAGATCAAAATCATTTTATATAATAACTGATAAAGAACGTGAAGTAAAACATTTTTTAATAAATGAATTAGGTAAAGGTGTAACTATACTTGAAGGTCGTGGTGGATACACTGGAAATAGAAAAAAAGTAATTGTATGTGCAATTCCTACAAAAGAATATTTTTTGGCAAAAGAAGGAATACTTGAGATTGATAAAGATGCAATAATTTTAATAAATGATGTATATCAATCATCAGGAATAGAATAGGTGATGTTATGGATTTAATAAGATTAAAAAATGTAAAAAAAACATATAAAACGGGAACTACCGCAATATATGATTTATCATTAAATATACAAAAAGGAGAATTTGTATTTATTATAGGTTCAACTGGTTGCGGAAAAAGTACACTAATAAAAATGTTATATAGAGAAGAAAAGCCTACTGAAGGAAAAATATTAGTAGGTGGATTAGATGTTGGAAAAATTAAAAATAGAAAGGTATATAAGCTTAGAAGAAAAATAGGTATTGTATTTCAAGATTATCATTTACTACCTAACTCAACAGCTTATGAAAATGTTGCTTTCGCACTAGAAGTGCTTGGACTTCCAAAAGCTGAGATACATTCAAAAGTTATGAAAGTCTTAGATTTAGTAGGATTAAAGACTAAAGCTAAACAATATCCAGCACACCTATCAGGTGGAGAACAACAAAGAGTAGCAATCGCACGTGCGATTGTAAATGGGCCAAAAATTTTAATATGTGATGAGCCTACTGGAAACTTGGATCCTAAAACGAGTATGGAAATTATGGAAGTATTAAAAGCAATAAATGAGCTTGGTACAACTATTATTATGGTAACTCATGATATAGATATAGTAGATATTATGAAAAAAAGAGTTATATTACTTGATTCAGGAAGGATTGTAAAAGACTACAAGGAAGGAGAGTACAAGAAATGAAAGCATTTAGAATTTTAGGTAGAAATATTAGAGATTCTTTTAAGAGTGTATTTAGAAATTTTTCTCTTTCAATTGCTTCTATTTCTTGTATAACAATAACACTTATTGTAGTTATGGTATCTATAGCACTTACTTTTAATGTTAATAATTTTACTAAAATAGTAGAAGGTGATGTTACTATAGTAGCATTTTTGGATTTGGATGTAACTGATGATGATATAAAAGAAATATATAATAAAATTATTTCTTTAGATAATGTAGAAGCAGAAAATGTTAAATTTATGGATAAAATGGCTATATCGGAAGATATGATGAAATCATCTGATACTTTAAAAAGCGTAATGTCTAAATATACAAGAGAAGATAGTCCAATACAAGATACCTATCAAGTTAAAGTTACTGATATAAATTTAATTCATAAAACGGCAGATGAAATAAAAGAAATAGATAAAGTTTCATTAGTTAAGTATGGAGAAGGTATGGTGGAGCAATTAGTATCTGTATTTGATATCGTTAGAAAAGTATCAATAGGTGTTGTTATAGCACTTATAGTGGTAACTGCATTTTTAATTACAAATACAATTAAAATAACAATTATGTCTAGAAAAAAAGAAATAGAAATTATGAGACTTGTAGGAGCAAGTAATATAAATATTAAATTACCATTTATTTTTGAAGGATTACTTTTAGGTTTACTTGGTTCAATTGTTCCTATATTAGTAACAGTATATGGATATACGGCATTTTATGATCACTTTAATGGCCAATTATTTACACAATTTATAAAATTGCTATCACCAGTACCTTTTATATATTATATATCTTTATTCTTGCTTTTAATTGGTATGGTTGTTGGTATGTTTGGAAGTTATAAAGCTGTAAGAAAGTATTTAAAAATATAGTAATTAAATTTACTATTTTTTTAATATTTATATATATGGACTTTATTTATACAATTTGATAAAATAATAATGGTGAGACTATGAAAAATAGTAAAAAAGAAGAAAAATGGAATGCACCTATAATATGCTTTATAATATTTTCAATATCTATTTTAATTATAGCGTTACAGTATGCATATGTAAGTCTTTCAAAAAAAGTTTATGGTATAAATTTACATGAATTTGCGTCTACTAGAAATACTTACTCAAGTTTTTTAAGTGCTGAGAGAGGAACAATATATGATACTGATGGTAATATATTAGCTCAAAATATAACAACATATACTTTAATCGCATATCTAGATCCTAGTAGAACTCAAGATAATTCTAATCCAAATCATGTTGTTGATAAGGAATATACAGCAACAAAATTATCTAAAATACTTGGAGAGGAAAATTATGATTATATTTTAAAAAGACTTAATAGCAATTCAAAGCAAGTTGAATTTGGAAGTATTGGCAGAAATTTAACTGAGCTTACTAAAATTGCAATATTAGAATTAAATTTACCTGGAATAGATTTTAATCAAACTGTTAAAAGATATTATCCTAATGGTAATTTTGTCCCATATATTATTGGATATGCTAAGCAATATTCTAGAATTAATATAAAAATTGGTAAAAGTTATGACTTATATAGTTATTATAAAGGATACTTTGATAAATATGAAAATATTAAAGTTACAGTATCTGATAGTTCTATAATATCTATATATGATAAAAAAATAACTGCTCTAAAAAAAGGTATAAGTTTTATATATATAAAAACAAATAATAATGTGCTTGAATCAATTATTGTAAATGTTACTGATTCAGATATTTATAATATTATAGATAATACTATAATAGGAGAAATGGGAATTGAAAGTAAATATGATAAAAGACTTCAAGGTACAGATGGATATATAAAATATCAACAAGATAAATATGGATATAAAATACCAGATACAAAAGAAGAAAAATTAGATCCTGTAGATGGTGATGATATATATTTAACTATTGATTCTAATATTCAAAGATTTGTAGAAAGCGCTATTAGTGATTATACAAATGAATACTCGCCTGAATTTGCAATTATGGCAGTTATGGATGCTAAAACAGGAGGAATACTTGCAAGTGCCACAACACCTTCATTTAATCCAAATAATTTAAAATCAGATATGAGTTATCAAAATCCACTTATTTCATATGCTTATGAGCCAGGATCAGTTATGAAGATATTTACTTATTTATGTGCAGTTAATACAGGTAAGTATGATTCAAATAAAACTTTTTTAAGTGGTGAATATGTATTTGAAGATGGTACTAAGATGCATGATTTTAATATCAAAGGTTGGGGATATTTAACATATGATAGTGGATTTACACATTCTTCGAATGTAGGAATTATAAATATAATAAAGGACTATTTATCACTAAGTGAATTAAAATCTTGTTTTGAAAATTTTGGTTTTGGTAAAAAAACGGGTATAGAATTATCTAATGAAAGTGTTGGAAGTATTAAATTTAAATATGAAACAGAATTAATGGCAGCAGGGTATGGCCAAGGCATTTTAGTTACTCCTATTCAAATACTTCAGGGATTAACTATTGTTGCAAATGATGGCTATATGATCTCGCCTCATATTGTAGATAAAATAGTTGATAAAAATACAAATGAAGTAACTGAAACTAAAGTAAATAAAAGTAAGACTCGTAAAGTGAGTTCTACTACAGCATCTAAATTAAAAGACTTAATGGAAGCTGTTGTCGCACCAGATAGTGTTACAGGAAGACAATTTTATATGGAAGGGTATGGCCTTATGGGTAAGACAGGTACTGCTCAAATATATGAAAATGGAAAGTATTTAGATGGCGCAAATGATTATATTGTTTCTGTTGCGCTAATGTACCCTAAAAATAATCCGGAAATAATAATATATGCAGCAGCAAAAAAACCAAATCATAAAGCTCAAACTTCACTTACAAAAAGTGTTAAAGAATTAGTAAAGAATATAGCAAAGTATAAAAACTTATATAATGAAGAAGAGACTAATAATAAAGAAGAAGAATTTAAAGTGGATTCATATATAAATAAAAATATAGATGAAATTAAATCTACACTAGAATCAAAAGGATTAAATGTAATTAAGTTAGGTAATGGAAATAAAATTATTAAACAGTATCCAAATAAAGGCGCTACAACACTTAAAGGTGATAAAATATATCTTCTTACTAATTCTAAAGAAATTAATATGGTAAATATTAATAATTGGTCGAGAGCTGATGTAAGTAAATTATGTAATATAATAAATTTAAAATGTAATTTTGAATCTAGTGGATATGTAGTTAGTCAGAGTATAAAAGAAGGAGATCTTATAAAAAGTAGCGATATTTTAAATATACAACTTGGTAATTTAAAAGAAAATTAAAGAGCTAAATAATAATAGCTCTTTTATTCATAAATTGTATAAAAATTTATGCAAATTTTAATAAAACTATTGACCAATTTTGCTATTTAAGAGATAATAACTTTGTCGGATAATGTATGATTTTGAAAGGCGGTGAATTTATGGCAAATAAAGTAAAAAAAGAAGAAACAGCAAAAGAAATAAAAATAGCTCCTGAAAAAAATAAAAGAAGTTTACCTTTAAGAATATTTGATGTAGTTTTTTGGGTTATAATTATTGTTTTAGCTTTTGTTTGGTTAACTGATTTTATTAGAATGCAAAATAATAAAAAACCAAAATTCTGCTTAACTGAAAAAACACATAAATTTGATGATGGAACTGTTGATGAATGCGTTGGATTAGGATATAAGATTTATGATTATCATAGAGAATCTTTAAAAGATGCTCATCAATTTAGTCCATTCTTTGTAGGAATGAAAAAGTAATTTTTAAAATATAATCCGACTATTAATTTATTTATAGTTATAAGAGGGAGGTTTTTAAATGAGTAAGAAAAAAATAATAGCTATAATATTATTTATCTTTTTATGTTTGTTTATGTTTACATATGCAGGCCCAGGAAATTTAGAACTTAAAGATATAAAAGATTCTAAAGAACCTATAGAAGATCAAAACAAAGATAATAATAATGATAAAGATAATAAAGATAATATAAAAGATGATTCAAAAGAAAATATAAAAGTAGTAGTTAAAAATGCTCCAGAAATAATTGTTGAACCATATAAAGTTGTTATTTTATATGGAGATGATTATGATATTATGAGTGGAGTATCATTAAATGGAGAAGAAAAATTATCTATAAAAGCTGATATAACAAGTACAAAGGAACTAAAAGTAGGACAACATATAGTAACTTATACAGCAGAAGATAAAAATGGTAATAAAGCAACTGCTACAAGAAAAATTATTGTATTGGATCCACAAGGTGATGAAGATAAAGATGGATTTACAAATGAGGAAGAGATTAAAAATGATGATCCTAAAGATCCATTTGATCCAGAATCACATCCAGAAACAATCGCACCTACAATTAAATTATTAGGTAGTAATCCATATAGAATGGCAGTAAATACTAAATATTTAGAAGAATTTGTTGAAATAACTTTAGATCCACACGATTTAATAACTACATTAGATGATGTTAAAGTTGAAGGCAAAGTTGATAACAAAACTATTGGCGAATATGTGATTACTTATACTATTGTTGATAGATATAAGAAAAGTGCTAGTGTATCTCGTACAGTAAAAGTATTAGAAGATAAAAATAACAATGGAATAATAGATGAAGATGAAAATCATTATACTATAGATTTTGAATGTGAAGGTAGAGGTCATCTAAATGGTACATTAACATATAGTGATATACTTGTTGATCTTACTTTTGATGAAGCACAAATAATTATTCCAGAAGCAGTAGCAGATACATATTACGAATTAAAAAGATGGGAACCATTAACACCAAATGGAAATACTAAAGTTATAGGAAATGCTACATATAAAGCAGTATTTGGCCCAATAAATGATTTAAATAATAATGGAATAGCAGATGAAGAAGAAGCTCATTATACAGTTAAATTTGAAGCAGGATTAAATGGATCATTAACTGGAACTACAGTATATGAAAATATACTTACAGGCTTAACTTTAGAAGAGGCAGGTGTAGTATCTCCAACTGTAGTACCAAATAAAGATTATAAATTTGAAAAATTTAGTCCATCATTTAATCTAAAAGATAAAGTAACAAGTGATATAACATACGTAGCAACTTATTTTAAAGATTTAAATGATAATAATATTAAAGATGAAGAAGAAGCTCATTATACAGTTAAATTTGATTCTGGATTAAATGGATCATTAACTGGAACTACGGTATATGAAAATATACTTACAGGTTTAACTTTAGAAGAGGCAGGTGTAGTATCTCCAACTGTAGCACCAAATAAAGATTATAAATTTGAAAAATTTAGTCCATCATTTAATTTAAAAGATAAAGTAACAAGTGATATAACATACGTAGCAACTTATTTTAAGGATTTAAATGACAATAATATACCTGATGAAAAAGAAGCTCACTATAGTGTTAAATTCATATCAGAAGGAAATGGACATCTAGAAGGTAAGCTAGAATATCTTGAAGTACTTACAGGTTTAACTTTAAAAGAAGCAAATATTGTAATACCAAAGGTAGTAGCTAATACTTATTATGAATTAAAAAGATGGGAACCAGTAGTGCCAACAAATGATACAGTAGTATCAAGTAATATTACATATAAAGCAATATTTGGTCCAATAAATGATAAAAATAATAATGGAATAGCAGATGAAGAGGAAACATATAAATTAGAAATTGAATATGTATATGTTAATGGAACAAAAGCAGCTGAAACAAAAGTAGAAGATGTAGTTTATAATATGCCATATAGTGTAACATCACCTATAATAGAAAAATATACAGCAGATAGATTAGTAGTAGAAGGCACAATGCCAAACGAAGATTTAAAAGTAACAGTAACATATAAAGCAACAAATGACTTAAATAATAATGATATTCCAGATGAAGAAGAAGACCATTATACAGTTAAATTTGAAGCTGGATTAAATGGATCATTAAATGGAACTACAGTATATGAAAATATACTTACAGGTTTAACTTTAAAAGAAGCAAATATTGTAATACCAGAAGTAGTAGCTAATACTTATTATGAATTAAAAAGATGGGAACCAGTAGTGCCAACAAATGATACAGTAGTATCAAGTAATATTACATATAAAGCAATATTTGGTCCAATAAATGATAAAAATAATAATGGAATAGCAGATGAAGAGGAAACATATAAATTAGAAATTGAATATGTATATGTTAATGGAACAAAAGCAGCTGAAACAAAAGTAGAAGATGTAGTTTATAATATGCCATATAGTGTAACATCACCTATAATAGAAAAATATACAGCAGATAGATTAGTAGTAGAAGGCACAATGCCAAACGAAGATTTAAAAGTAACAGTAACATATAAAGCAACAAATGACTTAAATAATAATGATATTCCAGATGAAGAAGAAGACCATTATACAGTTAAATTTGAAGCTGGATTAAATGGATCATTAAATGGAACTACAGTATATGAAAATATACTTACAGGTTTAACTTTAAAAGAAGCAAATGTAGTATCTCCAACAGTAATTCCAAATGCTGGATATAAGTTTGATGGTTGGGAACCAGAAGTATTGGATAATACTAAAGTAACAAGTAATTTAACTTATACAGCTAAATATGTAGTGGACGATTCAACAGTTTTAACTGGAATAATTTTAAAAGAAAATCCAAATGCACAATTAATGTTCCAAAAAAATACTAACATAAATATTAAAGATTATGTATATGTTTTAAAAGTATATAAAGACAACCATACAGTTGTTGCAAATAAAGATGAATATGTAATAAATGGCTTTAGTACATCAAAAGTTGGTACATATCAAATAACAGCTACTTTAAATAATTTACTATCTAATTCATTAAATTATAAAATAGTTGAGGAATCAGCATATCCAACAAAGTTTGAAGTTAAATTTAATGACACTAATAAATATAGAGAGACAAAAAACTCTTTCTGTACAGGGAATTGTGATAGTATACAAAATACAAATGAAGTGGTTTTAGATCATAATTTTATAGAAATTACAGAACACTATGACGAGAATATTAAAATATCTAATATAGTTGTACGTTATACTAATAATACAACTAAATCTATTAATAATAAATTAGTATTATCAGATAGTGTTAGATGGTCTAGAGTAGATGGATTAAATCAATATGATCCAGTATATATTCTAGAAAGTTATTCAAGTAAAAAAGAGCATTTACTTTTACCTACTGATTATACATATGATAATATAATGACTTCAAATATTATTATTGATACATTAGATATAACATATACAAAAGATAATAAATATACATATACAATAACATTTAAATATGATATCGCGTCAAAAACATTTAAAGCAATAAAAGAAGTCTAAAAATGGTTCAATATCAAGTAGTGTTGGTGGAACCAAAAACTAATAATAAATGAATTGATAAGAGGACTAAAAATTAGTTCTCTTTTATTATCTTATATTGTTAACATTAAAATTTGTTTTGCATTTTTAAAACATCTAAGTTTATATATTTTAATAGAATTAAAATATAATCTTTTGTCCATTAAGAGTTAAAATTGACAATTTATAATATTTGTTATAGAATAATGACTCGCAAGGAAGGGGTTTTGTAAAACTAGAATTAATTACCTTTATTTATAAAGGAATAAATAAAGGTAATATTTGTAAATAAATTTAACTTTTATGAAAAATTCTTGCAAAGAATATAATTAAATACATATATAATTATTAAAAGAAAGAAAAGGAGTAAATAATAATATGATGGAAGAAGAAAAAATATATGATAAGTATATAAAAGAAATAGTTGTAGAAAAAAATGGTATAAAAAAAATTTTTAGAGAGGACTTAGAAAAATTAAAAGTTTCTCAAAAAGAAAAATACGTTATTATGTTTATAATAGATAAGAAAAAAATTAAAGTAATTGAAAAAAATAATGAAAGAGAAGATAAAAGTTCATTTGCAAGGAGTAATACAATATTTAAAGATTATAAAGAATTAGATATATATTTAAAAACTGAGTTTATTCCCAATCATGTATTATTAAGACAAAGAGAAGATTATACAGGTAAAAAAGAAGATTTTCTATTAATTGAACTGCATCATATTATGGCGTTAAAATTAAGTGAAGCAGAAATTCAATACGTAATAAATTATCTAGATAAAAAAGGTATTTACATATGTGATATAGATGATACAGTAGATTATGATGTTGAAAAATTTGATTATGTAACTATATATAAAAATAGTAAATTATCTTTACCTATTTCATCAGCTGAAATATTACAGAAAATTAAATTATATAAGGAAACTAAAGACAAAAGATTACAGAATGAAATTATTAAAGAGAGCATGGTGTTAGTTCCTGATATAGCACGTAGATATAGTAAAAATACTCATATTGATCAACAAGAATTAGAAAGTTATGGATATGAAGGCTTAGTTAAGGCATTAGAAAAATTTAATATAAATCGTGGGAATCATTTTTTCAATTATGCAATCACTTATATTAGGGGATATATTTTAACTGGTATTCGAAAAATTTTATTATGTAGCAAAGATAGTTGGTATTATGATTATATCAATGCTAAAAGAATTATAGAAAAAGAACGTGGAGTAACATTGGAAGAATCACCTGAACTCATTGAAGATGTAATAGAATTACTTATTGAAATTGGAAAAACAAAAAATAACAAAGAAAATAGAGATTATTTTAAAAGAAAAATTAATTTAATGTTAATGGGTAATGCAAGTTTGGATGATGATGAATTAGTAGAAGAGATGATTAATAATGGTCAATTAGTTGATCAAACTGATTGTGAAACACAAGCCGAAAATTCAGAATTTTTACTAACATTAGATGAAGTGTTGATGAGTTTAACTTATAGAGAAAGAGATGTTTTAAAACTAAAGTATGGCTTAAATGGAGCTTCTCCTATGTCTAGGCCTGAAATTGCAAAAAGATTACAAGTAACACCAGAACGTATCAGACAAATCGAACAACAAGCTCTTATAAAATTAAAAAGTGAACCAAGACGTAAATATTTACAGGATTTAGTGGACTAAAAATTAGTTCACTTTTATTGTACTTATCAAGTTTGCGTTTATCTTTTAAAATTAATTTTCAATATTTTTGAAGTTTAGAATAATTATGATTAGATTTAGTTCATAAATGAATTTTAGTTTTATCTAAAAATTTCTAGCTTAAATAATAATATGAAATTTATCTAGAATTGTTAATTTATAATATAAATTCAAAGTAATGAATTTAACACTATAGTAAGTTTCTTTTTCATCTTTAATATTTAGAATATTTTTAGTATAATCAGTGTTTTATATTTAAATCCCATTGTATCATAAATTTCTGATATGACTCTTTTTATCAACTAAAAATAGTGTCAAGTTATTCATCAATATTAATTATTATAAATTCAAAAAAGATAGTAATTCTATCTTTTTTAAAAAATTGTATTTATTTTAAAATTTAAATATGTTATTATTTAGTAGGTGGTACTATGGATATGCGTTCAATTAAAGAATTTTTAAAGGATACATTAAAATATCTAATAGTTATATTTGTTGTATTATTTATATTTCTTTATATATTTAGTTTTCAACAGATAGTTGGATCTTCTATGGAACCTAATTTATCAAATGGTAATTTAATTTTTTTAGATAAAGTTATATATAAAATAAAAAAGCCATTAAGAGGTGATATAATATCTTTTTCTTATTCTGATACTAATAATTTAATTAAAAGAGTAATAGGACTTCCTGGTGAATATGTAAGTATAAAAAATAATAAGATATATATTGATAATAAAGAATTAGTAGAATATTATTTAAAAGATCAAATAAATAATGATTTTGAGTTATCAAGCTTAGGTTATGATAAAATACCTGATAATATGTATTTTGTATTAGGTGATAATAGAACTGATTCTGTAGATAGTAGAGACTCTAGGGTAGGTGTTATAAGTAGTAAAGATATAATTGGAAAAGTAAGATTTGTTATATGGCCTATAAATAAATTTAAGGTGGTGAAGTAAATGGCATATATTAAATTTAAAGAATTATCAAAATATTTTGATTTTAAAAAAGAGGTTAGTACAGAAGAATTACCTCAATATGCTAAAGAATATGTAAGTGATAAAGAAAAAATATTATTATCTTATAAAAATAGTAAGGATTATGCAGTATTTACAAATAAAAAAATGATATTATTTGACAGAGATACTCTTGGAATTTATTATAAGAAAATACATATTATTCCATATGTATCGGTATCTACTAGTGCAATTAATTTTAAACCTGGCAAGGTAGAGTTATTATTAAGTCTTGATAGTGGATATCAATTTCATATAAATTTTGTAAATATGAATCATGATAAAAAAGAAAATATTAAAATTATATATAAAACAATGATGAATATTAAATTATAATTATTGTTTTTTTCTTTTTATAATGATATAATCTATGAAGAAATGGAGAAGTTATGAATAATTTAATATTAATAAAATATGGTGAATTAACTACTAAGAAAGCTAACAGAAAAACATTTATAAAAATGCTTGCTTCAAATATTAAAAATTTATTAAAAGGATTAGAATTTAATATAAAATTTGATAGAGTTAGAATGTATATTGAATGTGACGATCCTAAAAGTGTAATAGAAAGATTAAAGAAAGTATTTGGAATTCATAGCATAGTTCAGTGTTATAAGGTAAATACTAATATTGAAGATATTAAAAATAAAGTATTAGAACTTTTAAAATCTGAAAAATTTAATACTTTTAAAGTATGCACTAAAAGAGCAGACAAGTCTTTTGAAATACACAGTATGGAATTTAATAATATAATAGGTGGATATATACTTAAAAATATTCCTTGTAAAGTAGATGTTCATAATCCTGATATTGTAGTAAAATTAGAAATAAGAGTTGATGGAACATATATTTATACATCAGAAATTAAAGGAATAGGAGGATATCCTGTTGGTATTCAAGGTAAAGGATTACTTATGCTTAGTGGAGGAATTGATTCTCCAGTAGCTGGATATTTATCATTAAAAAGAGGTGTAGATTTAGAGTGCCTATATTTTGAATCTCCTCCACATACAAGTATAGAAGCTAAAAATAAAGTAATAAAATTAGCTTCTATAATTAATGAATATTCAGGTAATATAAAAGTTAATATAGTACCTTTTACAAAATTGCAAGAAGCTATATATAAGAATGTTCCAAGTAGTTATGTAATAACTATTATGAGAAGAATGATGTATAGGATTGCAGAAGAAGTTTGTAAAAAGCGTAATTTAAAAGTTATAATTAATGGTGAATCTATAGGTCAAGTTGCAAGTCAAACTTTAACTAGTATGAGTGTTATTAATAGTGTAACCAATTTTCCAGTAATTAGACCTGTTGCTTGTATGGATAAATTAGAAATAATAGATATAGCAAAAAAGATTGATACATATGAAACTAGTATACTTCCATATGAGGATTGTTGTACTATATTTTTACCAACACATCCAGTAATAAATCCTGATATTAATAAGTGCTTATTATATGAATTAAGTTTTAACTATGAAGAATTAATTAAAGAATGTGTTGATAATATAGAATTAATAATTAATTTAAAAGAATCTAGTTATGATGAATATTTATAATGTAAAAAATTACCAATAATTTTATGAATAAAAAACCTCTTAGTACACAAATTAAAAATGTACAGGAGGTGAAATTATGAATAAATCAACAAATAAATTCGTTGTACCTGGAGCTAAACAAGCTATAGATAAAATGAAATATGAAATCGCTAGTGAACTTGGAGTTAATATGGGTCCTGATGCTACTTCTAGAGCTAATGGTTCTGTAGGTGGAGAAATCACTAAGAGATTAGTTCAAATGGGTGAACAACACTTAGGTGGAACTAATTATCAAGCAAAATAACAAGAAAATGGATAGCTAAAATGGCTATCTTTTTTGTAGAAAATGAATAACTCTTTCCTTTATTATTTTAGGTAAATAAAATTAATTTATATGTAACATTTTTTTCTAATTCAATTATTTATAATATTTCCTATGGTGGAAAAAATTACATTATTAAAAAAATTATTATAAGTAAATAATAATAATGAGAGGTGATATTGTGAATAATAAATTAGTTGTTAAAGGTTCAAAACAAGCAATAGAAAATTTAAAATACGAGATTGCACGTGAATTTGGAATTACTTTAGGTGCTGATACTACAAGTAGATTAAATGGTACTGTAGGTGGAGAAATGACTAAAAGATTAGTTAATTTAGGAAAACAGTATTATAGTAATGTAGAAAACTATAATCATAACTAGACTGAATATTCAGTCTTTTAATTTTATTAATATATTTTAATAATTAAAAAACATTTTTATGCTCACATATTATTTTTCTCATATTTCTAAGTATTTCTTTCATTTAAAGACATAAATGTGTATTAAAGTTAAATTATTTTGCGCTCTTTTTTATCTTTCCATTATAATTTTAACATAGAAAAAGTAGACTAGAGTTTTTAACTTTTATCGTATCACTTTAAAAAATGATGTCTTAAATGTTAAATAATCCAAATAGTTTTAAAAAATATTAAATATGTATAACAAATTGGATAAAGAATATATAAATAAGAAAATATCAAAGTAAAAAATTTACAAAGTGTATCTGAACTATTGTAAAAAAAAATATTTAGTGATAAAATAATATTGTCTTTTATGTAAGAGATATTATTATTATGGCCCGTTGGTGAAGTGGCTTAACACATAGCCCTCTCAAGGCTACATTCAAGGGTTCGAACCCCTTACGGGTCACCAAATATAATTGTTAATCCTTAAAATAAGGATTTTTTTATTGAATTTTTTTTAATGCATATACTAATATTTTTGAGGAATTAGTATTATGTTTTAAATCTTTTAAATTATTTATAACTTCACTACTTTTTTCTTTTAAAATTATTTCAGGATTAATTAATTTAATATAATCACTGTAATTAATTATTATATTATGAGCTAAATCATAGATAACCCCATCAAGTATTCTAAATGAATGATAATATTTACCATATAATTCGTTATTTTCTCTAACTGTTGCAATAAAGCTTTCTATATTATTTTTAATATCAAGCTTTGCTTTATCTAAAGTTAGTTTATGACATTTCCCTATAAGGTTTATGTCTTTTTTTTGCATATTAGTAAATGTAATTTTATCTTCGTTATTTAATATAAGCTTAATATAATAATTTTTATTATTATTAATAATAGAGGCATCTTTAATTAATCCAGTCATTTTAAATGAGTTGAATATTGTTGAAATAGAATTAAAATCTCTAATACTCAATTTTTCACATAAATTAAGTATATAAATTTTATAGATAAAATTTATATTTATTTTTTTTATAATATATTTTTTAAAAAAATTAATACTTTTTTTGTCTAATTTATATAGATTAATTAAAATATATTCTAATAATTGTCTACTATTTAATAAATCAACTTTAATATCTTTATTTGATTCTACTAAATTAATTCTTTGATCAGATAATAAAGTATATAGTTTATATTTATTAATTTTAGAAGGTATTGTTTCAGATACAAAAAATTTCATTTTATAGTTCATAAGTGTCACCTTTAATTGCTTATACTAACAAATTAAATTCATTATGTCAATTTTAAGTTTGAAATTTTTGACTTAAATGTTAAACTTATGTATAATTAGTTTGTAGGGTAGGCGATATAATGTTTCTATTAAAATTTTTAAAGAGTAAAAAAAAGTTAGAAGCACCTTTTAAAAAATATTACGATGATTCTAACTTAGATATAAAAATACCAAATATTAGCTTATATAAACAAATATTAGATGTTGCACTTAAAAATCCAAATAAAATAGCTATTAGATATTATAATAAAAAAATTTCCTACAAAAAATTTATAAAAAATATTAATATTTGTTCTAATTCGTTTAAAATACTTGGTATAAATAAAGGTGATGTTGTAACTATATTAATGCCTAATATGCCTGAGGCTTTAATTTGTTTTTATGCATTAAATAAAATAGGCGCTATAGCTAGTTTTGTTCATTCAATGAGTTCTAGTGAAGAAATAGAAAAAATAGTTAAGTCTACAAGTAGTAAGATACTTATAGTAGCAGATTTATTATATGATACTACGTGTAGTATAGATTCTAAAATTATATATGTATCACCAAGTAATTCTATGGGTATGTTTATGAAGCTAGCATATAAATTAACAAAAAGGTGTAAATTTAAAAATACTAAAATGCATATATCTTTTAATAAATTTATGAAACTATCTAAAAAAATTAAAGTTTTTCTAAAAGAAAGTTTTAATAAAAATACTAAAGCAGTTATTTTAAATAGTGGTGGAACTAGTGGCGATCCTAAAAATGTTGTAATACAAAATAAATCATTTTTGCTTAATTCTATACAGGCAAAAATTGTATTTAAAAAATTAGAACTTGGTGATTCGTTTTTATCAATAATGCCTAATTTTCATGGATTTGGACTTTCTGTTAGTATGCATATTCCATTATCTTTAGGATGTACTGTAATACTTGTACCAAAATTTAATTCTAAAAAATTTGATAAATTAATAAATAAATATAAACCAAATTTTATATTAGGTGTTCCTACTTTATTTGAATCATTATTAAATCAAAATAATTTAAAAAATTTAGATTTGTCATATTTAAAATACATGATAAGTGGTGGGGATACGTTGGGAGAAAATTTAAAATGTAGAATAAATAAATATTTAAAAAATCATAATTCTAATATATCAATTTTAGAAGGATATGGACTTACTGAAGCACTTTCAGCTGTTTGCTTAGAACCAGAAGGATTAAATAAAAAAAATTCTATAGGGATTCCTTTACCAGGAAATTATATTAAAATAATAGATCCAAAGACGAGAAATACATTACCTCCACTAAAAGTAGGTGAGATATGTGTATATACTGATGCTGTAATGATGGGATATTTAAATGATGAAGTAAGCACTAATAGAGCATTACAACTTCACAGTGATAATTATATATGGCTACATACAGGAGATTTAGGATATATGGATAATGATAGTGCTATATTTTATAAAGGAAGAATAAAAAGATTAATTATAACTAGTGGATATAATGTATATCCTTCATATATAGAAAGTGTAATAGAATCTTTAGAACCAGTTCTTCAATGTACAGTAGTTGGAATACCCCACCCATATAAAAAAGAAGTACCCAAAGCATTTATTGTTTTAAAAGATGGTTACCACGGTATATTTGTTAAAACTAAAATAAGGTTATATTGTAAAAAGAAATTAGCTAAATATATGGTACCTTATGAATTTGTATATAGAAAAAAATTACCTAAAACTAAAATAGGTAAAATTGATTTTAATAAATTAAAAAATGACTTTGAAGAGGATGATGATTAGTATGAAAGACAGAAAAAGAGTAAAAAAAATATCAGGTTTATCTCAAATAAATATAGACTTAAAACCTAAAAGATCTATTAGTGATGTATATATTAATACAAAATTTGATGTTACTAATTTAGTAAATTATGTAGAAGGTAAGGATATAACATATTTTCATGCCTTTTTAACCGCACTAGCAAAGACAATTTATAATAGACCTAAATTAAATTATTTTGTATGTAATAGACATTTATATCTTCATACTAAAGTAGTTATATCATTTGTTGCAAAAATTAAATTTGATGATAAGAGTGAAGAAGTAATGGTTATGATTAAGGTAAATGATTCTGATAATATATATACTATATCCACAAAAATTAAAGAAAAAATAGATAATATTAGAAATAAAAAAGTTTTAAAAAAGGGAGCTAATAATGCTATAGATAAACTAGGAAAGTTACCTAATATCGTTAGAGTACCAATAGTTGGATTATTTAAACTATTTGATAAATATGGTATATTACCAAAAACACTTACTAAAGATAATTTATATTATAGTAGTATGATAGTATCAAATTTAGGATCAATTAAATGTGGTGCTATATATCACAATATAAATGATTTTGGTACTTGTTCTTCACTCGCTACAATAGGTGAAATAAAAAATGAAATTGTAGTGAATGATAAATTAGAAAAAAATATAAGAAAAATATGCGAGTTTGGTATAAACTTAGATGAGAGAATAGCTGATGGATATTATTTTGCTAAATCTAATAAATTATTAGAATATATATTAAATAATCCAGACATATTAGAAGAAGAGATGTCTAAAAAGATTAAATTAGAAGAAATAAGGTAATTAGTTTAAAAAAATTTAAAAAAAATATACTAAAATAAAAAAAATATGGTATAATGGTTATGGCTTTTTAATTAAACACATTTGTGGATTTATATGTCTAGTGCCAATTTGGTGATGTATAAAGTTGATACAAATGGAAGATGTAACGAAAAGGAGGAATATATATGACAGTTGTGTCTATGAATTATTTATTAGAAGCTGGTGTTCATTTTGGTCATCAAACAAAAAGATGGAATCCAAAAATGAAAGAATACATTTTTACGTCTCGTGACGACATTTATATTATTGATTTACAAAAAACAGCAAAAAAAATAGAGGAAGCTTATAATGCTTTACTTGAAATTGCAAAAAATGGTGGAAAGGTAATCTTTGTTGGAACAAGAAAACAAGCTCAAGAAGCTGTAAAAGAAGAAGCTTTAAAGAGTGAATCTTATTACGTTAATGAAAGATGGTTAGGTGGAACACTTACTAATTTTAAAACTATTAGAAATAGAGTAAAAAGATTAGAAAGCATCGAACGTATGGAAGAAGATGGAACATTTGATTTACTACCAAAGAAAGAAGTAATTGGTTTAAAGAAAGAATATGCTAAATTAGATAAGCTACTATGTGGTATTAGAGCTATGGATAAATTACCACAAGCTATGATTATAGTTGATCCATCAAAAGAAGAGATTGCTATTCGTGAAGCAAGAAAATTAAATATTCCAGTATTTGGTATTGTTGATACAAATTGTGATCCAGATATGGTTGATTACGTTATACCTGCTAATGATGATGCAATACGTGCTGTTAAATTAATTATGGGAGTTATGAATAACGCTATAATTGAAGCTAATGGTGGAAAAATAACTGATTATGTTAGTGATAAGAATGAAGATGGAACAGATATTATGAAAAGAGCTGTTGAATCTGTAAAAAGAAAAGAAGATAGACGTCCATTTGATAAGTCTTTTGATAAAAAGAAAAAACAATTTGATAATAAGAAAAAATCATTAAATATAAAAGACAAAGAAGTAAAAGTAGAAGAAACTAAAGAAGTAAAACCTGCTGCTACAAAAGAAGAAGCCAAAGATAATGAAGATTTATCTTCAAAAACAGTAGCTGCACTAAGAGAACTTGCAAAAGAAAAAGATATTAAAGGTTATTCTACAATGAAAAAAGCTGAATTATTAGAAGCTTTAAAATAAAAATATAAAGGTGATTTTTAATCACCTTTTATTATAAAAGGAGGAAATTATGATAACTGCTAGTTTAGTAAAAGAGTTAAGAGAAAAAACTGGTGCTGGAATGCTTGATTGTAAAAAAGCACTTGAAGCAAATAATGGCGATATTGACGCTTCAATTGATTGGTTAAGAGAAAAAGGAATTTCCAATGCTGCAAAAAAAGCTGATAGAATTGCTGCTGAAGGAATTGCTGCTATTCTTATTAAAGGAAATAAAGCTGCAATAGTAGAAGTAAATTCCGAGACAGATTTTGTTGCTAAAAATGAAAAATTTACTGATATGGTAAATGAAATACTAGAAACTATTATTAAATCAGATGCAAAAACTATAGAAGAAGCACTAAATCTTGAGACAAGTGAAGGGACTGTAAATGATTTAATTACAGCAAGAACTGCTACAATAGGTGAAAAATTATCACTTAGAAGATTTGAAGTAATTACAAAAAAAGATTCAGAAGTTTTTGGAGATTACATTCATATGGGTGGAAGAATAGCTGTTTTAACTGTTATTAAAGGTGCAAATGAAGCAGTAGCTAAAGATGTTGCAATGCACGCTGCAGCAATGAAACCATTATATGTTAAATCAAGTTTAGTTCCAACTGATGTTTTAGATAAAGAAAAAGAAATAATGAAAGAACAACTTTTAAATATGGGAAAACCAGAAGATAAAATAGAAGGAATTCTTGTTGGTAAAGTTAAAAAATATTATGAAGAAGTTTGCTTGGAAGATCAAATATATGTAAAAGCAGAAAACAAAGAAACTGTTAGAGATTTTGTAAAAAATAATGGTGGTGTAATTACTACTATGGTGCGTTATGAAGTTGGCGAAGGAATGCAAAAAAGAGAAGAAAACTTTGCTGATGAAGTAGCTAAACAAATGAACCAAAATTAGGCTATTATGCTTAATTTTTTTATCTTGTAAATTAAAATAAATAATGATAAAATTAATATGTAAGCTAGGAGGATATATGAAAAATAAAAAGATAACAATAGCTGCACTAATAGTAGCAGTATTAAGTCTTTCAATAGGATTTGCAGCATTTTCAAATAGTTTAAATATTAAAAGTAGTGCGAATGTAAATCCAAGTGATAAAGACTTTAAAATAGTATTTTCAAAAGAAAGAGATACATTTGTAAGTGGAAATGAAATAATAAATGCAACAGGAGATATTAATGAGAATACAAAAAAAGGATCAATAAATGATATAGGAGATACATTATATAATCTAGAGACAGAATTTACTACTCCTGGAGAGAGTGTAGAATATAGTTTATATATAAAAAATATAGGAGCATATAATGCAGTATTAAATAAACTAGAAATAGAAGAAGCAGAACTAACAAGTGATATAACAGTAGATAACTATTATATAGTAGATAATGGAAGTGTTAAGTGTTATGCAAAAAAAGATCCACAAAATAAAGCAAATGAAGAATTATTAAAAGAGGCTTGTAATAATATAAAATTAAAAGTAAAACTACAACAAGAAAGTGAATATATAACAAGTACAAAAGAATTTGATAGTTATGTAATAAATAAAGGAGAAAGTGAGAGTGTTACAGTAACACTAGAATATACAGGAGATACATTAGCTGATACAGGTTTTAATGTAGTATTTGGTAGTGTTAAGATGAATTATGCAACAACAAAGGCGAGTAGTAGTGGAACAACTGTAGGTTGTGAAGATAGCGAGATAGAAAATGAATATGCAAATGGAAGTGCATTACCATTTGCAGCAACAGGAGGAAAATGCATATTAGAAAAAGATAATGATTCTAGTAATACAATAACTAAAGGTGATTATGTAAAATGTGGAACAGAAGGATTTTATGTAATAAAAGATCCAAGCAATGGTAAAATATCAATGCTTACTGAATGGAATTTAAATGTAGTAGATCCTATAAATACTGTGTATATGGCTAAAGGCGATATTAAAGAGCAATCGATTTCTAGGTCTTGTCCATCATATACAGAAAAATATGGATATCAAAATAAATATGTAATAGGTGGTTTTATAGCTGAAATTACAGCTGAAACTAAGCCATATATTGCAGTTGAGCTAACTAGTGATGAAGAAAGTATTGGCTTAGGGTATGGTAATTTAGCATTTTATAATATTGCAACATCAGATGATGAACTTTTCAAAATAGGTTCTTATGGATATTGGACTGATGGAACATCGGATGGATTAGATCCTAATTTCTCAGGTACATATCCAATGTATGTGTATGGAAAAGTAAATTCTAATGGAAAAACATCAACATTAACTCCATTAGTAAATACCTATGTAAGTCTTTTAAATAATTCAATAGGTGGAGCAGAAGCAACAGGTAGATTAATATCATATGAGGAATTAATTGATTTAGGTTGTATGAAAGATACTCATTCTTGTGAAAATGCCCCAGTTTGGGCAAGTCAAACATCATATTGGACTGGCTCTGCTGGCGATTCAAGTTTACCTTGGTACATACTTAATGGTGAATTTAATAATGATTCGTATTTTAATGAAATTTTATTTGGTCTTCGTCCAGTAATAGAATTAAATGAGTCAGCAATAGAGGAATAATATAAAAAGAATAATCTTATTTGTTTTGATTATTCTTTTTATTTATACCAACCATGCTTCCTAAACTAGAGCTTGTTATTAATATAATATAAAATAATAAGTATTTAATTTTAAATGGATTATCGAATGCTAAATAATTAAATATAACTAAAAATATAGAAAAAATAATACCTAATTTAATGCCTTCTATATATCCTTTTTTATTTGATTTTTGACCTAATTTATATCCACCTAAGAACATAGCTATAATAATAATTATTATTTCTAATATGTTAATAGTTTTATAACTAAATATTTCAAAGTAATTAAATATAGTGGTTATAAATGTTAATATCAAGATGCTAATTAATATATATAGAAAACTATTACTTATATTTTTTAAAAATTTCATAAAATCACCTATTAATTTATATTAAATTGTATATAAAAATATTCTATTTAACAATATATATATGGTGATTAAATGTATTTAAGTTTAATATTTAAAACAATATTTATGTATTTCTTTATTATATTTGTATATAGATTAATGGGTAAGAAAGAAGTAGGACAGTTAAGTATAATAGATCTAATTGTATCTATATTAATAGCTGAATTAGTAGCTCTTTCAATTGAGACTAAAGGTAGTATATTAATATCTGTAATACCAATTTTAATTCTTGTAGGTGTTCAAATGTTAATGAGTTATATAACTTTAAAAAATGAAAAGATAAGGGATATAATAGATGGAAGACCTACGGTAATAATAAAGGATGGTAAGCTTAATTTTACTGAAATGTCTAAACTTAGGTATTCATTAGATGATTTATTAACTCAGCTTAGATTACAAGGCGTAAAGAGTATTGATAAAGTAAAATATGCTGTTCTTGAAAATAATGGTAATCTATCTATTTTTAATGATAATTCTGATTATCCATTACCACTTATTCTAGATGGTATTATAGATAGTACAGTTTTAAATGAAATTGGAAAAGATTATAATTGGGTACTTAAGATACTTAAAAATAGGAATGTAGAATTAGAAGAGGTTTTTTATGCATTTTATGCTAGTGGTAAAGTATTTATTATAAAAAGATCTGAGCTTTTTTAATCATAAAAAGATTCTGAGATTTTTACATATCTGAGCTTTTTTAATGAATTAATAATTGATTAAAACTATCAATTGTGATATTATATTCGAGGAAGTGATTTTATGAATTTACCAAATTTAAAAGATGCAAAAATAAGAACAAAAGATAAAGTAAAAATAATAAAAAATGATTATAATGTACCTTTAAGAATGAAAAATTTTGGATTAAACAAAAAATATTATATTAAGACATACGGCTGTCAGATGAATGTGCATGATAGTGAGAATATTAAAGCTATATTAGAGGACATGGGATTTAAAGAATCAAAAGAATTAGAAGAAGCTTCTATAATAATTTTAAACACGTGCGCAATAAGGGAAAATGCGCATAATAAAATGTTTGGTTTTTTAGGTAGAGTTAAACATTTAAAAGAAGAAAAAAAAGATATAATATGTGGTATATGTGGTTGCATGGCACAGGAAGAAAAAGTAGTCGATGAAATAAAAAGTAAGTATAAATGGGTAGATATAGTTTTTGGTACTCATAATTTACATAAACTTCCAAATATATTAGAGGAGGCTATAAATAAGAATAAGCAAGAAATAGATGTCTTTAGTATAGAAGGAAATGTTTATGAAAATATCCCTGTAAAGAGAGATTCTAAATATAAAGCTTGGGTTAATATAATGTATGGGTGTGATAAGTTTTGTACTTATTGTATAGTACCTTATACAAGAGGTAAGCAAAGAAGTAGACTTAAAGAAGATATATTAAATGAAATTAAAGATTTAGTAGATTCAGGATATAAGGAAGTAACTTTACTAGGACAAAACGTAAATGCTTATGGTAAAGATTTAAATATGGACTATAATATGAGTAATTTACTAGAAGATACAGCAAAATTAGGCATAGAAAGAATTAGATTTGTGACATCACATCCTTGGGATTTTACACAAGAGATGATAGATGTAATAGCTAAGTATGATAATATTATGCCATATATACATTTACCACTTCAATCTGGAAGTGATAAAATACTAAAATTAATGGGTAGAAGATATACTAAGGAACAATATATTAATCTATTTAATACTATAAAAGAAAAAATACCTAATGTATCTATAACAACAGATATAATAGTAGCTTTTCCAGGTGAAACAGAAGAAGATTTTAATGATACATTAGATGTCGTTAATAAATGTAAATTTGATTCAGCATTTACTTTTATATACTCTCCTAGAGTTGGAACCCCAGCAGCTAGTATGAAAAATGATCTAACAGAAGATTTAAAAAATAAAAGATTATATAAGTTAAATGAAATTATAAATGAATATGCAAATAAAATAAATAATTCCTATTTAAATAAAATAGTTCCAGTATTACTTGAAGATTTTAGTGAAAAAGAAGGTAAATTAATGGGATATACTGATACTATGAAATTAGTAAATGTTGCATGTGATAAAAAATATTTAGGAAAAATAGTAAATGTTAAGATAACAGGTGCAAAAACTTGGAGTTTAGATGGCAAAATAGTAGAAAAATAGCATAAATTTAAATAGTAATGCTATTTTTTATTTTAATTTTTTAAAAAATGTGTTATACTTTAATAGTAAAATAGAGGAGTTGAATATATGATATGTAAGAAATGTGGTGCAACAATAAGTGATACATCTAAATTTTGTGGATATTGTGGTGCACCAAATAAAGAAGATGCTTTAAATAGTAATCAAGTATTGCCTAAAGTAAACATTAATAATTTAAATAGTGGAGTAAATGTAAATCCAGTCCCACCAATTGATACATTAAATACAGTTAGTGTACAAGGAAATAGTTTAAATAGTGGAGTAAATGTAAATCCAGTTCCACCAGTAGATACATTAAATATAGCTAGTGTACAAGGAAATGGCTTAAATAGTGGAATAAATGTAAATCCAGTTCCACCAGTGGATACAGTAAATGTAGCTAGTGCACAAGGAAATAGTTTAAAAAGTGGAATAAATGTAAATCCAGTTTCACCAGTGGATACAGTAAATCCAGCTAGTGCACAAGGAAATAGTTTAAATAGTGGAATAAATGTAAATCCAGTCCCACCAGTAGATAATAATTTAAATAATGGAGTAACAGGACCTACATTAAATCAACCAATAGAAAATAATGATTCTAATAAGAAAAAGAATGGCGGTAGTAAGTTAGTTATTGCTATTTTAATAGCTTTAATTTGTGTAGGAATAGCTGGATATTTAGTTTTTACTTACATGAAAAAAGGAAGTGGATCAGTTACTGATGTAAAAAAAGCACTTGCTAATTTATCTGAAAAAAAATACTCTAATGGAACAATTACATTAAAATTAGAAGGATCATCTGATGAACAAAAATTTGATGTAACAGGTGTTTTGAAATTTGAATCTATTGATAATTCAGGTAAAGCTCAAATAACACTTAATTCAAATTTATTTTCTGGAATAGATATATCCTTATATGCTTTGGTTAATAATAATAAGGCTGATTTATATATTCCATCTACAATAATAGATTTGATGGGAACAACTAAATCTCCTACATCAATTTGGACAAAAGTAAGTTCGGATTCAATTGATACTTCAGATACTGATATAGACACAGATATATTTAAAAAATTTGAAATGGATGAAACTACTATTAATAATTTTAAATTAGATAATTTTATAAGCGAAAAAAATATTAAATATGTATCTACTAAAGATGGATTAAAAAAATATCAAATAATTATTGATAAAGAATTAATAAATAAAATATATGCACTTGCTGGAAGTGATTTAGATACAGATTTAGATGCTGAAATAGATGATGATACTATAAATGAAATTGCTAAATATGCAAAAATATATTTATATATTGATAGTTCAAATAATTTAAAAAATATAGAAATTTCATTTACTGATCCAGATTCTAAAACTAATTTAAAGTTTGAAATTGGTTATGATAATTTAGGTAGTACTACAGTAGATGTACCTGCTAGTGTAACTAGTGGAGCAATCGATATTAATGAATATATAACTAAGTATACTATTGCAACAGAAGATGATAATTTTTAAAAAAGCAAATAACATTGCTTTTTTTTTGCATTTTTCTATTAATTTTTCATATATTAAATTGAGGAGTGATTGTATGTCATCATATAAAGAAATTGTTACAAAAGCAGTAATAGGTAAAGGTAAAAAATATTTTAAAGATAATTATAGTATTGATGTTGAAAATATTCCAACAACAATACTTGGATGCTGGGTAATAAATCATAAATTTAAGGGATATAAAGCAAATGATAAAATAGGTGTTAGTGGATCATATGATGTTAATATTTGGTATTCATATGATAATGATTCAAAAACTACTGTTGTAAATAAAAATATTTCTTATAATGATTTATTTAATGTTAGATTAAGAGAAAGCTCAGATTTAACTAATGATACAGATATCATTGTCCAAACTTTAAAGCAACCTAGTTGTTCGGGTGTAAACAGTAACGATAAAAAGATAACATTTGATATAGAAAAAGAATTAGGCGTTGAAATAGTTGGTGAAACTAAGGTAAAAATCGCTATTGAAGATGATGAAGAGCCTTGGGATGAAATAAATGATGAGTTATCTAGTGAAGATGAAAAGGCCATAGATGAATTAAAAGATGATTTTATAAAATAGTACTTAGGTACTTTTTTCTTTTGTTAACCAAAAAAGGTTGACAAGTATATATATTTTTGATATCATTTATCTATGGATGGAGGTGCTTTATGGCAGTTAAAATGAGATTAAGAAGAATGGGAGCAAAAAGAAGACCATTTTATCGTATCGTTGTAGCAGATTCAAGATTTCCAAGAGATGGAAGATTTATTGAAGAAATAGGATATTATAATCCAATTGAAAACCCAGCAGTAGTTAAAGTTGATAAAGAATTAGCTTTAAAATGGTTAGGAAATGGTGCTACACCAACTGATACAGTAAGAGATATTTTAAGTAAAGAAGGAATATTAAAAGAATTCCATGAATCTAAAGTTAAGAAAGCTGGAAAATAGTTATGGAATTAGTTAGTTTGACAGAATATTTAGTAAAACAACTATTACCACAACAAGATGATATAAAAGTAAGCAAAATAGATTCAAAAGGTGATACTGTTATTCAAGTATTAGTTAAAAATGAAGATATGAGTGCTTTAATAGGAAAAAATGGAAAAATAGCTAATTCAATAAGAACAATTGTTCAAGCAATGGCTTATAATAAAAAGTTAGGTAAAGTAAGAATTAATATTGATTCATTATAGTTGGAGTATGTAAAGTATTCCAATTTTTTTCTTGTAATTAGCCCTATAATATATTATAATATATATAGAATTGGAGGATATATGAAAAAAAGAGTTATAAGTGCTATAGTAGCATTCTTAATATTTATACCTATATTTATAATTGGAGGTAATTTATTTAACATTGCATTTTATGTATTAACGCTTATGGGATTAAGAGAATATATGAATGCTAGAGGAAATGAAAAAAAATATCCAGATTTTATGAGATTAATATCTTATATTATGATTACTTTTATATATTTTGGTAATATATTAAATAAAAATATGAATTTTATAATAGACTATAGATTAATTTCAAGTTTATTTTTAATAATTTTGATGCCTGTAATATTATATCACGATAAAGATACATATAATGTAGTAGATGCTTTTTATCTTTTAGGCGGAATATTGTTTCTCGGATTTTCAATGTCTTTATTTAATACATATAGAAACCTAGGATTAGAACTTATTATATTTTTATTTTTGATAACTATAGTAACAGATTCCTATGCATACTTTATAGGAAGACTTATTGGTAAACATAAATTACTTGAAGAAATTTCTCCTAAGAAAACTTGGGAAGGTACAATAGGTGGAAGTATTATGAGTACTTTTATATGTACTGTTTATTATATTACTGTAATAAATCCACAAATATCTATATTAAAAATAGTATTTACTGTTTTATTCTTAAGTATTATAGGTCAATTTGGAGATTTGTTCTTTTCAGCAATCAAAAGACTTTTTGGAATAAAAGACTTTTCTAATATAATGCCAGGTCATGGTGGTATACTAGATAGACTTGATAGTATAATTTTTGTTATGCTAGCGTTTACGTTTTTTATAAATATATTTTAGAGGTGAAATATGACATTAATTTATTTTATATTAATATTAGGTATTACTGTTTTTATACATGAATTGGGACATTTTTTATGTGCTAAAAAATTTGGAGTTTATGTTTATGAATTTTCTATAGGAATGGGACCAAGATTATTCAAATTTAAAAGAAAAAATGATGAGACTGATTATTGTATCAGACTTTTTCCAATAGGCGGCTTTGTTCAAATGGCTGGAGAAGAAATAGAAGAAAATTCAAATATACCTAAGAATTTACAACTACAATCTAAGAAGGCTTATCAAAGATTAATAATTATGCTTGCAGGTGTTTTTATGAACTTTTTACTAGCAATTGTTTTATTATTTTTCTTAGGATTATTTAATAGTGTATCATTTAATAATGTAAATGTTACAAATAGCGTCGTTGAAGGCTTAAATGATGGCGATAAGATAGTAGCAATTAATGATCATTTTGTAAATAATTATGATAAACTAGCTCTTGAGATGACTATAGCATCTAAAAATCCATTTAATATGACAGTAAAAGATAAAAATGGAAATAAAAAGAATGTTGAAATTACTCCAGTTAATGTTGGATCATCTGGGCTTATTTATGGTAAAGATTATGGTTTTAGTGTATCTGATTTAACTGTTACATCTTCAAATAATACTAACATAAAAGAAGGATTTATTATAAAAAAGATAAATGGAGTAGATGTAACTAGTTATACGGGTGCTTTAGAATTATTAAATAAAGTAAGCGATGAAAATCTTACAATAACATTTTTAGATAAAGAAAATCTTATTGATGTTTCAATTACTCCAACAACAAAAAAAGATAAATCTAGTGGATATAGTTATGGATTTTATATCACTGGAACACAAGAAAAAGGATTCTTTGCAGCTATTAAATATGCTTTTTATAAATTCTTTAGTACATTAGAGCAAATGATATTTACAATATTTTATTTAATAACTGGTAAAATTAGTCTTAGTATGTTATCAGGACCTGTTGGTATTTTTAATGCAGTTGGTGTTTATGCTAAGTATGGTTTTAGTAATCTTGTATCACTTTTATGCTTAATATGCATAAATGTTGGATTTATAAATGTTTTACCACTACCAGCATTTGATGGAGGACATGTATTATTTATAATAATTGAGAAAATTAGAGGAAAGAAAGTTGATCCTAAAGTAGAAAATACTATACATAATATAGGCTTTATATTACTTATGTTACTTATGGTAGTTGTTACTTATGGTGATATCTCAAGATTGTTTTAAATAAATAGGGCAAAATGCTCTATTTTTTGTTTAAATAACAAATATATTAAAAAAATTTCAAAAAAAGTATTGCCAAAATAGAAAAAATATTATATACTTTAATAGTCATATCTTGATGGGCTTGTAGCTCAGCTGGTTAGAGCGCACGCCTGATAAGCGTGAGGTCGATGGTTCAAGTCCATTCAGGCCCACCATTATTATATGGCCGGTTGGTGAAGCGGCTTAACACACATGCCTTTCACGCATGCATTCACGGGTCCGAATCCCGTACCGGTCACCATTTAAATAATTACTCTTGAATTCAAGAGTTTTTTTATTGATTTTTTTAAGAAAAATGATATTATATATAAAGTAGGTGAAGTATAATAGAAGAGTTAATAGAAAAAGCCTATAAAAATAATAAAGAAATAAGTATATTTGATATTTTAAACTTAAATCCGGATAATAAAATCTTGAAGCATTAACTATAAAACTAGGTAAAAATAATATTCGTGTTGTTGATATTATAGATATATCATTATATAATGATTCATCTATCTATAAAGATTATTTTAATAAAATAGCTAAAATACCACTATTATCATATGATGAAGAGAGAACTTTACTTTTGAGGTATAAAAATGGTGATAAAGAAGCACTTAATATTCTTATTAATCAAATTTAAGACTTGTAGTTAATGTTGCTTCTAGATATAAACAAAAGTGCTTTAATACATCATTAGATTCTATGGAAAGATATAAATATGAGTTTATGTCTAAATATGGAAGAGAACCACAGGTTTGTGATTATGAAAATGATTTAAATATTCCAAGAAACTTGATTGAATCAATAAGATTTAAAAACTATAAATTAGTTAGTTTAGATCATACTATAGGTGAATTTGATCAAATTCCTTTTTCAGATATTGTAATGGATACTAATTTTGATTTTTATGATATAGATAATTATTTAGATGGTAAAGAGATATTATTACATATGAAAGCTTATTTATCTAGATGTACATATAATATAATTTTAATGAAATTGGGTATAAAAAGTGGAAAATATGGTTCAAGTAGTGAAATGTCATATAAATTAATAGGCACAAGTATGGATTGTCAAGAGAAATAATAATTAAAATAGTTATAGAAGGCTTTAAAAGAATAAGACAATAAATATTAAAAAGAAATAATTATTTACACAAAGAAGCAAAATTTTATGTTTTTTATTTTTAATTCTTGACACGAACAATTGTTCGTAGTATGATATATACAGAAAGAAGGTAATAGTATGGAATTAATTAAAAGTAAAGGTATGGTAATTTTTTTAGTAGTAATGTTAACTATAACAATTATAAGTTCAATAAATACTAAAAAATATGATGAAAGAAACGAAAAAATGAATAAATCTTATGTTTCAAGTAATAATAACATCCTTTAATATGGGATGTTATTTTAATGATTTATTTACATATGTATAATCATATATTGTTACAAATATTATGTTAATAGAAGTAGCTATTAATAGACTCCATAAACCTATGTTTAAATATGATAATATAAATAGTGAAGTTGTTCTTAATATCATTCCAATAAAAGTACCACGCATACTAATTTTCGCTTTATTCATAGCTTGAAGTGAACTTGATATTGGTGATTGTATATAATGTAGTAAACATATAGGAGCCATGAATTTAATATATTTAATACCTTTATTTGTGTTAAATAAAAGCTTGAGTGGCATTTCTGGTATAAATGTAAATATTATAGTAACGGGTATTCCTATAATAAGTGATATAAAAATTGCTTGTTTTATTTTATTTTTAATGTATGTATAGTTACGCTTAAAATAGTTTTTGGAAACTATTGGAATAAGTGCTTGAGATATAGCTGCTGTAAAGAAAGAAGGAAGTAGAAGTAGTTGCATTACATATCCATTAATAATTCCATATTCAGTAACTATAAATGAATTACTGTATCCAATTTTTGTTAATACAAATGTAATTATAATAGGCTCTAAAAAATATCCAATAGATCCTATAAGTCTACTCCCAGTAGTAGGTATTGCAATTTCAAATAAACTTTTAATATTTTTTTTATTTGGTTTAATTTCTTCTTTTTTTATTTTTTTATTTGGAAGTAAAAATAAGAAGATAATAATACTAGATAATTCGCAGAATACATTAGATAAAATAATTGCAGCAATTACATATTTAATACCTTCTTTTATTAATATAGGAATAAATATGATAATGAAAATTAATTTAACTAAATCTTCTATTATATTAGTTATTACGTGTGGGTACATTCTTTCTTTAGCAAAAAAATAGCTTCTAAGACAATTAGATATAGTAATGAATGGCAGTGTAAATCCAATACACATAAGTCCATAAGATAAATCCTCACTATTAAGCATGGCTATACTTAATGTACTAGATAAATTAATTAATATTATAATAATTAAAAAATCAACTAATAAAGATATAATAACCGCACTTAAAAATAGGTTTTTATTATTAAATTTTTCACTTGAAATTAATACATTTAACGCTGTCGGAAGTCCTAATTGTGCTATTGATATTAGAAGTATAAATGTAGGCATTATCATTGAATAAAGACCAATACCATTTATACCAATCATTCTAGTTAATACTATTTTTATAATTAATCCTAAAATTTTAGTAAAAAATCCTCCTATAATAAGAATTATGGTAGATTTGACAAATTTATTTTTCATATTAAATGTTATTCATTAATATGAAAAATAGTACAAGTTATAAATAAATATTAAAAATAATATAAATTTAATAAAATTTCTTTAAAAATAAAATTATTTAATATATAATATATATGTAGTTTATTTATATTGGAGGTTATATGGATATAGAATTTAACAGTATAAAAGAATTATATGAAAGATTATTACCAGCACTTACTACTAAAGTTAATGAGCTTAAAAGATATGATTTAGATTATATAAAAGTAGAAGATATTTGGAATTATCTAAAAGATCAAAAATGGTCAAAAGCTAATAATTTACTTTTATATCAAATGGTAGATGATATTCTAAATTTAGATAATGATTTAATAGATGAATACGTTAAAGAAGAAATAAGGAAAAAGGTTACAAAACCAAACTTAGAATATATGAAATGGGATGATAATTATGGCAAAAAAGAAAAACAAACAAACTAACATTTTTAAAGCAGTATTAATTTCATTAGCAATTTTAGTAGTATCTATAATAGGTTTAATATATTCAATTAAACATTTAAATTATGGACTTGATCTTCAAGGTGGATTTGAAATATTATATGAAGTAAGTAGTATAGATAATAAAAAAGTAACTAGTGATATGGTAAATAGTACATATAAAATAATAAATAAACGTATAAATGCACTTGGGGTAAGTGAACCTTTAATATCAATTGAAGGAAATAATATTCGTGTTACTATGGCTGGTGTAAAAAACATAGATGATGCAAGAAAAACTATAAGTACAACTGCCAATTTAACATTTAGAACACTTACTGGTGAGTTACTTATGGGAAGTGAAGTATTAAATAGTGGCAAAGCAAGTGTTGGATATAGCGCAGATAAAGGATATTATATATCGTTAAGTGTTAAAGATACTGAAAAATTTTATGAACAAACAAAAAAAGTAAGTGAACTTAAAGATAACTACATAGTTATTTGGTTAGATTATGATTCTAGTATGAAACTTGAGGTAGGTACTGATTCAAATGGAAGAGGAGTACAAGGTTATTATACAGAGACAGATGAAAATAAAAAAGTATTCCATGCTTGTGGAGACTTAAAAAATTCTAACTGTTTATCTTATGCAGGAGTTAAACAAGGATTTGCAAGTGATGTAATAATTGAAGGCAATTTTACAAATGAAGAAGCAAGTGAATTAGTAGATTTAATTAATAGTGGTAGTATGCCTACTAAATTAAAAGAAATATCATCTAAAACTGTAAGTGCTTCTTTTGGTGAAAATTCACTTTCAAAGACATTTATAGCAGGTGTTGTTGGAATAGCTTTAATAGTTTTATTTATGATTGTTTTATATAAAGTTAGTGGATTAGTTGCAAGTATTAGTATAATTGCATATACATTCTTAACACTTTTAATATTTACCTTAGTAGGTGGTAGATTGTCTTTACAAGGTATAGCTGCTCTTGTAATAGGAATAGGTATGGCTATTGATTCTGCTGTAATATGTTTTGCAAGAATAAAAGAAGAATTAAAAAGAAATGTAAGTTTAAAAACTGCTTATAAATTAGGAAGTAAAGAATCATTTATATCTATATTAGATGCTAATGTTACTACTTTAATTGCAGCAATTATATTATTTATATTTGGTGAAAGTAGTGTTAAAGGATTTGCTACTATGTTAATTATAAGTATAATAGTTACATTTATTATAATGGTATATTTAAATAGATATTTGATTAAGTTATTTGTATTAACTGATAAATTTGAAGGACACACATATTCATTTATAGGTTATAAGGCTTCTAAAAAAGAGTCAAAATTTGACTTTGTTAAAAGAAGAGGAATTGTTTTTACATTAGTATTATTAATAATAGTACTAGGACTTATGTTTACATATAGTGAAGGATTAAATCTAGGAATAGATTTTAAAGGTGGATCTACAATTGAAATTAATTCTAAGGAAAAGATTAGTTCTAATGAAGTAGAAAAAGACTTAAAAGAATTAGAATATAAAGTAGAAAAAGTTGAAGAATTAGAAGATACTCGTATATATGCTACTATAGATAATGTATTAGATAATGAAAATGCAATAAAAGTAGAAAAGTATTTTAATGATAAATATGGGGCAACTACTAGTGTTGGATCTATATCAAATCAAGTAAAGAAAGATATTACTAGAAATACATTTAAAGCTTTAATATATGCTTGTATAGGTATGATTGTATATGTAACTATTAGATTTAAATTTAGTTATGGTATAAGTGCTATATTAGCGCTTGTACACGATTCAGTTATGGTACTTATTATATTTAGTTTATTAAGATTCCAAGTAGATAGTATGTTTATAGCAGCAATATTATCAATAATCGGATATTCAATTAATAATACAATAATTATATTTGATAGAATAAGAGAAAATAAAACTAAATTATATAAAGATAAAATAACAAAAGAAGAAGAATTAAAGAATTTGGTAAATGTTAGTTTAAGACAAACTGTAAATAGGTGTTTAATAACAACATTAACAACAATGTTCCCAGTTATATCATTAATATTTATAGCCTCTCATGAAATATTATACTTTAACTTAGCCTTACTTATAGGTCTAATAGTTGGTACTTTCTCAAGTCTATTTATATCAAGTCAAATTTGGATGATATTTGAAAAAAGAAATATAGGTAAAGATCCTAATAAGCATTGGTATGATGATAACAAAAAAGAAAAAGAAGAATTAAAAGTAAAGGGTATAAATTGTTAATAAAAAGAAGATATAGTGTTAATATTCTATATCTTCTTTTGTTTTTCATCACTTATATATCCAATATAATCTAAATTTCTATATTTTTGATTATAATCTAATCCATAACCTAGTACAAATAAATCATCTATGTCAAATCCAATAAAGTCAGCTTTTATATTTACTTTTCTTCTTGATTCTTTATTAAGTAAAGCACAAGATTTAATATTTTTAGCTCCTTTTTCTTTTAAGTGATTTATTAAATATTGTAGTGAATATCCAGTATCAACAATATCATCTACAATTAATATGTTTTTTCCTTCAACATTTCCACAATCAAAGTCTAATTCAATATTACCATCACTAATTTGTTTATTATCATAACTGTGTATCTTAATAAAATCTAATTCTACATTTGTATTCATTTTTTTTATTAGTTGTGAAGTAAACATAAATGATCCTTTTAATACACATAGTACTGTTAAATCTTGGCCTTCAAAATAATTATCAATTTTGATAGCGAGTTTATTAATTCTATTTTCTAATGTTTCATTATCAAATAATTTTTCTATATTCATAAAATCACCTTTCTATAAGAAAATTATATATTATTTTTATAATTAATTCTATTTAGTTTTTATATAAATTATTTATATATATTATAAATAATTTATATAATTGGATTTTCTACATCTGAAACATTTTCAGTTGTAGATTGAAGTACTACATATAAAACTATTATTCCAGAAATAATTGTTAAAATAGATGCAAATATTTGTAATATATATGGTTTTAAATCTTCACCTTCTTCTTTAGAAACTTCATATAGTTCATAATTAACATAAAGAAATACTATTGATAAAATAATTATAAATATTCTATTAAATAAAGTTAGCTTATAAGACTGCTTAGGAGTATATAGTGTATCTTTTTCTTCTAAATCTAGTTTTTGATTATATGTTAGTAAAATAGATATAATAGATGAAATAAGTATTAAAAAAAGCGCAATTAATTGAATATTTATAGCATCTATTTCTTTATTTTTTCTATTCATCAATAAATAATATGTAAAAAAAAGAAATAAATTATTTATTTCTTAAGCGATATATATTAATTGAGGGAGGATTAAATAATCTTAATTTATATTTACTTGTACCAATTCCACTCGTAATATATAAGTCAGTATTATTAATTTTATAATAGTCTTTATAGTATTTTACTGCACCCCTATCTTTTATAAGATTAGTAACATATGGAATAACGATTTGTCCATTATGAGAATGTCCTGCAAGTATTAAATTAAATTTTGATAAATCAATATTATCTATACTATCGGGCTTGTGTATTAATAATATATTATATTTAGAGTCATTAGTTGTATTAATAGAACTTAATGTCTTATTTATATCTTTATTATTATTACTTATTCCAGCAAAAAGTATCGCATCAACACCATTTGAGTATAATAGTTCTTGTTTATCATCTAAATTTATAAATCCACAATCATTAAATATAGTATTATAATATTTATTATTATCTTCCTCACCAGATATATATAGTTTTTCAATATTAACATTAATTTTACATATATATTTTTTTAATGTATCATAATCTTTACTATTATAATTAATATTGTGATCAAATAAATCTCCTGTAAATATTAAAACATCAGGTTTTAATAAATTAATCTCATTAACGATATTACTTAATTCTTTTTTTCCTGTAGTGTTTTTATAATGAATATCTCCAAAATGTACTATTTTAAATCCATAAAAATTATTAGGTATTTTACTATTCACAATACTATATTCATATACTTTTAATCTTTTTGTTTCAATATATCTAGAATATGCATATAAAAGTGAAATAAAAATACATATAAAGAAAACAATTTTTACCCAAGGTCTTATTCTTACTTTCATATATTCACCAGTTTAATTATACAATAAAAATATAATAAAAACAATTATTGAAAAAAATTAATTTATATTATATAATTTTAATATAGGTAAGGTGAATTTATGAGACTAAATAATAAAGGTTTTGCAATTTCTTCTATAATGTATTTAATATTAGTTATGGCAATAACTATGGTTTCATTAGTATTACTGCTTTTAAATAATAGAAGATTAATATTAGAAGGTCAAAAACAAAGTCTTATAAAAAAATATGAGGGTATTATTGACTCAGGTATGACTTATAATTTTGAATATACAGGAAAAGTTCAAGAATTTAAAGTTCCTATGACAGGCTATTATAAAGTAGAACTATGGGGATCTAGTGGTTCTACATATGGTGGAGCTGGTGCTTATACCAGTGGTATTATTAAATTAAATAAAAAAAGTGTTTTATATGTAGTTGTAGGTGGAACTGATGGATATAATGGCGGAAGAAATAAAGATACTATATCTGACGCAAATTTAAAATATGGTGGTGGAGCTACTGATATAAGATTAGTAACTAATTCTGATGTATTAAATTTTGATAGTTTAAAATCAAGAATAATGGTAGCAGCAGGAGGTGGATCTGTAACTAGTAATGATGGAGATGCCACATCTGGTATTGGAGGAGCTCTTACTGGAATTAATGGTATATCACATAGTGTTGTCAAAGCAAATGAAACAAATGAATTAGTATATTATGGTAGTGGTGGAACACAAGAAAGTGGTGGATCTGGAGGAACCCAGGCAACTAGTGGTGGCTTTGGATATGGGGGAACTTACGGAACTTATAGTGATGGACATCAAGGAGCATATGGAGGCGGTGGCTACTATGGTGGTGGCGGAAGTACTTGGCATTCTGGCTCTGGTGGTGGATCTTCTTATATATCAGGATATATTGGATGTAATTCTATAGATCAAAATTCAACTAGTGATAATATAATACATACAAATTCTCCTATACATTACTCAGGATATGTTTTTTCAAATCCTATAATGATATCTGGTGATAATTCCATACCAAACTATAATGGTAAAGGATATGCTAAGATTACCTTTATAGGTGTTGACAGTAATTAATTTTATGATATAATAATTGAAGTAACTTTGAACTTGAGGAGTAAATTAATAATAATTTTAAGAGAGTTAGTGTTTGGTGTAAACTAATAATTATGTTAATTGAAGGTAGCAAGGGAGTTTTATATCTAAGTAAATAGGATATAACGTAGATCGCGTTAAGATATAAAGATAACTTATGTTATGAATTAAGGTGGTACCACGTAGAATCACGTCCTTATATGGATGTGATTTTTTTTAGAAAGGATGATATTATGTTAGAAAAAAAATATAACCATATTGAAGTAGAGAAGGATAAATATAATAAATGGCTAGAAAACGGGTATTTTAACTCAGGTGATTTAAGTAAGAAACCTTATGCAATAGTAATCCCACCACCAAATGTTACAGGAAAGCTTCATTTAGGACATGCTTGGGATACAACTTTACAAGATATTCTTATTCGTTATAAAAAAATGGAAGGATACGATACTTTATGGCTTCCTGGTATGGATCATGCAGCAATTGCAACAGAAGCAAAAGTGGTACAAAGACTAAAAAGTAATGGAATAAATAAATATGATTTAGGAAGAGAAAAATTTCTTGAAGAATGTTGGAACTGGACTAGAGAATATTCTAGTAATATAAGAACTCAATGGGCTAAATTAGGACTTGCTCTAGATTATAGAAAAGAAGCATTTACACTAGATGCCAATTTAACGAGTGCAGTAAAAAATGTATTTGTATCTTTATATAATGAAGGATTAATATATAGAGGAGAAAAAATAATAAACTGGGATCCAGTAGCTAAAACTGCCTTATCAAATGAAGAAGTTATTTATAAAGAAGACGAAGGAGCTTTTTATCACTTAAAATATTTTATAGAAAATAGTTCTGAATATTTAGAAGTTGCAACAACTCGTCCAGAAACACTATTCGGAGATACTGCAGTAGCAGTAAATCCAAAAGATAAAAGATATAAGCATTTAATTGGTAAAAATGTAGTATTACCTGTACTTGGGAAATTAATTAAAGTAATTGGTGATGAGCATGCTGATATGTCTTTTGGAACTGGTGTAGTTAAAATAACTCCAGCCCATGATCCAAATGACTTTGAAGTAGGAAACCGTCATAATTTAGAGAGAATAGTAGTAATGAATGAAGACGCTACTATGAATCATAATGCAGGTATTTATGAAGGATTAACTCGTGAAGAGTGTCGTGAAAAATTAGTAAAAGATTTAAAAGATTCAGGTATTTTAATTAAAGTGGAAAAAATGACTCATAGTGTTGGACACAGTGAGAGAACTGATGCAGTTGTTGAACCTTATTTATCAAAACAATGGTTTGTTAAGATGAGACCTCTTGCAGATAGGGTACTTGATAATCAAAAAAATCGTGATACTAAAGTAAACTTTGTACCTTCAAGATATGAAAAAACTATGAATCATTGGATGGAAATTACATATGATTGGTGTATTTCACGTCAGTTATGGTGGGGACACAGAATACCTGCTTGGTATAAAGATGATAAAATTTATGTTGGTATTGAAGAACCAAAAGAAGAAGGATGGGTTCAAGATAATGATGTATTAGATACTTGGTTTTCAAGTGCACTTTGGCCATTTGCTACTATGGGCTGGCCTTTGCTCTCACCAGATTATAAAAGATATTATCCAAATGATGTACTTGTAACTGGATATGATATAATACCTTTTTGGGTAAATAGGATGACATTTCAAGGGCTTAAATTTACAAATACAAGACCATTTAAGGATTGCTTGATTCATGGATTAATTCGTGATAAAAATGGTAGAAAAATGAGTAAATCTTTAGGTAATGGTGTAGATCCTATGGATGTAATAGAAAAATATGGATGTGATTCATTAAGATATTTTCTTGCAACTAGTTCAGCTCCTGGTATGGATTTAAGATATGATGAAGAAAAAGTAAAAAGTACTTGGAATTTTATAAATAAGCTTTGGAATGCATCTAGATTTGTACTTATGAATATAGAAGATTTAACTTTAGAAAATTATGCATTAGAAAATTTAAATATTTGTGATGAATGGATATTAGATAAACTAAATAATGTAATTAAAACAGTAAAAAAACATATGGATAAATATGAATTTAATGTTGTTGGAAGTGAGTTATACTCATTTATATGGAATGATTTTTGTGATTGGTATATAGAACTTTCTAAACATAATATGAATGATACAACAAAAAGTGTATTACTTAAAGTATTAACTGATATATTAAAACTATTACACCCATTTATGCCTTTTGTAACTGAAGAAATATATCAAATGTTAAAAATAAAATCACACAAATCTATAATGGAATCAGAATATCCAACGTATAATAAAAAATATAAATTTAATAATAATTTAGATTATACATTAGAACTTATAACTAAAATAAGAAAAATAAAACTAGAAAATAAGATTAAAGAATATTATGTATATTATAAAAAAATAGATAATATAGATATACTATCTTCTATGCTTAAATTAAGTAAAGACAATTTTATTAGTGAAAAATTAGCTCTTAATGAAATAATAGTAGATAATAATGTATCAATATTATATGATGGTAGTTCGAATTTAGCTCAAGAATTAGAATTATTAAATCATGAAAAAGAAAGATTAGAACAAAGTATAGCAAGAAGAGAAAAATTATTATCTAATCAAAATTATGTATCAAAAGCTCCTCAAAATATAGTTGATAATGAAAGAAAAACATTAGAGGATGAAAAACTAAAATTAAACGCTATAATTGATAAATTAAACTAAAGAAAGAAAATTAAAATTTTTTTCTTTTTTTGTAAACAAAATGTATATTGCTTTTAAAAAAATCAAGTGCTAAAATTAATGTGTAAACTAGGAGGATATATGAAAAATAAAAAGATAACAGTAGCTGCACTAATATTAGCAGTATTAAGTCTTTCAATAGGATTTGCAGCATTTTCAAACAGTTTAAATATTAAAAGTAGTGCGAATGTAAAACCAAGTGATAAAGACTTTAAAATAGTATTTTCAAAAGAAAGAGATACATTTGTAAGTGGAAATGAAATAATAAATGCAACAGGAGATATTAATGAGAATACAAAAAAAGGATCAATAAATGATATAGGAGATACATTATATAATCTAGAGACAGAATTTACTACTCCTGGAGAGAGTGTAGAATATAGTTTATATATAAAAAATATAGGAGCATATAATGCAGTATTAAATAAACTAGAAATAGAAGAAGCAGAACTAACAAGTGATATAACAGTAGATAACTATTATATAGTAGATAATGGAAGTGTTAAGTGTTATGCAAAAAAAGATCCACAAAATAAAGCAAATGAAGAATTATTAAAAGAGGCTTGTAATAATATAAAATTAAAAGTAAAACTACAACAAGAAAGTGAATATATAACAAGTACAAAAGAATTTGATAGTTATGTAATAAATAAAGGAGAAAGTGAGAGTGTTACAGTAACACTAGAATATACAGGAGATACATTAGCTGATACAAATTTTAATGTAGTATTTGGTAGCGTTAAGATGAATTATGCAACAACAAAGGTGAGTAGTAGTACTCCAGTAGATGATCAAGTATGTTTTTATACATCATCAAATGATGATAGCACATTAAGTATAGCTGGATATAATTCAGAGTGTGGTACTGATGTAGTAATACCAAGTAGCCTTCCACTAACTAGTATAGAAAGTTTAGATACAGAAGCTTGTATTAATGGGCTTGTAGCAACAGGTGTTGATGAAGCAGAAGCTCCAACCGTATGTAAGGTGGAAAATCCTGATTTACTAACTTATTTAAATATGAATCGTTTGACAAATGTTGCAACAATTTCTAAAAGTAATGAAAAATATAATGTTACAGGTATAGGCTTTGCCTCATTTGCAAGTAATAATTTAACAAGCATAATAATACCAAATAGTGTAACCAGTATAGATGATATGGCTTTTTCAACAAATAACTTAACCAGTATAAATATTCCAGATAGTGTTGAAACAATCGGGAATTCGGCATTTTATGACAATCAAATAAGTAGTTTAATTATAGGAAGAGGATTGAAAACTATAACAAATAGTATGTTTTCAGAAAATAGCCTAACACATGTTGAAATACCAGATAATATAGAAACTATAGATTATGGAGCTTTTGATGAAAATAATATAACAAGTGTAGTTATAGGTAGTGGAATAAAAAGTATAGATAGAGAAGCTTTTGGATCAAGTACAGGTGAAGGCTATGGACCAAATAAAATAGAAAGTGTAACAATAAATACAACAAAAGATAAAGTAACAATAGATTCCACTTCATTTAATTGGGTATCTGGTAAAAGCAATGAAGATATAAATTGGGCTGGATAATTTTAACATTTTAAATAATATTGAAAAAGGTATAACAAGATTATACTTTTTTCTTTATACTTGAATTTAAGTTGTTTATTGAATAAATTCGTGTTATACTTATTATGGTGATAATATGGATAGTAATAAAAACGATACCGAAATGTCTAATGAGTTTATAGAAAAAAAGAAAAAGTTTAATAAAGATTATATATTAGTTATATTTTTATATATAGTAATAATAATTCTATTTATTTTAATGTTTATATAGGAGGTTTATGAGGAAGAATAAGAAAAATAGTAAAAATTTTTGGATTATAAAAATAATACTTGTTGCTTTTATTATTTCTGTAGTATTTAGTTTTATAAGTGAAACTGCTATTCCAAATGTAAATATTTTACTTGGTATAATACTTACTCTTGTATTTATAGTAATAGGTGTTTTATTTGATATGATTGGTCTTGCAGTCGCATCTGCTGATGAAAGTGTATTTAATTCAATGGCTTCAAAGAAGGTTAAGGGTGCAAAAATGGCTGTTCAATTAAAAAAGAATGCTGATAAAGTATCTAGTTTTTGCAATGATGTTGTTGGTGATATATGTGGAATAATATCTGGATCTACTGGTGCAGTAATTGCAAGTAAAATATCTAGTAATGGCTTAAATAGTTTAGTTGTAACAATAATTACTATGGGAATAATATCAGCTTTAACAATAGGAGGTAAAGCTATGGAAAAATCTATAGCTATTAATAAAAGTGATAAAATATTATATACTTTTGCTAAGGTACTTAGTATATTTAAAGGAAGACATTATGAATAAGAGAGGATTTACTTTAGTTGAATTACTTGCTGTATTAGTAATTTTGGGTATAATACTTAGACTTATTATTCCTAAAGTTTTTAATATCGTAAATGATAGTAAGGATACATTATATCAAAATGGTGTAAATACTATACTAAGTGCGGCTTATGATTATTCACTTAAAAATTTAGATGTTTTAAAAGATAGTGGTCCTAGCTATATAACACTAGGTGAGCTTAAGGCTAATAATTTATTTGAAAGTAATATAATAAATCAAAAAACAGGTACTTCTTTTAGTGATGATTTAATAATTAAAATTATGAAAGAAGATAGAGAAATTAATCCATCATTTGAAAAAAGAGAAGGAGAGTATATATATACATTATTTAGTGATAATACTAAATTATTAAGTATAGAACTTGATCTTTCTAAATCTGGTAGTAACTATTATACTAGTATAAGTGTAGGTGGTAGTTTGCCTAGTGAAACTTTTAAAGTTAAGTATGATGGAGTAGATGTAACAGATAGTTCTAAAATAGTAAAGAATATTTCTAAATCTGATAATTTAGTAGATAGTGTGGATACTAGTAATCCTAGTATTTATGATATAAGTTATACAGCTCTTTATGTAAAAGATGATAAGGCTTATTCTAATACTGTTATTTGGAAAGTAGTAGTTACTAATAATTAAGGCTTAATTTTACATATTGTCAAAAAAAGTATGTTAAAAATATTTCATTTTTTATTATAATATGTTAAAATGTTTATGGTAACATTAGGATTGGAGGAATAAACATGGGTTTTATTAAAGGCTTATTCAATGAAAAAGATGAAACTCAGATGGGTAATGGTAATGAATATTATGATATAAAAGCAGAGGATGCATCTTCTTTAGAAAGTGATGCTAAAATGATATTACTTGAACCACGTGCTTATTCAGAAGCTCAACAAATTGCAGATTACTTAAAAAAAAGAAATACTGTAGTTGTTAACTTAAAAAGGGTAACAAGTGATCAAGCAAAACGTATTATGGATTTTTTAAGTGGTACTATATATGCTATTAAGGGTAATATTCAAAAAATAGGTAGTGGTATATTTCTTTGTACACCTAATAATATAAACGTACAAGGAAAAATTACTGATGATAATGAAAAAGAAAAAGTTAAAGATGAAGAAAATTATGAGTGGTAAAACACTTGAAAATATAAAATTATTGTGTTATTATATATAGCACAACGTTTGAGGGATGCTTATGGATAATGGAAGAACGTTTAAAAACTATACTCCAGAAGAGATAGATCACTTTTTAGACCAAGTTATCAAACAAGTAGAATTAATGATAGAAGATAATAAAGCTAAAAATAGGGAGCTGGCTCTTAAGGATAAAAAAATAGAGGAATTAGAAAAAATTATTGGGAATACTTCTAAGATTCAAGAGAAACTTTCTCATTATGAGCGAATGGAAGGTACTTTAAATAGGGCGCTTATGATGGCACAGAGGACTTCTGATCAAATTAAGTCTACTGCTCATAGAGAGTCTTCGATTATTTTAGAGGATGCTAAGAGAAATGCTAATCGTATAGTTAATGAATCACTTCTTAAAGCAGAAAGAACTGAAATGGAAGCAGAAGCACTTAAACGTAATATTAATATATTTAAACGTAAATTAAGATCAATTATTGAAACACAATTATCATTAGTTGATGATATTGAAAAAGTTGAATTATAATAGATGATAGAGACGTTATAATATGAGATTTATAGAGAGTCTATGTTAGGTGAAAATAGATAATTAAATATTATATAGATCACTCTTGATATTTTTAATGGATAAGATTAAAACGTGTAATGGCGTTATACATAAGAGAGCATAAACTATTATGAAATAGGGTGGTACCGTGGATTAATTCACCCCTATGTTATAATAGTTTTTTCTTTATTTTTAATGAATACATCTATTATTTATTTGTATTATGTGATTTTAATTTAGGATATTAGAAATTATAATAATTTATATTATAAAAGAGGAGGTAATTATGAAATTTCAAGAATTAGACAAAAGACAAAGTAGCGATGTAGAAAGTAGTTTAACTTTAAAATTTATTAATGAAAATTTACTTTATAAGACAATAGAAAATAGAAAAGATAGTAAAAATTTTGTATTTTATGATGGTCCAGCTACAGCAAATGGAATGCCGGGTATACATCATATGTTAGCCAAATTATTAAAAGACACATACTGTAAGTATAAGACTATGAAAGGATATAGAGTTCTTAGAAAAGTAGGATGGGATACTCATGGATTACCAGTTGAGGTTCAAGTAGAAAAAGAGCTTGGTTTTAATGGTAAAGGTGATATTGAAAAATATGGTATAAGTGAATTTAATAAAAAATGTAGAGAAAGTGTTTGGAAAAATGAAGCTGCATTTAAAGATTTTACTAATAAGATGGGACAGTTTATAGATCTTGATAATCCATATATAACATATGATAATAATTATATTGAAACTGAATGGTGGATATTAAAGAAATTCTTTGATGCTGGATTAATTTATAATGGACTTAAAATTCTTCCATATTGTCCTAGATGTGGTACAGGTCTTGCAAGTCATGAGGTTGCTCAAGGATATAAGGAAATTACGGTAAATACAGTTACAGTACCATTTAAAGTAAAGAATCAAGATAATACTTATTTACTTATATGGACAACTACTCCTTGGACATTAATTTCAAATGTTGCAGCTTGTGTAAATCCAAATGAAACATATGTAAAATGTTTATCTAAAGGATATAATTTTATAGTAGCAGAAAAATTAGCTAATAAAGTATTAGGCGATGAATATTTAGTAAAAGAAAAATATTTAGGTAAAGATTTGGAATATTTAGAATATGAACAATTTCTGGATTTCTTAAAGGTAGATAAAAAAGCTTTTTATGTAACTTGTGCTGATTATGTAACTATGGAAGAAGGTACTGGTATAGTACATTTAGCTCCAGCCTTTGGTCAGGATGATTATGAAGTAGGATTAAAATATGATCTTCCTATGCTAAATCCAGTAGATGAAAATGGATGTTATAAAGAAGGACCTTGGAAGGGAAGATTAGTAGTTGACTCAGAACTTGAAATTGAAATAATTAAATATTTAATAAGTAAAGATAAACTATTTAAAAAACAGAAAATGGTACACAACTATCCACATTGCTGGAGATGTAAGACTCCTTTGGTATACTATTCAAAGCCAAGTTTATATATTAAAGTAACAGATTTTAAGGATAAAATAATAGCTGCAAATAAAACTGTTCATTGGCACCCAGATTATGTTGGTGAAAAAAGATTTGGAAATTGGCTTGAAAATTTAAATGACTGGGCAATTTCACGTAATAGATATTGGGGAACACCAATTCCTTTATGGGAGTGTTGTTGTGGTCATAAAGAAATGATTGGTTCAAGAAGTGAACTTAAAGAAAAAGCAATAGAAAATATTACTGAAGATATAGAACTTCATAGACCATATGTAGATGATATACATATAAGATGTCCTAAATGTAATAGTGAAATGACTAGAGTAAAAGAAGTTATAGATTGTTGGTTTGATTCAGGTTCTATGCCATTTGCTCAATATCACTATCCATTTGAAAATGAAGAATTATTTAAATCACAATTTCCAGCAGATTTCATAAGTGAGGGAATAGATCAAACAAGAGGATGGTTTTATTCTTTAATAGTTATTTCAACTTTCTTAACAGGAAAAAGCCCATATAAAAATGTATTAGTAAATGATTTAATAACAGATAAATTTGGTCATAAAATGCATAAAAGCAAGGGTAATGCAGTTGAACCATTTACTGTAATAAGTAAATATGGAGCAGATGCTATTAGATGGTATATGCTATATACGTCACCTGTATGGACACCTTTAAGATTTGATGAAGATGGAATAAAAGAAGTTCAATCTAAATTCTTTAGTACATTAAAAAACACATATTCTTTCTTTAGTATGTATGCTAACATAGATAATATTGATCCAAAAGAATATGATATAAAATATGAAGATTTAGAGTTAATAGATAAATGGTTAATTTCAAAATATAATAAGTTAGTTAAAAATGTAACTGAATCTATGGATAATTATGATTTAACTACTAGTGTTAGAGAAATTCAAAACTTTGTTGTAGAAGATTTATCTAACTGGTATATAAGAAGAAATAGAAGAAGATTTTGGTCAAGTGTAAATGATACTTCAAAACTTGCTGTATATAAAGTAACATATGATGTATTAGTTGGTGTTTGTAAGTTAATCGCACCATTTAGTCCTTTTGTAAGTGATGAAATTTATACTAAATTAACTAATTTAGAATCTGTTCATTTAGCCCTTTATCCAGAATATGATAAGAATTTGATAAATGATCAAGTAGAAGAAAAAATGGACTTAGTAAGAGATTTAATTAGTCTTGGAAGAAATATTAGAGAAGATGTAAAAATTAAGGTTAGACAACCTTTAAGTGAAGCATTAATAGATTATAAAAATAAAAACATAATTTCTGATTTAGTAGATTTAATAAAAGAAGAATTAAATGTAAAAGAAGTTAAATTTATTAAAGATGTTGAAAACTATATGAACTTTATAGTTAAACCTAATTTTAAAGAAGTAGGAAAAGTTTTTGGACCTCTTATTAAAGAATTCCAAAATAAATTATTAGAATTATCTATAGAAGATATTAATAAATTAAAAAATAATGAAACATTAAATATGGAAATAGGCAATAGTAATTATGAAATAACAGAATCAATGGTTGATATTAGAACTACTTCTAAAGAAGGATTTGATGTTTCAACTGATACAAATAATTTTATAATTTTAAATACAGAACTTACTAATGATTTAGTGATGGAAGGTATAGCTCGTGAGCTAATATCAAAAGTTCAAAATATGAGAAAATCAAAAGACTTTGATATAGCAGATAGAATTACACTATATTATAACGGTGATGATGAAGTAACTGAAGCTGTAACTAAATTTAATGAATTTATTAAAAAGGACACATTATCTATTTCAATAGTAGTCAAATTTAATTTAACAGAAGAAGTAGACTTAAATGGTCATATGACTTATATAGATGTAGAAAAGGCTTAAAAAAGCCTTTTTTTCTTAAAAAAATATATTTTAAACGCACGAAATATCAAAATATGCGTATGAAATACATAAAATACCAAAAAAAGGCAAAATATTTTGCTTTCGAGCATATAAATTAACGTTTCGCACATTTGAACTGATGTTCTATTGAAAAATCATAATTATATATGTATAATTTTCATTGGTAGTAGGGCTTAAAAAATTAAAAGTTGATACAGTGATACCTAGTTTATAAATAATGTTATTATTAAGACTTATTTTTTGGCTTTATAGAAGTTTAATAACTACCACAAACTTTTATATGTAGTTGCCAATTATATCCTTGCTACCTGTTTTGGATAATACTTATAGTTTATAAGTTATTATATAATAAGATAGATTCCCTATCTTTTTTTTTGCTATTTATGACAAACAAATGTATTGATTAGAAAAATTTATTTTGTTATAATTATATTAGAACCAAGAGAGTGATATAATGGATAACATAATTATGCATATAGATGTTAATAATGCTTTTTTATCATGGACTGCAGTTGATTTATTAAGTAAGGGATATCATATAGATATAAGAAATATAGAGTCTATAATAGGTGGGGATGAAACTAAAAGACATGGTATTGTTCTTGCTAAGAGTATGGTTGCTAAAAGAAAAGGAGTAAAAACAGCAGAGACTATAAAAGAAGCAAAAAGAAAGTGCTATGATCTTAAAATATTTAAACCTAATATGCTTCTTTATCGTGAAATGTCAGATAAGCTTTTTAATTTAATAAGTAAATATACTCCTGATATAGAAAAACTTAGTATAGATGAATGTTTTATTGATTATACTAAAATTAAAAGTTTATATGGTGATCCAATTAAGTTTGCATATAAGTTAAAAAGAGAAATAAAAACAACTTTAGGATTTACAGTAAATATTGGAGTAGCTAATAATAAGTTGTGTGCAAAAATGGCATCAGATTTTTTAAAGCCTGATAGGGTACATACATTATTTAATAATGAGATAGAGAAAAAAATGTATCCGCTTAAAATAGAGGATCTTTATGGTGTTGGGAAAAGTACTAGTAAAAAACTTAGAGAGCTTAAAATAAATACAATAGGTGATCTTGCAAATGCTAATTATGATTATTTATATAAATATTTTAAAAATCAAGCTTCAAAGCTTATTGAAAGTGCACGTGGGAATTCTATAATCACTACAAAAAAAACTAATACTGAATGTATTAGTAATTCGACTACTATAAGTTATAATTTAAATAGTTTAGACGAAATATATAAATATCTATATCCTTTAGTAGAAAATGTAAGTAAAGAGCTTAGAAAAAAAGAAAAATATGCAACTTTAGTAGGTGTAACTTTACGTGATAAAAATTTTAAAACTTCTCAACATCAGCGTAAATTAAAAAATCCAACATCTAATACAGATGAAATATATAATGTAGCTAAAGTTTTGGTTAAGGAATTATGGAATGAAGAAAAGATTAGATTAGTAGGTGTTTCAATTGGTAAATTTACTAATAATTTAAGTCATCAACTTTCTTTATTTGAAGATAGCAATTCTATAAAAGAGGATAATGAATTAGATAAGACTTTAGATAGATTAAAAATAATATATGGAAATAATATAATTGATAAAGCAATTAAATTTAAAAAATAAAGCCTTCTAGACTTTATTTTCTTTTTTAATTAATTTTGCATGCATTACAACTTTATCTTGATAATTGTAACAAGTAGATAGTGTAAGTATTTTATCTTTACTAGTTACTGAAGTCTTAAAATTATAAAAACTTCTACTAGTAATTAAATTAATAAAGTTATTATATTCAAGATCATTATTAAAATTAATATCTAAATAGTCACTTGTAGTTTTAATTTTATATACACTAAATACTTGCCATAATGTATTTTCATTTTCACTAGATAATCTAATTATATGATTATCTGTATTATCTAACCATCCATTTGTAAGTACTTTACGTAGTGTTCCAAATAATAAATCATTAATCATTCCATGACCATAAATGATAGTATTTTTATCAAAATCTCTAAAATTATTTCTATAATCAGCAAATATCCATCCATATTTATTATAACTTTTATCAAAAGTATGATTTAAATAAAAACTATTATCATGTGCTTGTACAACGGGATAATTAATATTAGTCCCACCAACACTTATAAATCCAACGGTACTATCATTTATATTTTTTAATTTAGTAAAATCTACATCAACTAATTTAAGTTTTATATAATCATAATAAGGATCTTCAAGATTATTACTATTATTAATTATTTCTGTAGAAATAGTATCTTCTTTTTCAGTAACAGTAATATTATTATTTATTAAATCCATTTCTTTATTCATCTTTTTAGCATTTATAAAATAATTAATTATGTTAATTAGACTTACTAAAAATAAAATTATAAATATAATCAATAAAAAAATTATAAATATGTTTTTAAATTTTCTTTTTTTCATATTATCACAAATATATTATATCATTTTTTAATTATATATTCTAATTCATATTCTGGAATAATTATATTTTTATAATTTTTTTTAATAGTACTTGTTGAAACATTTGTAGATATTGGTGGGAATGAATTATCAAAATGAGATAAAAAGATTTTTTTAGGCTTTATTTTATCTATTATAGGGATTACTTTTTTATCTAAATCACTTCTACCTTGAAATGGTAAAATTAAATAATCAACATTCTTTGGGTAATCTATATTATTAAGTTCCATACTTCCCATTAATAATATTTTAATATTATCAATTTCTATATAATATATTACTGTTTCTTTATTTTCTCTACATTTAATATGATTAAATGATAGATATACTAAATTACTAAAATATTTAATAATATTTTTATTAAATAATGTTTTAAATATTAATTTTAAATCAAATTTAATATGTTTACCAGGTAATACTTTAATATTAAAATTATCTATTTTGATTGAATCGTTATACTTTATTTTTACTAAATTATTCATTTTTTTATGTAGTCTATTATAGGGTGAATTTGTACAATATATTTTAGCACACTTGTTTTTATATAATTTTTCTAAGTGTAATGTATGATCAATATGACCATGAGTTATAAGTATATTTTTAAAATTACTTAATCTATTTATATATTCTATATCATTTAATTTTGAATATCTAATAAATGGATCAAATAATATATTTTTATCATTTGATTTAATAAGTATAGTTGCTGTTCCAAACCAAGTTATAGAAATCATTTTATCACCAACATAATTATAAAACAATTTACTTATTTTTTCTAGTGTGTTATAATTTTTAGTACTGAGGTGAGTTATGAAAATTAAATATGAATTATTAAAAAATGATACTAAAACTAAATCTAGATATGGACTTTTACATACTAATTATGGAACTTTTGAAACTCCAATTTTTATGCCAGTTGGAACACAGGCAACAGTAAAAACGTTGTCTCCAGAAGAATTAAAAGAAGTAAATAGTGGAGTTATACTTTCAAATACATATCATTTATGGCTTAGACCAGGGGCAGATATTGTAGCTGCAGCTGGCGGATTACATAAATTTATGAATTATAATGGCCCTATATTAACAGATAGTGGTGGATTTCAAGTATTTAGTTTAGCTAAAAATAAAAAAAAGGATATTGTGGAGGAGGGAGTTCATTTTAAGAGTCATTTAGATGGATCTAGTCTTTTTCTCACTCCAGAAATATCTATTGAAGTTCAAAATAAACTTGATAGTGATATTGCCATGAGTTTTGATGAGTGTATACCATATCCAGCTGATTATGAGTATGCTAAGGCTAGTACAGAGCGAACACTAAGATGGGCTCGTCGTGGTAAAAATGTATTTAATAATAATATGCAATCTTTATTTGGAATAGTTCAAGGTGGAGAATACGAAGATTTAAGAGAATATAGTGCAAAGGAAACTGTTAAAATAGGTTTTGATGGTTATAGTATAGGTGGAACTAGCGTTGGGGAAGACAAATATACTATGTATAAAATGATAGATTATGCAATTAAATATTTGCCAGAAGATAAACCAAGATATTTAATGGGTGTTGGAGACCCTATTGATATAATTGAAGGGGTAATAAGAGGCGTTGATATGTTTGATTGTGTACTTCCAACTCGTATCGCACGTCATGGAAATGCATTTACTAAAGATGGAAGAATAAATATAAAAAATGCCAAGTATAAAGAAGATTTTACCCCAATAGAGGAAGATTGCGATTGCTATGCTTGTAAAAATTATACTAAAGCATATATAAGACATTTAATAGTAGCAAATGAAACATTTGGTCAAAGATTACTTTCTATACATAATATAAGGTTTTTAATTAAATTAACAGAAGATTTAAGAATAGCTATAAAAGAAAATAATATACTAGAGTATAAGGACAAATTTATAGAAAGATATAAAAATGAAAATAGTAAATAGAAAATTTAACTTATCTAATAGGTTAAATAAAAAAATAGTTTTAATATCAGATATACATTATAGTAGTAAAGCTGATATTAAAAAATTAAATAAGCTTGTTGATAATATAAAATTAATAAATCCAGATTATATATGTATAAGTGGGGATTTAATTGATATAGCTTATGTAAAAGATGATGATTATTTAATTAGTTTTTTGACAAAGTTAGGACTTATTACTAAAACTATTATATCAATAGGAAATCATGAATTTTATATTGATAAGAAAAGAAATATATATGGATTAAATAAAAATCTATTAAATAAAATAAGTAATATTTATAATATATATTTATTAGATAATAAATGTATATTATTAGATAATATTAATTTCATAGGTATAACACTTGAAATAGAAGGATATACAAATAGTAATTATATGAATATTGATCTAAATAGATATATTAATAAAAAATATTATAATGTATTATTATTTCATTCTCCACTTAATATAGAACTTTTACTTAAAAATTATAATATAGATTTAGTTTTATGTGGACATATGCACGGAGGCGTAACTCCTAATATACTTAAGAAAATATTAAAAGGAAGAGGAATTATAAGTCCAGTTAGAAAATTATTTCCAAAATATGCATATGGTTTAAAAAAATATAATAATACAAGTATAATTACAACAAGTGGTATTACTATATTATCTAATATAAATAAATTTAGATCATTTAATAAATTTTTTAAATCTGAAATAGTAATAATAAATATTTAAGGTAGTGGTAAACTACCTTTTTTGACATAATAAAAAAAGTGTGTTAGTATATCACATAAAAGGAAGGCGTGTTTATGTTAAATGATGATCTTTTAAATAAAACTTCTTTAGAATTATATGATTTAATAAAAGAACAATTAAAGAAAAAAAGAGAAATGGAATTTAAAATAAAAAAATATAAGGCAGCTCAAAAAGAAAAAATAGAAGAAGATTCGTCTTATGATACAAAGGAAGAAATAGAAAAAGAGGTAAAAAAAGAAAAAGGTGATTTTTTTGATAAATATTTTAAATATATTAAGAATTTAATATATGACTTAAAAGATTCTAGTGATTTATATGATAATATAAAAAGTATTATAGATAATTTAAATGACTATTATAAGGATAAAACAATATTAAGACTTCAAATAGAACTATATAAAGATATACACGAAATTTATAATTTTATATTTTTAGAAAATATTGAAGATGATAATTATAAAAATGAATTAAAAATAGAAGCTTTAGTATATGAAAAAAAATTAAATATTATAAAATCTTTAAAAGATAAAAAAGAAATAGAATATGTAGAAAGAAACTTAAATAATCTTATTTTTATACCAACAAAATCAAGTAATAGAACTTTAGTAGATATAGATAAAATACCACAAGAATCATATCCATTATTTATAGAATTATTAGATTCAATTAGAAGCGGTATATTAAAAAATTATAAAAGATTTACATCAGATAATTCAAACTTCGAAGATTTAGTTTTAGCTGAAGTAAGATATAATGATGCTAGAGTATTATTTGAGAGAATAGGTAAAAATGAATATGTGATTATTAGTATGTTTATAAAAAAATGTAGAAATAATTTAGGATATAAAAATACATTATATAGTGCTATATCAGCATATAAAATGGTAAAAGATAAATTAATAGAGCTTTCAAGCGACCCAAACTTTTTACAAGCTCAAGATGAAACAACAAATGAAATATATAATATACTTAATAAAAATAATAAAAATGAAAAGAAGTTAAAGAAGGTATAAAATGAATATAGAAGCAATTGAAAAAATTGTTAATTTAGAAATTAATAACTTAAGAGAATCAAGTAATTTTGAAGATAAAAATTTAGAATATATAGGAGATTTCTTATCTAGATTTTCACATGAAAAAAGAGAAGATGGAACTGTTTTAATTGATTATGAAGCCGTTTTTTGTATAGCTTATTATATGGTTGATAAGTCAAAAGATATTAGTGAAATAAAAGAAGAAATATATTCTAATATTAATTTTAGCTCATCTGCTGATATTATAAGTGGTAATAAACCAGAAAAAAAGGTTATAAAAGGTGATAAAAATGTTAATTTAGATGCTTTAAAAGTTGCAATAGAAGCATTATCTGATTTAATTAATTTAGAATCTAAATTTAAACTCACTAATGAATCTTATATAAATGTATTAAAAAAACATAAAGGGAAGCCTGGTTCAGGTAAAGCACAGAAATATGTACAAAAAAATGGTTTAAGAGTTATAAATAGAGATTATTATAATAATAGTAGTTTTAAAGAAATGATGGATTCTATATCAAGATATCATATAAACAAAAAACAAATTAGAGCTAAAGAAATAAAAAATATTAAAAGTGAAATATGTTTAATTGAAGAAGCATTTAAATCTATTTTATATGAAATAAATTTACCTGAAATAGTCTCTGCTGTTGATAAAATTATGAAAATACAAAATGAAAATTTAAAGAAAGTTTTATTAGAATATATATATACTCATAATAAGAAGAATTATGATTTAGTGTATATGGAATATAATAAATTAAGTAATAATAAAGCTTTAAAGATTCAAACTATATTAAGAAATAATTCTATTAATATAAGTATATCTGAAATAGAGAATAATATTGATTTAACTTTATCTGAATTGGAATATATATTAAGTCTATTTTCAAGTTATAACAGTATTAAACCTAGTGTTAGAAAAAAAGCACTTTTAATAGGCTCTTTTAATTCTATTTCTACTATAATTTCATTAGTAAAAGAAGGTATTATTTCTTGTAATTATATAAATAACAATCCAGATATATTTGATAAATCTAGTAGTAAATATACTAATATTTTAACTATTATAGAAGCATTTAAAAAATATACAGTAAATCCATTATATATATATGGTAATGAGTATTTATTAAATTATGAATCAAATACTATAATAAATAATTTAAATATTCTATCTGATTATTTTTTAATACAATCTTTATCAAGTGATACTTGTTATAAATTTTTTAATGATATTAATCTAGAAGAAAAAATAGATTTATTATTAGAATTAGGATATGAAAATTTTTTAGAATCTAATATAGATATTCTAGCTTATGATATTAGTAAACTAAAAAGATTAATTATAATGAAAAATATAGGTATTATATTATTATCTTTTGATGAGATAGAAGAAGTATTAGAAAGTAATAACTTTTTTATAGAAGATAGTGAAATTGATAAATACACTTGTAGTTATGTTTTAAAAAAATTAAATGATAGTATATCTAATTTACCATTACCACTTGATATAGAAAAGTATAGTTTAGAAGCTTTTAATACTAAGCGTACTTATAAAATTCAAAATATATATATATCAAAAAATAGATTTAATAGAAATATGAATAAATTAAAGATTATAGATTGTCCTTATGAAGAAAAAATAGTAAATAGTCTTTTAGCATTATCATATCTAACTTATGAAGAATATAATATATTGAATGATAATAATTTATTTAAAAAAAATAAAGTATATTAGTAATTTAGATGAATTTTACAAATATAAAAATATATGTTATAATACTTCTTGTCTTATAGAAAAGGAGATTATATGAAAAATTTTACAGATAAGCAAAAAAAATATTTACTTAAAATGTTTGCTTTGATTGCTGTATGCGAAATTTTACTTAAAATAAATAATGCTTTCATACAATCACTTGGAATCATATTAGTTCCATTTATTGTAACTTATGGATTTTTAGTGTTAAAGAATGATAGCAAAAGTAATTTAAATTAAAAGAACACATCGTGTTCTTTTAATTATATAATTCTAATTTTAAATTATCTAAATTTTGATTCATTAATGTAATATAATCTGTTTTATTAGTATCAATACCATAAAGATTAGTTAATGTATATAGTTCTACTGTTTTAATATTATTATTTTCTATAAATTCCTTTATATCATTATTTAGTTCTTCTTTATAACCTATATATATATATTTACATTTTCCATTATTTATTAATTCTTCTGCTGTTAGTTTATCCTTATCAGTTGTACTATCACTATCAAGAGAAATAATATTTATTCCATATTTTTCTAAATATTTAAATGAATCATTTGATACTATAATATTTAAATTGGATGCTTTTTTAGCAGTTGAATAATATTTACCATCTAATCCGGTAAGAGCTATTTTTAATGAATCATAATTTTCTTCTATTTCATTTATTAAATATTTACTTTTAATATATTCTTTAAATCCCTTTTTTATATTATTAGCTATTGTTAATAAGTTTCCAGGATCAAGCCATAATTCTTCCATTTTATAATCATACACCATATTAGAAGTTCCATCTATAATTTTTAAATTATTATTGTGTTTATTTAATTTTTTGATATATTCCTTTTCTTTAGATAATCCATTAAATATAAACAAATCACTTTTACTATAATTTTCTAAAAGGGTATCTGTGACTTTGAAATTAGTAGCCTCAGAATCAATAGGATATATACTTTGTATATTACTATGATCACCATATAACGTATTTACAACATATTCAATTGGATATACTGAAGTTATTATATTTATATTGTCCATTGAATCATCTTTAAAGCATCCACTTAGGCTTATCATAATTAAGCCAATAATTAACAATTTAATCTTTTTCATAAACTCTCCTTTTTATTACTGGATCATATCCACCTTTACTTAGAGGATTACATCTTAAAATTCTTTTTACTGACATAATTACGCCTTTTAAAGCTCCATATTCTTTAATAGCTAAAATAGAATATGTAGAACAGCTTGGAATATATTTACAGTAACTATGACATTTAAGTGGAATCATTTGATATACACTTATTAGTCCTATTAGTATGTATTTCATTATACCACCAAAATAATTGTATCAAAAAAGCATAAAAAAGTAAAATATGAATTTATATTTTTAAAAAAGTTTGATATAATTATGTAGGTGATTTTTATGGAAGTACTTTTAAAACTTGGAATTCCTTATAAAAATGAAAAATTATATTTGAAAGCTTTAACTCATACAAGTTATGCAAATGAGCATAGTGTTGAGAGTTATGAAAGATTAGAATACTTAGGAGATGCAGTATTAGAACTTGTAGTAAGTGAGTATTTATATAAAAATACTGAATATCCAGAAGGTAAAATGACTAAGTTAAGAAGTAATTATGTATGTGAGAACGCTAATTATGAATATTCTATTAGACTTGGTTTAAATGAATATTTGCGTCTAGGCCATGGTGAAGAAGAACGCGGTGGGAAATATAGAAAGGCGATAGTTGCTGATATATTTGAATCATTTATTGGTGCTATGTATCTAGATTTAGGCTTTGAAGAAGTAAAAAAGTTTCTTTATAAACATATTATTCCTTTAATTGAAGATAAAAGCTTGGATTTTTTTGATGATTATAAATCGGTATTACAAGAGTTAGTTCAAACTGATAAAAAAAGTTTAGATTATGAAGTTATTAATGAGGAAGGACCTGCTCATGATAAAACATTTACTGTTTTAGTAAAAATAGATAATATAGTATATGGAAAAGGTATTGCTCATAGTAAAAAAGAAGCGGAACAAAAAGCCGCAAGGGATGCTTTATTAAAAGCACAAAATAATATTTAGGAGGTATTTATGGGAAGATTTCCAAATATAGCTGCATCAAAAGCAAAAACAGGAGCAGCTAAAGGTAAATTATATGGTATGTATGCTAAAGAAATATACCAAGCAGCAAAAAATGGAGGAGTAACTCCAGAAGGCAATCCAAATTTAAAAAGATTAATAGAAAAGGCTAAGAAAGATCAAGTTCCTAGCGATGTTATAAAAAGAGCTATTGATAAAGTAAATAGTGACGCTGGTGAAAATTATGAAACACTAACATATGAAGTATTTGGTCCTAATGGATCTACTTTAATGGTAGAATGTTTAACTGATAATGTTAATAGAAGTGTAAGCGATGTTAGAGCAGTTATTAATAAATGCCATGTTAAAATGGGAGCTATGGGTAGTGTTGCTTATATGTATGATAATTTATGTATAGTAGGATTTAAGTCTTTAACAGAAGAAGAAGTTATGGATGCATTAATTAATAATGATATTGATTTTGTTGATTTAGAAAATAATGATGGCAACATATTAATATATGGTAATCCAAACGATTTATTTAAGATTAAAGCAGCAATATCAAGTGTAAAACCAGATATTGAATTTACAGTAGATGAGATAAGTCTACTTCCAAAAGATAGAATAAAATTAGATGGTGAAGATTTAGAAATATTTAATAAATTAATAACTTTATTAGATGAAGTAGATGATGTTCAAAATGTATATCACAATGTTGAATTAAATTAGGTATATTATGGCAGTAATTAAATTAATGGATGAAATACTAGCAAATAAAATAGCGGCAGGTGAGGTCGTTGAGAGGTGTTCGTCTGTTGTAAAAGAGCTAGTTGAAAATAGTATAGATGCAAAAGCTACTCTAATAAAGGTAGATTTAAAGGAATCTGGAGTAAGTGAAATAAAAGTAACTGATGATGGTGTTGGTATGGATAAAGAAGATGCTTTAATGGCATTTAATAGACATGCCACAAGTAAAATACTAGATGAAGCTGATCTTTATCACATCCATACATTAGGATTTAGGGGAGAAGCTTTAGCTTCTATTGCATCAGTATCAATTGTTGACATTGAAACAAGTAGGGGAGATTATGGTACTAGTGTACATATAGAAGGTGGAAAGGTTTTAAATGTTTCCTCTTCTAGTGCTAGAAAAGGTACTGTAATGAGTGTTAAAAATCTATTTTATAATACTCCAGCCCGTTTAAAGCATTTAAAAAGTTTATATACAGAGCTTTCTAATATAATGGATTATATGAATAAAATAGCTCTATCAAATCCATCTATAAGATTTATTGTTACTAATGATTCAAAAGAATTAATGAGAACTGATGGTAGAGGAGATTTACTTAAATGTATTAAAGATATATATGGATTAAATGTAGCAAAAAAAATGATACATATAGAAAATTCTAATAATGACTATGATATATCTGGATATATTAGTTTACCTGAAGTATATAGATCAAATAGAAATAGTATAGTTACTATTGTGAATGGAAGAATAGTAAGAAATACTGAAGTAAATAGAATGATAAATGAATCATATCATTCTTATAAGCCAGATAATTATTATCCTATAGTAGTTATAAATATATCTGTAGATACAAGTTTAGTTGATGTTAATATTCATCCTACTAAAATGGATATTAAGTTTGGTAATATAGAAGATTTACTTAGTCTTATTAATTCTACTATAAAGAATGCTTTGAGGCCAAAAACTTTAATTCCACATATAGAAGATGTGAAAGTAAAAGAAAAAAAATATGATGAAATAAAGCTTGATTTTGATACTCCGGTAGTAAGTGATATAGATACAAATTATGTAGTAAATAACGATTATATAATAAATAATGATTATGCATCTGATGTTATTGTACATGAAGATGTATCTACTCATCTTCCTATTTTGGAACCAGTTGGTCTTGTTTTTGGTACATATATAATTTGTCAAAATGAAAACGGTATGTATTTAATTGACCAGCATGCTGCAAAAGAACGTATTAACTATGAAATAATAAAAGAAAAGCTTTCAAACCCAAAATCAGAGAGTAAAAATATGCTTATACCACTGACACTAGAATATACTAGTGCTGAATACATTATATTAAAAGAAAATTTTGAATTTTTAAGATCTCTTAATTTTGATATAGATGAATTTGGTATTAATTCTGTCATAATCAAAGCTCATCCAGTTTGGTTACCTATTGGTAATGAAAATAATTCTATAAAAAAAATAATAGAATTAGTAATAGAAAAAGAAAAAAACTTTGATTTATCTAAATTTAATGATCATCTTGCTGCTACAATGGCTTGTAAAATGTCTATAAAAGCAAATACATCTATAACACTTATTGAAGCGGCAAATTTGATAGATGATTTAAGAAAATGTAAAAATCCATTTAATTGTCCTCATGGTAGACCAACTGTAGTATTTTATAGTAAAAGTGATTTAGAAAAAATGTTTAAGAGAAGTGGTTTTTAAACTAAAAGCTTATTAAAGTAAGCTCTTTTTTCTACATAGTTTTAATATTTAGAGAGCTAAAATATATTGACGAGTATATAATAATTATTGTAATTGAATATAATTATGGTATAATAGGATAGGAGTGAGTAGATTTGAGAGTATTAATAAGTGCAGGTGGAACTGGTGGACATATTTATCCTGCTTTGGCAATTATAAATAAAATAAAAGAAAAAGAACCTAATTCAGAATTTTTATATATAGGTACACATAATAGAATGGAAAAAGATATAGTACCTAAAAATATTCCATTTAAGTCTATAGAAATATATGGCTTTAATAGAAAAAAATTACTATCTAATTTTAAAACTATTAAATGTTTATTTAAAGCTGATAAGGAATGCAAGAAAATTATTAAAGATTTTAAGCCAGATATAGCTATAGGTTGTGGAGGTTATGTAACTTATCCAGTTATAAAAGAATCAAGTAAATTAGGTATAAAAACATTTATACATGAACAAAACAGTGTTGCTGGCAAAGCAAATTTAGTATTATCAAGATATGCCGATCTAATTGGAGTATCATTTAAATCTAGTATAGATGAATTTCCTAAAGAAAAGGTCGTATTTACTGGAAATCCTTGTGGGTCTAGTGCTGTAAAAGCAGTTCCTATGGAAAAGGAAAAATTAGGATTTGATAAGAATAAAAAATTAGTATTATTTGTAATGGGATCATTAGGCTCAAGTAAAATAAATGAATTTTTAGTAAAATCTATGCAATTATTTAATAATAAAGATTATAATATTTTATTTATAACAGGTAAGCTTGATTATGATAATATAATCAAAAACAAATTTCCAAGAAATGTAAAAGTTTTACCATATATAGATAATCTTACACGAGTTATGAAAAATACAGATTTGATTGTAACTCGAGCAGGAGCTTCTACATTAAGTGAAATAATTGCTTTAAAACTGCCTTCAATATTAATACCAAGTCCATATGTACCAAATAATCATCAATATAAAAACGCAATTTCTATAGTTGATTTAGGTGCTGCTAGAATGATAGAGGAAAAAAATTTAAGTGGCGATATATTAGTAAGAGAGATTGATAATATTTTATATAAAGAAGAAAATATATTAAAAATGAAAAATAGTTTATCTAAATTAAATGCAGGTGATAGTGCATCTATAATTTATGATAATATTAAGAAATTAGTGGGTAGGAATTCTAAATGAATGTGATTAGAGAATTAAAAAAATTAGGAGTTGGTAAAGTCATAGCTTCACCTCTTATGAAGGATTATACAACCTATAAAGTAGGTGGTATGGCATTAGCTTTAGTTATTCCATACGATTGTTCTTCACTTATAACTTTACTTAAATATTTACGCATGAAAAATATTACATATAAAATTCTTGGTAATGGTTCTAATGTAATATTTAATGATTCTAATTATAACGGTGTAATAATAAAACTAAGTGAATTTAATAATTTAAAAATTATTAATAATAAAATAATTGTAGGTGCTGGATATATGTTAAATAAGCTTGCAATTAGACTTTCTAGACTAGGATTTACTGGTATTGAGTTTGCAGCTGGTATACCAGGTACAGTTGGTGGGTCAATATATATGAATGCAGGTGCATATAAATCAGATATGGGATATATAGTTAGAAGCATTAAAGTACTAACACCAGATTATGAAATAAAAACATTAACTAATCAAGATTTGAATTTTCACTATAGATCCTCGTATTTGCAATATCACAAAGATTATATTTGTATTGAAGCAACTATTCACCTTGTAAAAGGGAATCAAAAAGAAATTATGGAACTTATTAATGAAAGAAAAGCAAGAAGAGTTGAAACACAACCATTAGAATATCCAAGCGCTGGATCTGTATTTAGAAACCCAAAAGATAATTATGCAGGTAAATTAATAGAAGATTCAGGATGTAAGGGCAAAAGAATTGGGGATGCACAAGTTAGCTTAAAACATGCAAATTTTATTGTTAATTTAGGTTCTGCACGAGGTGAAGATGTAAAAGCATTAATTGAAGAAGTAAGAGATACGGTAAAAGAAAAATATAATATAGAATTAAAAATAGAACAAGAATTTGTTGAATAGGTGATTTTATGAAGGGAAAAAAGAAAAGAGTAAAACGCAAACTTAATGTTAAAAGAGTAATTGTATTTTTACTTAGTGTTTTAATCTTATCTTTTTTTATATATAAATTAGTTAATGTAAATATATCTAATATATATATAAAAGGTAATAATTATTTAACTGATCAATATATCATTGATATAAGTGGATTAAGTAATTATCCTAATTCATTATCAAATATTAGTTTTAATATAGAAAAAAAATTAAAAAAAGATTCATTTATTTTAGATGCTAAAGTAAAAAAAAGAGGATTATTAAATAAAGTATATATTGAAATTATAGAAAATTATCCATTATATTATTATGCTAGTCTTGATAAAACAGTATTATATAACGGTGATATGATAGATGGAAATATTTCGAATATTACTTTAATAAATAAAATACCTGATACGATATATGATAAATTTATGTCTAAATTTAGAGACCTTGAGTATAGTGTTTTAGATAGAATATCTGAAGTTAGATATAATCCAAATGAAGTTGATAGCGAAAGATTTTTAATACTTATGAATGATGAAAATTATGTATATGTAACTTTAAATAGATTTTTAAATTTAAATAAATATGTAGATATAATTAAAACATTTAGTGGAAAAAAAGGGGTTTTGCATTTAGATAGTGGAGAATATTTTGAGATTAGATAATTGTAAAATTATAAAATATTTGTTATAATTACTAATACGAAAAAGAAAGGAGTTTTATGAGTAAAATTAAAATATTTGCTTTAGGTGGGCAAAACGAAGTCGGAAAAAACATGTATGTAGTTAATGTTGATTCTAAAATATACGTATTTGAAGCTGGCCTTAAATATGCTGATGATAAGCTCTTAGGAGTAGATTATATAATACCTAATTATGATTATTTAATAGAAAATAAAGATAAAATAGTGGGCATATTTATAACACATGGACACGATGAACAAATGGGCGCATTATCTGATATGTTAATGGATTTAAAAGATGTACCAATATATGCTGGAAAATTTACTCTTGAAATAATTAAACAAGATTTAATAGAGAGTGGAATAAAAAATGCAAAATTAATAGAGATAAGTGCTCATAAAAAAATAAATTTTGGAAGTGAAAGTATTTTTCCAATACAAGTATCCCATGCACTACCAGATAGTTTTCTTTATGTTCTTTCGACAAAAGATGGATCTATTGTATTTAGTGGTAATTATGTATTTGATCCATCAATGATGGGACCATATTCTATGGATATAGGAAAATTAGCATATATAGGAAAGCAAAATGTATTATGTTTAATGAATGAATCTCTTTATTCTGATAAAGTAGGATATACATCTCCAAATCATCATGCTAGTAAGGTTATAAGAACAACAATAGATGAAAACCCAGGTAGAATTTTCTTTAACATATTTGAAACTCAAATATATAGAATGCAAGAATTATTTAATGAAATATTAAAAACCGATAGAAATGTAGTAATAATGGGCAAGAGCTTAGAAAATATTATTTTAAAGGGAATAGAACTTAATTACATTGATTTTGATTCTACAAGAATTAAACCAATAACGCATGTAAATGATGATAAGATAATTGTGATAATATCAAATGAAAGAGAAAAACCATACTCTAGTTTAAAAAGAATACTTAGAAATTCAGATAAATTTGTAACATTAAAAGAAACAGATACGGTTGTTATGCTTTCACCTCTTTATGAAGGAACAGAAATAACAGCAACAAAAGTATTTAATAATATAGCTAAAGTTGGAGCTAATTTAATATTACTTTCAAAAAAATATTTATCTCCTCATGCATCAAGTGAAGATATAATGCTTATGATAAATTTAATGAAACCAAAATATTATTTTCCTGTTATAGGTGAATATAGAAATCAAGTAGAAAATGCGCTTTTAGCAGAAAAATTAAATATAAGTAAAGAGAATATATTACTTAATTTAAATGGTGAAGTTATAACTTTTATAGATGGCAAATTAGTAGATGATTCAGAAAAGATTAAAATAGATGAAATATTAATAGATGGAAAAACTGTTGGAGATATAGGAGATTTAGTTTTAAAAGATAGAGAAATGCTAAGTGATAGTGGTATTGTAATTGTTAATGTTAATATTAATAAAGAAACACGTGCTATTATTAATAAACCAAATATTATAACTAAAGGATTTATTTATGTTAAAGATAATATAGAAATATTAAAAGAAAGTGAAGCTATAGTATCTAAAGTAGTAATTGATAATGTAAAAGAAAAATATATAGATTATAATAAAGTTAAAAATGGTATAAGAGAAAAATTAGGTAAATATCTATATAAAGAAACAGAATGCAAGCCTATGATAATAATAGTTATTCAAGAAATTTAAGATCAATTTGATCTTTTTTTTATTATAAAATAAAAAAATTTTAGTGTTTATTTAAATTTCTTTTACTTTTTATTTTTTTTATAGTATAATTATATGTAGATTGTAGGAGATGATATGATGAAGCACATTTATACTAGTATTGATATAGGTTCTGATGCTATAAAGATAGTAGTATGTGAGCTATATAAAAACAAGATTAATTTGCTTGCTTCTTCTGCATTTAAATCTAAAGGAATAAAAAAGGGATTAATAACAGATGTTGATTTGGCTAGTGAATGTATCAAAGGTGCTTTTAGTGAAATAGAGGATATGCTTGGAATAAAAATAAAAAAGGTTGTTACGACTGTATCAAGTTTTAATGCTGAGTATTCCATTATAAAAGGTAATATTAAAATAAATTCTGAAAACAATATAATAACTAGTAGAGATATTATTAAAGTACTTGAAGTGGCTATTAAATCTAATCCATATACATTAAGAGAAATGGTTACTATATTACCAGTTGATTATAGTGTAGATAATAAAGCATTTATAAAGAATCCTAAAGGTCTTAGTGGAAGCGTTTTGGGATGTAGGGCAGTATTAATTACAACTCCTAAAAAAAATGTTTATTCAGTAATAACTTTACTTGAAAACTTAGGCATTGAAGTTGTTGATATTTCACTAAATAATATAGGAGATCTATATTCGTTTAATAATAAAAATTTTCAAGATAAAGTTGGAGCTATTGTAAATATTGGTAGTGATATAACACAAGTATCTTTATATAATAAAAGTGTACTTGTTAAAAGTAGTACTTTAAATCAAGGTGGAAAAAATATTGATAGTGATATTTCTTATATGTTTAAAGTTGATATTCCAACAGCAAAAAAATTAAAGTTAAATTTTGCTTTAGCGCATAAAAAATATGCAAGTCCAAATGATATTGTTACTGTTAAAAGTGCATATGAAGACAATTTTAAGATAAACCAATTTGAGATATCTGAAGTTGTAATGTCTAGAATAGAAGAAATTTTAAATGAAGCTAAAAAAGAGATAAATCTATTGACAACAAGAAAAATAGATTATATTATAATAACAGGTGGTACTAGCAATATGACAGGCTTTGAATATGTTGTTAAAGATGTATTTGGGCCAGATGCTCATATTGGAAATGTAAAAATGCTTGGAATAAGAGATAATATTTATTCATCAGCAATAGGAAATATAGTTTATTTTATAAGTAGACTTAAATTAAAAGATAAAGATTACAGTATGGTTAGTGATGATGATGCATATCAAATTACGTCGCTTACTGGTAAAAAGTTAAATACATCAGATTCAATGCTAGGGAAAATATTTGGATATTTCTTTAGTGAATAGAGGAGGAAATTATGTTTGGATTAGAAATGGACCAAGTTGCTAAGATAAAGGTTATAGGTGTAGGTGGCGGTGGTAACAATGCTGTTAACCGTATGATAGAATCAGGTGTTAAAGGCGTTGAATTCATTGTCGCTAATACAGACCTTCAAGTTTTAAATTGTTCAAAAGCTCCAACTAAAATTCAAATAGGAGAAAATTTAACTGGAGGAAGAGGAGCAGGTGCTAAGCCAGAAGTAGGTAGAGAAGCTGCTCTTGAGAGTAAAAAGGAAATAGAAGAAGCACTATCAGGTGCTGATATGATTTTTGTAACTTGCGGAATGGGAGGCGGTACTGGAACAGGTGCAGCACCAGTAATAGCAGGTATAGCTCAAGAGTTAGGAGCACTTACTGTAGGTATTATTACAAAGCCATTTTCTTGGGAAGGAAAAAGGAGAATGGATCAGGCTAATGCAGGACTTGAAGAGCTTAAGAAAAATGTTGATACATTAATTGTAATTCCAAATGATAAATTAAAAGACATAATAGATAAATCAACTCCATTATTAGAATCATTTAAAGAAGTTGATAATGTACTTAGAAGAGGAGTACAATCAATATCAGATTTAATAGCTGTAGCTGGACTTATAAATCTAGATTTTGCAGACGTTAAGACAGTTATGGAAAAGCGTGGCAAAGCTCTTATTGGAATTGGTATTGGTGTTGGTGAAAATAGAGCACGTGAAGCTGCAGAACAGGCTATTTCAAGCCCACTTCTTGAAACAAGTATAGATGGCGCAACAGATGCTATAATAAATGTTACAGGTGGTAATAATTTAACATTATATGAAGTAGAGGAAGCTGCTGAGGTTATAAGAACAAGTGCAAATACTGATATTAATACAATATTTGGAGCAGTAATTAATGAAAATTTAAATGATGAAATTATAGTTACTGTAATTGCTACTGGATTTGATGACAAAGAAAAAGAAGTAGTAGAAGAGGTAAAATATAGAACTGATAGTGTAAGAGAAGATCTTCCTACTATGAATAGTTATGAATCAAATAATGTTGGATCTTCTAGCATTGATGATGATACTGATGATATAATACCATCATTCTTAAGAAAAAGAGGTAGTTTTTAAAATTCTGATTTATTCGGAATTTTTTATATATAAAAGATAATATAAATAATTAATGTAAAAATAATATATAATTATGATATAATTGTAATAGAAAATATTTAAATGGATTTAAAATATTATTTTTATTAGTATATAATTAATTAGAGGTGAAAATATGACTGATATTGAAATAAGTAATAAGTGTAATATGAAAGATATTAAAGATGTAGCTTCCAAATTAAATATAGATTTAGATGATTTAGAATGTTATGGTAAATATAAAGCTAAAATAAATTTAAAATCAAAAGGAAAAAGTAATGGCAAGTTAATTTTAGTTACATCAATTAATCCTACTCCATATGGAGAAGGTAAAACCACTATGAGTATAGGAATAAATGATGCACTAAGAAAACTTAATAAAAATAGTGTAGTTGTATTAAGAGAGCCATCATTAGGACCTGTTTTTGGAATTAAAGGAGGAGCTACTGGTGGAGGATATTCACAAGTAGTACCAATGGAAGATATTAATTTACATTTTACTGGTGATATACATGCAATAGAGTCTGCTAATAATCTTTTATGCGCTATAATTGATAATCATATATATCAGGGTAATGAACTAAATATTAAAGAAATATTATTTAATAGATGTGTTGATTTAAATGATAGAGCCCTACGTAATGTTGTATTAAAATATGATAATAAAGGACTAGAGAGAGTCGATCATTATAATATAACAGTAGCAAGTGAAATAATGGCAATATTATGTCTTTCTTCTGATATGGAGGATTTAAAATACAGAATTGGAAATATATTAATAGGTTATGATATAAATTCTAATCCGATTTTTGCTCGTGATTTAAAGTGTGTTGATGCTATTGCAATATTACTAAAAGATGCAATTAAGCCTAATTTAGTTCAAACTCTTGAAGGAAATCCAGCAATAATACATGGTGGTCCTTTTGCAAATATTGCACATGGATGTAATTCGATAATTGCAACTCATATGGCTTTATCACTTTCAGATTATGTAGTTACTGAAGCTGGATTTGGTGCTGATTTAGGTGCTGAAAAATTTCTAGATATAAAATGCCAAGTAGCTAATTTAAAACCTAATTGTGTAGTTATAAACGCAACAATTAGAGCACTTAAATATAACGGTGGAGTACTAAAAGAAGATATTAATAATAAAAATTTAGAAGCATTAAAAAAAGGTATTAAAAACTTAGAAAAACATATAAAAAATATAAGTAAGTTTACTAAAAATATCGTTGTATGTTTAAATAAATTTAATACAGATAAAGAAGAAGAGATAAGTTATGTATTAGACTTTGTACATAATATGGGATATCCAATATCAGTGTGTTATTCTTACTCATTAGGAAGTAAGGGCGCTTTAGATCTTGCAAATAATATAATTAATATTTGTAATAATGAAGTAGATTTTAAACCACTATATGATTTTAATGACACAATAGTTAATAAAATTAACATTATATCAAAAGAAATATATGGTGCAAGTGAAGTGATATTTAGTGATGAAATTAAAGAAAAAATAAAAAATTTAGAAGATATTGGTATGGATAAATTACCTATATGTATAGCAAAAACTCAGTATTCATTTACAGATGACCCTAAAATATTAGGAGCTCCAAGTAATTTTAAATTAAATATAACGGATATAAAATTATCAAGTGGGGCTTCATTCATTGTAGTTTTAATGGGAAACATAATGACTATGCCAGGATTATCTAAAAATGGAGCTTATCTAAATATGAAAATCGATAGTAATAGTAATATAACTGGTTTGTTTTAATAATTTGACTTTTTTAAAAATAATAGTATAATACTATGTAGTTTGGGAGGTATAGTATGAAGTGGGGAGTAAGATCAATGGTGTGGTATGTTTTTATATTAATTGTTGCGTTTTGTGTTTCACTATATTACTATGTACAATTTATTAATGATCCAACCATACAGGAATTGTTTTTCTAAAATAGTTATTTAACTATTTTTTTCTTTTAAATGAATAAAAATATATTGACAAGCATATAATAAAATGTTATATTATATTAGGTTTTAATTAGATTTGCCTTATGCAAATCTTTAATTAAGATAAAAAATGATACACCTGGTGGTGTGGAAAGAAAGGAGATATTTATGCCAACAATAAATCAATTAGTTAGAAAGAATAGAGCTAATAAAACAAGAAAGAGTAAATCACCTGTTTTAAATATTGGATATAACAGTAAAGATAAAGTACAAACAAATAAAACAGCTCCACAAAAACGTGGTGTATGTACTCGTGTTGGAACAATGACACCAAAGAAGCCAAACTCAGCATTAAGAAAATACGCTCGTGTTAGACTTTCAAATAATATGGAAGTAACAGCATATATTCCTGGTGAAGGACATAATTTACAAGAACACAGTGTAGTATTAATACGTGGGGGACGTGTTAAGGATTTAATCGGTGTTCGTTATCACATTGTTCGTGGAACACTTGATACAGCTGGTATTGAAAAACGTCGTCAAGGACGTAGTAAATATGGTACTAAAAAACCAAAATCAACTAAATAATAAATGAAGGAGGAAACATTATGCGTAAAAGACGTGCAGTTAAAAGAGACGTTTTAAAAGACCCTATATATAATTCAAAAGTAGTTACTAAATTAATAAATACTATTATGAAAGATGGAAAAAAGGGTATTGCTCAAAAAATCTTTTATGATGCTATGAATATAGTTAGTGAAAAAACTAATCAAGATCCAATGGAAGTTTTAAATAAAGCATTAGAAAATATAATGCCTTCACTTGAAGTTAAATCACGCCGTGTAGGTGGGGCTAACTATCAAGTTCCAGTAGAAGTTAAAGCTGACCGTAAGCAAGCTTTAGGATTCCGTTGGTTAATTAATTATGCAAGATTACGTGGAGGTCATTCTATGGCTGAAAACCTTGCTAATGAAATAATTGATGCATCTAATGGTACTGGTGCAGCAGTTAAAAAACGTGAAGAGACACACAGAATGGCAGAAGCTAACAAAGCATTCGCTCATTATAGATGGTAATAAGAAAGGAAACAAAGTATGGCTCGTGAATATAGTTTAGAAAATACACGTAACCTTGGAATTATGGCTCATATAGATGCTGGTAAAACAACATTTACTGAGCGTGTGCTATTCCACACAGGAAAAATTCACAAAATTGGAGAAACACATGATGGTGAATCTCAAATGGACTGGATGGCACAAGAACAAGAACGTGGTATTACAATTACCTCAGCAGCAACTACTGCATACTGGAATAAACATAGACTAAATATAATAGATACTCCAGGGCATGTAGACTTTACTGTTGAAGTATCAAGAAGCCTTCGTGTACTTGATGGTGCTATTGCATTATTAGATGCACAAGCAGGAGTTGAACCTCAAACTGAAACAGTATGGCGTCAAGCAACTGAATTTAAAGTACCTAGAATGATTTTCTGTAATAAGATGGATAAAATGGGAGCTAGTTTTGAATATAGTTTAAAGACTATTGATTCAAGATTAGGAGTTAATGCAAAACCTATTCAATGGCCAATTGGAGCAGAAAATGAATTTGATGGAATAATAGATTTAGTTACTTTAAAAGCATATCACTATGATCATGATCAACATGAAAATCCAACTATTATTGATATTCCAGAGGATTTAAAAGATTTAGTTGCAGAAAAACGTAATGATTTAATTGAAGCTGTTGCAGAATTTGATGATGAATTAATGGAAAAATACTTAGAAGGTGAAGAAGTAAGTGTAGATTTAATTAAAAAGGCAATTAGAAAAGGTACACTTGCTGTTGAATTCTTCCCAGTATTATGTGGTACTGCATTAGGAAATACAGGTGTTAAACTTGCTTTAGATGCAGTAATAGATTATCTACCTAGTCCTGTTGATGTTGAATCAATTAAGGGAGTAGATTTAGATGGAAAAGAAATTGAAAGACATCCAAAAGATTCTGAACCATTCTCAGCACTTGCATTTAAAATTATGACAGATCCATTTGTTGGACGTTTATCATTCTTTAGAGTATATTCTGGACATTTATCAAGTGGATCATATGTATTAAATGCAACAAAGAATACAAAAGAAAGAATAGGACGTATCCTACTTATGCATGCTAATAACCGTACTGAGATTACTGAGGTATTTACAGGGGATATTGCAGCAGCAGTAGGTCTTAAAAATACTACAACAGGTGATACATTATGTGATGAAAAACATCCTTGTATACTTGAATCAATGGTATTCCCAGAACCAGTTATTGAACTTGCTGTTGAACCTAAATCTAAAGCTGATCAAGATAAGATGGCTATAGCTTTACAAAAATTATCAGAAGAAGATCCAACATTTAGGGCATCAACAAATCATGAAACAGGTCAAACAATAATAGCTGGAATGGGTGAGTTACACTTAGACATTATTGTAGACCGTATGAAAAGAGAATTTAATGTAGAGGCTAATATAGGTCAACCACAAGTTGCTTATCGTGAAACAATTACACAAGCAGCAGAATGTGAAGGTAAATATATTAAACAATCTGGTGGTCGTGGACAATATGGACATGTTAAAATTAAATTTGAACCAAATCCTGGTAAGGGATATGAATTTGTTGACGCTATCGTTGGTGGTGTAGTTCCTCGTGAATATATTCCAGTAACTGATAAAGGATTACAAGATGCACTTAAAACTGGTGTACTTGCTGGATTCCCAATGATAGATGTAAAAGCAACATTATATGATGGATCATATCATGAAGTTGACTCATCAGAAATGGCATTTAAAGTTGCTGCTTCACTTGCATTAAAAGATGCTAAGACAAAATGTAAAGCAGTTCTTCTTGAACCAATTATGAAAGTACAAGTAGTTGTACCAGATGAATACTTAGGAAATGTTATGGGAGATATAACTTCTCGTCGTGGACGTCCTATGGGTCAAGAATCACGTGGTAATGCACTTGCAATAGATGCAATGGTACCACTTTCAGAGATGTTTGGATATGCAACTTCATTAAGATCAAATACTCAAGGAAGAGGTAATTTCGTAATGGAATTTGATCACTATGAAGAAGTACCAAGGAATATAGCTGAAGAAGTAATAAAGAAAAATGGTAATTAATTAGTACTAAGCAATTTGCTTAGTACTAAAAACCATAAAAATTAATAAAAGTATTGATATTTTTTGCTAATTGATATAAAATATTATTGTATTTAAATAAAGGAGGAAATAAATATGGCAAAAGCAAAATTTGATCGTTCAAAACCACATGTTAACATTGGTACAATTGGACACGTAGACCATGGTAAAACAACTTTAACAGCTGCTATTACCAAATATTTATCAAAAAAGGGATTTGCTAAATTCGAAGACTATGCTGATATCGATAAGGCACCTGAAGAAAGAGAACGTGGTATTACAATTAATACTGCACACGTAGAGTATGAAACAGAAAAAAGACATTATGCTCACGTTGACTGTCCAGGACATGCTGATTATGTAAAAAACATGATCACTGGTGCTGCACAAATGGATGGAGCTATTCTTGTTATAGCTGCAACTGATGGACCTATGGCTCAAACTCGTGAACATATCTTATTATCACGTCAAGTTGGAGTACCTCGTATGGTTGTATTCTTAAATAAATGTGATATGGTTGATGATGAAGAATTACTTGACTTAGTTGAAATGGAAGTTCGTGAATTATTAACTGAATATGGATATGATGGAGATAACACTCCAATAATTCGTGGATCTGCTTTAAAAGCTCTTGAAGGAGATGCTAAATATGAAGAAAAGATCGGTGAATTAATGGATGCAGTTGATAACTGGATTGAAACTCCAACAAGAGATACTGACAAACCATTCTTAATGCCAATTGAAGACGTTTTCACAATTACTGGACGTGGAACAGTTGTTACAGGACGTGTTGAACGTGGTCAATTAAAATTAAATGACGAAGTTGAAATAGTTGGATTAAAAGAGACTAAGAAGACTGTTGTAACAGGAATTGAAATGTTCCGTAAATCACTTGATTATGCTGAATGCGGAGATAACGCTGGTGTTTTATTACGTGGTGTTGCTCGTGAAGATGTTGAACGTGGTCAAGTATTAGCTAAACCAGGAAGTGTTACACCTCATACTAAGTTTAAAGCACAAGTTTATGTTTTAACTAAGGATGAAGGAGGAAGACACACTCCATTCTTCTCAAATTATCGTCCACAATTCTATTTCAGAACTACTGACGTTACTGGTGTAATTGAATTACCAGAAGGTGTAGAAATGGTTATGCCTGGTGATAATGTAGAAATGACTGTTGAATTAATAGCTCCTATAGCTATTGAAAATGGAACTAAATTCTCAATCCGTGAAGGTGGTAGAACAGTTGGTTCTGGATCAATTTCTGAAATTATTAAATAATTAAGCAAAAAAGACTATTTTAGTCTTTTTTTATTTATAATATATTTGTAGGTATTTATGGAAAAAAGAGATTTATATGATAAGAATAAAAATTTAGAAGATGAATGTATATAAAAAAAGAAGAATTATTTCCTCTTAAGTATATATTTAATTGATTTTGAATTTTTGTATAGAGCATATAATGTATTATTTGTTATAAGTTCAAGATCACCAATGTATTCTACACATCTAGAGTTAAAGCTTAATTTAAATTCATTTAATCCTTTATATTTTTCATTTTTAACAGTAGGATTAATCATACCACCTAAATTAAATCGTTTATATTTATCAAATGAATATTTTTCTATAAGTTTCCAAGTCATTAAATGTTTTGCATTGATTTTTTTAAATTTCTTATCAAATCCATCCATAAGAATATATACTTCTTCTCTATATTTTATAATAAGCATAGTAGCAATTACTATACCTTTAGGTTTTTCTTTTAATAAATTAGTAGCATACACTAATTCTTTTTTTATATCATTTAATAAATTTTCTTGATATATTTTGTTATTAATTAATTTATTATTTTTTCTACCAATTCTTTTAAATAAAGAATTATTTAATTTATTACATGTCTCTATTTGCTTTTGATATCTTTTTTGAACATTTATTAGATATGCATTTGTATCTAGTTTAGCATAATAATAGTCTAACATATCACGTCTTTTAAAATATTTAAATACATCCTCAAAATATTTTTTATCTCTTGGATATTTATCTTTGACTTGATCAACTAAATAATCAATTTCATTTTCATTACCTTTAAATATTCTAACACCATTTTTATCAGCACTCTTAATTTTATTTTTAAAATTTTTATTCATATTACCAAATAGAGTAGTGATAGGTTTATCCAAATCTATAATAGCATCATATCTTGGCTTAAAAGACTCAAATAAATTATTAAATCCAAAATGATAATATCCAAGCCTTTTTAAAAAAGTTAATTGATTATAAAAATTGTTATTTTCTTCATAAGTATTATTATTATAATCATAATATCCTTTAATAATCATAGGATTAAGTTTAATAGCAGCTACTTTCTTTTTTCCTAAGTATTCTTTGATTTTTGTTGTAAATTCTTCTACTAGAGTTAATTCATTATAATCTATTAAGAATCCTTTAGGTGCATATGCATATTTAAATAGCTTATCATTTTCTATTAATATTAAGCTTGCTGCATATATTTTATTAAATTCATCGACAAGACCTAAAAATATTGAATCGTATTTTTGATTGTTCATAATAAGTCCGTATTCTGTTGTTTGATATATAGATGAATACATAAATTCATCTGTAAAATTATTGAATTCGTCAAAAGTCAATTCTTTTATATACATAATTCCACATCCATTACACTACGATTTTACTACAAAAGTAAAAAAAAGTAAATAAAAAGGATAAATGTATCCTATTTACAAGTATATCCTTCTTTAGTAGCTTCTTCTTTAAATGATTCATATGTATCGCTTGAATCTTTAATATCTAAATCAAGACCAAGTAAATCATCTTCTTTTGCCTTATTTAAATCTATATTGATACTAAAATTGTAGATATAATTATTTTTATCATTTTGTGTTTTTACAGAAATTCCATCTGAATTTTTATAATTCTTGAATTCACTGTCAAGTGAAGAAATAAATAAATCCCAATTTTCTTTAATACTAGATTCTACTGCTTTAGCTTCAAGCTTCATTTCCATATTAGATATTTTATCATTTTTAAATGTTGCTCCAATTGTTTGAGTCATTTTTAAACCACTATCAGTTGTTTCCATAGTACAAGTTAAAGATTTCTTTGAACTACATCCAGAAACTAATAAGATAGTTACAAACAAATAGATAAAATATTTGATTTTCATAAACTCCTTACTCCTTTCTAGATTAAATATACCATGTTTGAAACTATTTTTCAATAATAAAATTATTTCTTTTCGTAACTATTACACATAGTTTCTTCTTTTTTGCAACAACAAGGACAACCACAAACTTTAATTTCATCTAGTGAACAGCAAAATTCATCAGTATTGCAAAACTTACAGTCTTCAACACTACATTTTATATTTTGATTCTTTTTTTTCATAATTACCTCCAATAATAGTATTATCTATTATTTTTATTTCATACAATTAATAGGTGATAAAGTGAAAATAGGAATTCCCAGAAGTTTATATTATTATTATTATAAAGATTTTTGGATTAATTTTTTTGATTATTTAAAAATTGACACTATAATAAGTCCTAAATCAAACAGTGAAATATTTGATTTAGGAATAAAATATTCACAAGATGAAATGTGTTTGTCACTTAAAAATTATATAGGTCATGTTGCTTATTTAAAAGATAAATGTGACTATATTTTAATTCCTAGAATAGATAATTATGGATTAGATAATCAAACATGTACTAATTTTTTAGCGTCTTATGATATAATTAATAATTTATTAGATGTAAAAATATTAAATTATAATATAAATTTAAGAGGTAAAGAAACGGAATTAAAAGCTTTTATAAATTTAGGTAAAAAGTTAAATATATCAAAAAAGAAAATATGTGAAGCATATAGATATGCTAAAACAATTGAATTAAAAAATAAAAGACAATTACAACTAGAAAATTTAAATAAATTAAGTAGTTCAAAAGTTAAAATTTTATTTTTAAGCCATCCTTATAATACATATGATGAATTAATAGGTAAACCTATTATAGAAATGTTAAAGAAACTAAATATAGAAATTATATATAGTGATTTATTTGATAATAAAAATTATAAAGATTATTCAAATGGATTATATTGGAAATATATTAAAAATAATATAAGTAGTATATCAGATTGTATAGATAGTATAGATGGCATAATTTTTTTAGAAAGTTTTCCTTGTGGGCTTGATAGCTTAGCTAATGAATTAGTAATGAGAAAATTAAAAAAGCCATATATAAATATTGTTATAGATGATATTTGTTCTATGGGAGGAATTGAGACTAGAATTGAAAGCTTTGTTGATGTAATTAGTAACACTTATAGTATTAATTAATAAAATAATTCATATATTTTAATTGGTGATACTATGAAATTAGCTTTTCCTCTAATGGGTGATTATGATATACCTAGTAAATATCTTTTTTCTAAAATATTAAATGTAGATATACTTGATATTCCAAAAATCACTTCTAAAACTATAGAACTTGGTTCAAAACATAGTCCTGACTTTTTATGTACTCCCTTTAAGTATACTTTAGGTACATATATTGAATGTTTAGATAAGGGAGCAGATGTTTTAATTCAGATGGGTGGAGGTTGCAGGTATGGATATTACTATGAACTTCAAGAACAAATATTAAAAGATTTAGGATATAATTTTAAGTATTATAATTTAGTAAGCATGGGATATACTGATATAAAAAAAATATATAGTATATTAAAAAGCATAGATCCTAAGATAAGTAAATTTAAGGCTATATATTATACTTTAATAACTATTAAAATGGTTAAATATATGGATATAATTGATGATTATGTAAGACAAAATTCTGCATATTCTAATAAAAAAGATGAATTTAAAAGATTAGTTTTCGAAATACATAGTAGTTTTTTAAAAACAAAAGGTTTAATTGACTTAAACAAAAAATATAGATATTATAAAAAAAGATTAAAAAAGATAGATATAGATAAACCAAAGAATAATATTAAAATAGGAATAATAGGTGAATTATATACTTTAATGGAACCGGTAGCTAATTATAATATTGAAGATATGTTAATAAATAATAAAGTAGAAGTAAAAAGATTTACTAATGTTACATATTTATTATTTCAAAAACATAGAAAAAGTAAGAAGTATTTAAAATCTTTAAAGAATATTAAATATAAAATGGGAGCGGATGCTATGGATAATATTTATTATACTAAATATTTAATAGATAATAGTTATGATGGTATTATTCATATTAAATCTAGTTTTTGTACACCAGAAATAGGTAGTATGGGTATAATTAATAAAATGTGTGAAGAAGCTAATATGCCTGTTATATTTTTAAGTATGGATACTAATACATCTAAAGTTGGTCTAGAAACTAGAATAGAAGCTTTTCTAGATATGATTGAAATGAGGAAAAATAATGAATAAGTGTTACTTAGGAGTTGATATTGGATCTATCTCAACAAAGGGAGTTATAATAGACTCAGACTATAATATATTATCATCAAATTATATATGGACTTTAGGTAATCCAATAGAAGCAGTAAAGAAATTGATAAAAACATTAGATATACCTAGTGGATTTAAATTGTGCGGTATAGGAACAACAGGTTCAGCACGTAAATTAATAGGTTTAATGCTCGGGGCTAATGTCGTTAAAAATGAAATAATTGCTCACGCTATTGGAACTTTAAATTTTTATCCAGATTGTCGTACTATACTTGAAATAGGTGGTCAAGATTCTAAAATTATTTTACTTAATAATGGAATAATAACTGATTATGCTATGAATACATTATGTGCAGCAGGAACTGGATCATTTTTATCAAGTCAAGCTAAAAGAATAGGTATATCAATTTCTGATTTTGGTTCTTTAGCGCTTAAAAGTAAAAATCCTGTAAAAATAGCTGCAAGATGTACTGTATTTGCAGAATCAGATTTAATCCATAAAGCTCAACTTGGATATAAAAGGGAAGATATAGTAGCGGGTCTATGTAAGAGTGTTGTTTTAAATTACTTAAATAATGTAGGTAAAGGTAAAAAGATACTTGAACCTATAGTATTTCAAGGCGGAGTAAGTAAGAATGAAGGTGTTGTTAAGTACTTTAATGAGGTATTGAATACAAATGTAATAGTTGATTTAAATAGTCATTTAATGGGCGCTATTGGAATAGCAATATTATCAAGCAAAGCTAAGTGCAGTAAGGAGTATGATTTAAATATAAAAGACATTAAGTTTGAAACTAAAGGATCTGAATGCTTTGGATGCTCTAATAACTGTGAAATAATTAGAATATATAAAGATAATAAACTAATTGATTTATTTGGTAATAAATGTGAAAAAGGAAGTAAAATAAAAGAAAAATCATTTAATTAATGGTTTTTCTTTATATTCCTTTTCTATAAATTCGATTTTATTTTTTATTTTTTTATTTAATGATAATATTTTTGTTATCTCTAAATCTTTTTTCATATATTTATTATTATAATTAGTAAGCAATTTAATACTTACTTCTTTTTTTAACTTATTAAGTAAAATTCTTCCTTTGCTTGTAAAGCCTAATATTCTAATATATTCTAATTTTTGATTACAATCTTCTTTAGTTATAGATAATAATATAAATAAAAGAACTCTTTTAAGTCTATTATAAGTATATCTTTTAGTTTTGATATTACTTAATAATTCATCAAGATCATTTGATACTAGTATATATTTTAATAATCTATTTTTAATATCAGTATTAACACCATTATAAATAGTTAAATCACTAGATAGTATTTTATATTTAATAAGATCAAAATAATCATTTAAAAAAATAACGTTATCTAAGTATTTATAAGAATACGCCGGTACATATTCTTTAATATCTTTTTTATTTAAAATTAACTCTCTTATGCTAGTAGCGCTCGTAATAATTCCTTCGATTTCCTTAGAATTATAATTAGAATCTCTTTTAATGGAGATAGCTTCAATATTATATTTATTTTTAATTATTTCTTTTATATAACACAGTCCCAGTATATCGTTTGGATTTTTAATAGTAGTATTGCAGAGCTTTTTAAATGCTTTACTGAGTGCGGTTGGATAATTTATTCCAAGTTTAGTATATTCTTTTACTAGACTATTATATTCTTTACTTAAAGAAATATTTGCAAGTTTATATAAAGTATCTATATCATTAGTTTCACTTCCAAAAACTATTTTATCACACTTTAATTCATTTAGTATATTAATAGCTCCTTTTGCAAAAAAGTCTGCACTTTGTATATATTTAAAAGGAAGTTCAACAACTAAATCAACCCCATAAAAAAGCGCTATATCAGCTTTTTTAAATTTATCTATTAAACTTAGATCTCCTCTTTCAGTAATCCATCCTGATAATACTAAGATTATATTTGAATTAGGGTACATTTCTTTTACTTTATTTATATGATATAAGTGTCCATAATGAAATGGATTATATTCACAAATAATTCCTATATTCATAAAATCACCACAAATAATATATCATAATTTATAATATAAATACACAAAATTTTCAAATATTCGACAAAAAAACCTCATATTAATATAATATAATTTATCTTGGAAGGTGATATTATGAATATAAAAATAATTGGATATAATTGTAGTAATGGAATGAAGTTAAAGAAAAATATAGATAAAATATCTAAGGAACACAAAATTAATTTGGAACTTTTAGATGGAGATGCTTATTTAAATAAGTATAATATAAAAAATATACCGGGACTTATAATTAATGATAAGAAAGTAAGTGAAGGTAAGGTTTTAAACGATAGAGAAATTGTTAGAATGATAAACGTTTTAAGTTAAAAGGTCTTGATTTTTTAGAGTTTTGAATATATAATGGTAGAGTCAAGAGGAAGGTGTTTATATGCATTATGATTTAACAAGATTGAATAATAATATAGATAGTTCTATTTACGTTGATCAAGTTTATTCATTTAAAAAGGAAGAACTAAGTAATACAGATATATTAAAATTAGATAATGTTAAAATAAACGGTGAAATATTTAGAAATAGTTTAGGAAACATAGAACTTAATTTAGATGTTTCTGGTATTATGGTTTTACCATGTGCTATAACACTTAAACCTGTGGATTATCCTTTTTCGATTAATATAAGTGGTGAACTTCAAGAATTAATGGAAAATATAGTAGAAAATTCCACAAATTTTCAAAATACTATTGATATTTTGCCAATAATATGGGAGAATATATTGATGGAAGTTCCAATGCGAGTTGTTAGTCCTGAACTAAAAGATAAAGATATTAATTTGTCTGGTGATGGTTGGAAATTTACAACAGAGGATGAGGAATGCAATAGTCCATTAAGCGGACTTATTGATTATTTAGATGATAGTGAGGTGAAATAAATGGCTGTACCATTTAGAAAAGTAAGTAATACTAGAGGTAGAAAAAGAAGAACACATTATAAAATAGAAGAAAATGCAACAGTAAAATGCCCAAAATGTGGTGCTACAGTAAGACCACATAGAGTATGCTTAGCTTGCGGAACTTATAAAGGTAAAGAAGTAGTAAAAAAAGAAGAAAAATAGATAGAATGTTCTATCTTTTCTTTTTAGCTATTTACAATTTAATAAATATTATGTTATAATCTATTTAATTGAAACAGATTTAGTAGTTATTTTATTGGTAATAAGAAATTTAGTGGGTGATGTAAACTAAACAAGATAAAATAATGAATTACCTTTCAAATCGTTTAAACACGTTATAGTTAAGAGATCATAGTATTATGAAGTAGGGTGGTACCGCCATAAAGGCCCCTATATTTATAATACTTTTTTATATATTGGAGGAATTTATGATCAAGAAAATTATATTTGATATAGATGATACATTAATTATGTTTCCTAAAAAAGAATATATGGATGGTTGTAATAAATTAATAAAAAAGTATAATCTTAATACTACTGCTATTAAATTATATAATTCTATAGATAAATATGACTCTTGTGGTATTTATAAATATTATAATATATTTGATATGGTAAGTTACATAGAAGAAGATTTAAAAGTAAAATTAAATCAAAATTTTATAGATGATTTTTTTGATATGTATAATGATCTTTTAGGTTATATTGATTTAGATATTTGTGATACACTTAATTATTTAAAAAGTAAATATACACTTGTTATATATTCAAATTGGTTTACTTCAAGCCAAATAGCTAGATTAAGAAAAGCTGGTATATATAAATATTTTGATTATGTATATTGTGCAGATAAAGTACCTAAGAAACCAAATAAGGAAGGATATTTAGAGGTAATGGGTGATTTTAAAGCATCTGAGTGTGTGTTTATAGGTGATAACATTAAGTTTGATATAGAAATGCCTAAAAGTCTTGGTATTGATGTTTATTATATAGGAAGTAATGATTGCAATTATCCTAAAATAAGTAAAATAAGTGATTTAAGGAGGATGTTATAATGGAATTAAATAAATATATAGATCATACAAATTTATCAAATACTGCTACTATTTATGATATAGAGAAACTTTGTAATGAGGCAATTAAATATAAGTTTGCAAGTGTTTGTGTAAGTCCATATTATGTTACACTCGCACATAATTTACTTAAAGATACAAGTGTTAGTGTATCTACTACTGTTGGATTTCCAACAGGTATGAGTACGACAAGTACAAAGGCTTTTGAAGCTATAAATGCAATAGAATCGGGTGCGGATGAAATCGAAATGGTTATTAATATAGCTGCACTTAAAAATAAAGATTATGATTATGTATTAGATGAAATAGAAGAAATTAGAGATTCTATAGATGGGCATGTATTAAAGGTAATTATAGAAACTTGCTTGCTTACAGAAGAAGAGATAATTAAAATGACAGAAATATGTAATAAAGCTTTTGTTAATTTTATAAAGACAAGTACTGGTATGAGTAAGTATGGCGCAAAGTTAAGTGATGTTTCATTAATTAATGAACATAAAAGTGATTTATTAGAAATCAAAGCAAGTGGTGGGATAAAAACTTTTAGTGACGCTAATAAATTTATTTTAGCTGGTGCAACTAGAATAGGTACAAGTTCTGGTGTATCAATTATGAATGATCAATGTGATCATGATTGTTGTGGGGAGGATTAAAAATGACATTATTTGAGGATTTAAAATGGAGAGGACTTATAAAAGATATTAGTAGTCCTGAATTAGAAAAAAAATTAAATGAGGAAAAATTGACTTTTTATATTGGAACAGATCCAACTGCAGATTCAATGCATATTGGACATTTTTCAAGCTTTTTAATAGCTACTAGACTTGCTCGTTATGGACATAAGCCAATATTATTAATAGGTGGAGCAACAGGATTAATAGGAGATCCAAAGCCATCTAAAGAGCGTCAAATGATAACTAAGGAGGCTGTTAATCATAATGTACTTGGCCTAACTAAACAAGCAAAAGAAATATTTGGTTTTGAAGTTGTAAATAATTATGATTGGACTAAAGATATTAATATACTTGATTTTTTAAGAGATTATGGTAAATATATAAATGTAAATTATATGCTTGATAAAGATATAATAAGTAGAAGACTAGATTCAGGTATTACATTCTGTGAGTTTGCTTATACTTTGCTTCAAGGTATGGACTTTGTACATTTATATGACTCTAAGGGAGTAACTCTTCAAGTAGCAGGTTCTGATCAATGGGGAAATATTACAACAGGAATAGAAATTGCACGTAAAAAAAATAATATAGAATTATATGGTATGACAATGCCTTTAGTATTAGATGCTAATGGTGTTAAGTTTGGAAAAACTGAAGGAAACGCTTTATGGCTTGATAAAAATAAAACATCTAGTTATGAATTATATCAATACTTAATAAATACAAGTGATGTATGCGTAATTGATTATCTTAAAAAATTAACTTTCTTAACAAAAGAAGAAATTGAAGAAATAGAAAAAGAACATAATCTTGCTAAAGAGAAGAGATTAGCTCAAAAAGTTCTTGCTAGAGAAGTCATTACATTTTTACACGGAGAAGAAGAATTTAATCATGCAACTATTATGAGTGAAGCATTATTTAGTGGTAATATTAAGGGATTGACTTCTGATGAAATAGAATTATGCTTTAAAGGCGTTCCTACATTTAATATTGATAATTCTTTAAATTTATTGGATGTTTTAGTAGATAATAAAATAGCATCTTCAAAAAGAGAAGCAAGAGAATTTATAAGTGGTAATGCTATAAGTGTTAATGGTGCAGTTATAACTTCACAAGATTATGTAATAAATAAGGATATTGCTATTGATAATAAAGTTGTAGTCATAAGAAGAGGAAAGAAAAAATACTATTTAGGATTGATAAACTATTAAAATGTAAATTTGACATAAATTCAATAATGTGGTAGCATATTGCCTGAATTTAGGGGGATGTATGAATAAAAAGGATATAGTAGAAGAAAAATATTTATATGAATATATAAAAGAAATGCTTTATAGTGCTGTTATAAGTGAAAGTAATTTGAATCCAAATTCTTACTATCACCATAATACAAACTATAAAAGTTTATTAGAAATATTAAAGTACGGTATTTTATCTAAGAGAAATTATGCTAAGTTAATAAAAAATAGAGATCTTACAGAAAAAGAAGAGTACTTATATTCTGATGAAAGTTATGTTAATGGTGCGGATTATATATCTTTATCTAAAATGGGGCTTAGTGATTTATATAGAGATGAAGAAGAATATGATGCATATACACCACATACTACTGATTTATTAATTGATCCAAATATTAAGGCAGATAGAAGAACTACAAATTATGGAAATGAGTTTTTAGCTTTAGATGGAATAATACCTATTTCTAGTATTAAGTCTATAGATTTAAGATTAATTAAATATGCTTATTTAGTATCAAAAAATAATAGAGATTATATATTAAAAAACATAAGAAATACTAATTATGCATACTTAGCTTTGGATAAAAATATATTAGATGTTTTAGAGTATTATAATTCTATAATTGATACTTGTAATTTTATGTTAGATAATAATATAAATATAAAGATAAGAGAAGTAAGTGATAATAAAAAAATTATACTTGATCCTACATTAATTAGAAAAAATAAAAAAATAGAGTTAAAAAAATAGATAGATTAAATAAAATATCTATCTTTTTTTTATGTAATTTGATATAATTAGTATTGATGATAGAGTGTGAGATATGAAGAATAATAAAGGACAAGCACTTATTGAGTTTATATTTATATTACCACTTTTAATAGTAATAATAACGGTAATAATTGATTTTTTAGGGATTATGTCTTTAAAGTATTCACTTCAAAATGATTTAGAGAATGTTTATATAATGTATAAAGATGGTGATACTTCTAAGATAAATAATTATATAAGTGCAAATAATATTAATATTAATTATAAAATAGAAGATGAATTTACTAAAATAGAATTAAGTAAAAAAGCTAAGCTTACTTCTTTTATACTTAAAGGTATTATGAATGATTATTATATCAAGGTAGATAGGACGATAATAAATGAATAATAAGGGACAGGTTTTGGTTATATTTGTAATTCTTCTTCCTATAGTATTTTTTATATTAATGTTTTCTATAAATATAGGAATTTCTTATATGGATAAGAAAGATACGAGTGATGTTATATATATGGCGGTTTCTTATTATTTAGATAATATAACAGACACTGATGCACTTATAAATAGTAAAAAAATTATAAATAAAAATATTAAAGATATAGAAAAAATAATAATAGACGAAAATAGTGATTATATAAAAATTACTGTTTTAAAGAAGTCTAAAGCATTAGATAGTCTTATAAATAATAAATTTATTGAAGTATCTTATACAGGCTTTAAGAATAGTAAAAAGATAATAAAAGGGTGATATTATGGCACTAAATAAAGCAAAAATTATTACTGTTACATCAGTAAAAGGTGGAGTTGGAAAGACTACAACTGTATTAAATTTGGCAGGTGTATATTCAAATTTAGGTAATAAAGTATTATTAATTGACTTAGATATATATTCTGGTGATATAGCGGCAATTTTAAACTTAAAATATCAACGCGATATATATAATATGTATGAAGATTTAGAAAATAAAAAATTTGATTCGTTTGAAAATTATATTTCTAAATATAATTCAAATATAGATATATTACCAGCTCCAAAAGATCCAAGATATGGAAGAAGAATTAATAGTAATGTATTAAATACTATATTTTATAAGACTGTAATGAAGTATGATGTAATTTTAATAGATACAAATCATATTTTAACTGATATAAATTTGTTCGCACTAGATAGTAGTGATCAAATTTTATATGTAATAAATAATGATTCAATGAATTTAAAAAATATGAAAAATATGGTAGCAATCTTAAGTAATATGAATAAAAAAAATTACAAGATTGTATTAAATGAAAGTACTTGTAAAGGTAAAAATTATTATAATAAATATGATATAAAAAATATAATTAATAAAAATGTAAATTATATAATACCAGATAGTTTTTATTTAAAAGATATAGATAAATATATAGTTAATGGTGAAATTTTAATATTAGATAATTATATTTATAAGAAACATAAAAAAACTATGAAAATATTTAATTTAATGGCTAATGATTTAATAAAAGAAGAAAAAGGTGAATAATATGTCTAAAAGTTTTGCTTTAGAGTTTGGTTCTAATGATAATATTAAGACCTATCACGATGTTAGTGATTATGAAGCATTTAAAAATAAAGAGTTATTAGATGAACTTAGAAATAAAATAATTCAAAATTTAATTGATCATAATAAGAATAATGTATTATTAGATAGCTATGTTAAAAGTGAAATTGATAAAACTCTTGAAGGATATGATTTAAGTGTTGTTGAGAGAAACTATATTAATAATCTAATAGACAATGAAATAAATGGTTATGGGCCAATAACCGAGCTTTTAGATGATCCTAGTATTACTGAAATTATGGTTAATGGTAAAGATGATATTTATATAGAACTGGATGGTAAGATAATTAAAGATAGTAGTGTATCTTTTATAAATAATAATCATATTATAAGAACAATACAAAGACTTATTCAGCCCATTGGAAGAACAATAGATACAGCAAATCCAATGGTAGATGCACGTCTTAGTGATGGTTCTAGATTAAACGCTATAATTGAGCCTTTGAGTGTAAAAGGTCCAGTTTTAACAATTAGAAAGTTTAAAAAAGAGTTATCATCAATTGAAGACTTCTTAAGAAACGGTACAATGACACCATATATGGCGAGATTTATTGAAGCTTGTGTTAAGGCTAAATTAAATATAATTGTATGTGGTGGGACTGGATCTGGAAAAACTACACTTTTAAATATTATGTCATCTTTTATAAATAATAGTGAACGTATTATAACAATAGAAGATGCTGCAGAGCTAAAGTTAGAACAACAACACGTAATTTCTCTTGAAACAAGAGGCGCCAATTATTCTAATGAAATGGAAGTTACAATAAGGGATTTAGTTATAAATTCACTTCGTATGCGACCTGATAGAATAATAGTTGGTGAAGTAAGAGGAAAAGAAGCATTTGATATGCTTCAAGCTATGAATACAGGACATGAGGGTAGTATGACAACACTTCATGCTAATAGTCCAATGGATGCATTAAACCGTCTTGAGACTATGGTACTTATGGCAGGAATGGAAATACCTATTAAGGCGATTAGAGAATATATAGAAAGCGCTATTAATATAATAATAAATATATCACGTCTTAGTGATGGTAAGAGAAAAATTACTAGTATTTGTGAAGTAGATGGCTTTGTAAATGATGAAATAAAATTAAATGAGATATTTTCATTTAAACAAACTGGTATAACAAATAATAAAGAAGTAATTGGTGAATTTAATTTTAATAAGAAAAAAAATGAAACTTATAATAAATTAAAATCAATGGGAATTGATACTTTAGACGATATGTTTGAATAGAGGTGAGATAGTGGAGTATGAAAATTTAAATATTACAAATAAAGATGTAGTAATTAATAATGAAAATACTAATTGTGTTTATGAAGTTATTAAAGATAATAAAAAAATAGATGAAGGCATATGCAAAAATATTACTTTAACATCTAATGGTAGTTATGAAGTAATATTTAAAGATTCACTAACTAATTCTATTACTACATATAAATATGTAATAGATAAAGAGCCTCCAAAAATTAAATTAGAACAAAAAAAATACAAAATTACTAATAAAGAAAAATTTACTATTAAAGATAAAATAACTGTAACAGATAATATTGATTCTAATATTTCAAATATTGAAACTAATATAGATACTATAAATTTTAATGAAACTGGAATAAAAAAAATAGATATTAAAGCTTATGATAGTGCTGGAAATATTGGTACAGAGAAAATATATGTAACAGTTGTTAATGATAATAAAAGTTTAATTAAGTTAGGACAATTTTCTTTAATTATAGTTATTTTATTTCTTATAATACTTTTATATAAATATATAAGAAGTATAAAATTAGAAAAAAGATTTTCTAAGTATTCTATAAAGTCATTTAGTAGTGAGCAATCATTATTTGATAGTTTATATAATAAATATAATAGTTTTATAGATACTTATAGTTCATATTTAAGAAGCTCTAATGTATTTACTAAAATGGGTAAAAAATATATTAAATATTCTTTTATATTTGATAAGAAAGATCCAAATGGATATAAGTTTGTATTTAAAAAAATTATTACTGGATTTATTTATTTATTTATAGTTATTATATTTAATTTAATTAGATCTACATTAATTAAACCATATCAAATGATAATTCCATTTGTATTAGGTTTTTATACATTAGATATTATATATATATATAAGTATGCTATATATAGGAAGAAAATAGAAAATGATATGATGAACGCTATTACTGTTATGAATAATGCTTTTAAATCTGGTAGAAGTATTATGCAAGCAGTTTTACTTGTATCAGATGAATTAAAGGGCCCTATTGCAAAAGAATTTAAAAAAATAGGCTTAGAGCTTTCTTATGGTATTGAAGTAGAAGATGCTTTTAAAAGATTTTCAAACAGAGTAAATTTAAGTGAAGCAGTATATTTAACATCAAGTCTTTCTGTATTAAATAAAACAGGCGGTAATATAATTAAAGTATTTGATTCAATTGAAAAAACATTATTTAGTAAAAAAAAGCTTGAATCTGAATATAAATCATTAACAAGTAGTTCTAAAATGATAACAATAGTCTTGATTTTTATTCCAATAGTATTTACAATATTTATTGGGGTAATTAATAGAAACTATTTTATGCCATTAATTGAAAAACCATTAGGAATAGTTTTAATAGTATTAATGATTATTATATATATTACATATATAATAGTGGTACAAAAAGTTATGAAAGTAAGAGGAATAAAATGAATAAGGGGATTATAAGTAAGATATATAGAACTAAAGATATAGATGAAATAAATGCTAATATAAAATTACTTGGAAGTAATTCAAAAATTAAATTTGATGCAATAACTTTTCTAAACATTAGGGCTATTAGTACAGTATTTATCTTAATACTATTAATAATATTTACTAAACAATATTATATAATACCTTTTATTCTAATAATATATTATAATTTATTTTATTATATTTTAATTACTAGCCAAATTAATAAAAGAATAAAAAAATTAGATTTAGAAGCTCTTATGTTTTTTGAAATATTAGCGCTTACACTAGAATCTGGTAGAAATTTAGAAAATTCACTTGAAGTAACTTGTAATAACGTTAATAGTGAGCTTTCGAATGAGTTTAAAAAAAGTTTAACTGAGGTTAAATTTGGGAAATCACTTATAGAAGCACTTGAAGATTTAAAACTTAGAATTCCATCAGAAACAATTAATAATATAATTTTAAATATAACTCAAACTAGTGTATTTGGAAATAGTATTATTTTGACTATGAATAATCAAGTAGATTACTTAAGGGAAAAACAAATTTTAGAAGTTAAATCTGAAATTAATAAAATACCAAATAAAGTAAGTATTGTATCGGTTATATTTATTGTACCTCTTATATTACTTATAATACTTGGACCATTTATAATTGATTTACTATAAAGGAGAGAAAATATGAAATATTATATGGCTGGAATTAAAGGGGCTGGCATGAGTGCTTTAGCACTTCTTCTTTCTGATCTTGGATATTCTATTGTTGGATATGATGATGCTAAAGAACATAGATTTACTGAGGATAGATTATTAGAACGTGGAATTAAAATATATAGTGAAGCTAATGATGAATTAGATCAAGATACTATTGTTATTTATTCTCCAGCTTTAAAGAAGGATACACATCCTGAATTAATAAAGGCTACTAATATGGGAATAAAAATATATGAGTATCAAGAAATGCTTGGAAAGTTAAGTAAGATGTTTGAAACTATATGTATATCAGGTTGTCATGGTAAGACTACTACAACATCTATGATAAGTCATATATTTTCAAATATTACAGGTTGTAATTATATAATAGGTGACGGTAGAGGTCATGGCGATAAGAGTTCAAATAAATTAATACTAGAATCTTGTGAATATAGAAGACATTTCTTAGCGTATGATCCTGAATATGTAATAATAACCAATATAGAAATGGATCATACTGATTATTATAAAAGCATGGATGATATGATTTTAGCATATGAAGAATTTGCAAATAAAGCTGGTAAAATGGTTATAGCTTGTGGAGATGATCCTTATACTCATTTACTTACTGTAAATCCACAAATATACTATTATGGATTAAAAGAAGATAATGATATAAGAGCTACATCAGTTGAATATAGAAATGATGGAACAAGCTTTGATGTACTTGTAGAAGATGAATATTATGGACACTTTGATCTTCCACTATATGGCAAGCATATGTTATTAAACGCACTTGCAGCTATAGCTGTTTGTCATTATGAAAGACTAGAATCAAGAGAAGTTTCTAAGATTTTAAAGACATTTAAGGGTGCTGAGAGAAGATTTAAAGAGGAAAAAATAGGGGATAATATAATAATAGATGATTATGCTCATCATCCAACAGAAGTAAAAGTAACAATAAAGGCTGCAAGACAAAAATACCCAGATAAAAAGATAATTGCTATATTTAAAGCTCATACTTTTTCAAGAGTACAAGAATTTGCGCAGGAATTTGCAGATGCATTAAACCTTGCTGATAAAGCATATGTTATGGATATTAATTATGATAGGGAAGACCCAAATGATTATAAAGGTATTAATGCATATACAATAATTGATAAATTAAATAATGGTGATTATATTGAACAAGGCATGGAAGATAAGCTACTTGAATATAATAATTCAGTAATATTATTTATGAGTAGTAAAGAAATATATTTGTTAGAAGATAAATACAAAGAAGCATTAAGAAAAAAGATAGAAGAGTAGGTAATGTATGAAAAAAAAGAAGTTAGGTTTTAGATTGTTTATACTGAGTGCTTTGTTTATACCAGCACTTCAAGTATTATTTATAGTAGGATATAATTCAGATTATTTAATTAGATTTCCATTTTTTATAGCTATTTTAGTATTAATGATAATATTATTTATACTTATGTTTACAGGGCTTAGAATATATGTTAAAAATAAAGATCTTGATAAAAGAAGATTAAAAAAGTTTCCAAAAGCATTATTAATTATATTTTTTACTATATATATTCTAGGATGTACTGCTTTTGTTGGATTACTTTATGGTCCTAGAAAGAATTTTAAAGAGTGGCTTATAACAACTGCTATGAAAACTATGAATCATCAATACTACTGTAAATGGTTTTATAGTAAAGAAGATATAGAAGAAGTATTAAATAGTAATTATATAATAGAAAGTGGAGATTCTACTGATGCATCTTTAATTAATCATAATTCATCAGATACATATACATTTGAAAATGAATATGAAGAAGCAGTATTAAAACGTAGTAAAGATACTAAATATAAAATAATAGAGCTTGATGTTAATGGATGTAAAGGATATTTAGCTGTAATATATGATGCATCTAAAGTTAAACTTGCAGTTACTAAATATTTAGGAAGATACGGACAAGATGTTACAAAAATGGCTGAGGAAAATAATGCTATACTTGCTATAAATGGTGGTGGATTCTATGACCCAGGAAATAGTAGTACAGGTGGTACTCCTAATGGAATAACTATAGCTGATGGTAAAATAGTTACTAAAGGAGAATATGGAATGCAAACTCTATCAGGTGGTATAATAGGATTTAATAATGATAATGTACTTATGCTATTAAAGAATAAATCAGCAGAAGATGCTATAAACATGGGAATAAGAGATGCAGTTACTTGGGGACCATTTTTGATTGTAAACGGAAAAGCTTCATTTATAAAAGGAAATGGTGGCTGGGGATATGCAGCTCGTACAGCAATAGGCCAAAGACAAGATGGAATTGTATTGCTTCTAACAATAGATAGTGATAAGTTTAGAAGAAAAGGTGCCGATATGATAGATCTTACTGAAATAATGCAAAGATATGGTGCGTATAATGCAGCTAATCTAGATGGAGGTACTTCAACAGTAATGGTTTTACCTAAGGATAAAGCTAATGCTTATAAAACCTGTACTGATAATTATTGTTATATAAATCAACCAATAGATGGTGAACTTAAACCTCGTACAAGAAGTATATCGGATGCATGGATTGTATTAGAATAGATTTTCTATTCTTTTTCTTTACAATTAAATATATCTGTGTTACCATTAGTTTAGTGAGGTATATATGATAAAAAGCATTACAGATAACATTAGAAATAAACTATATAAAGATAAAAATCCATTATTAGTATTATCAAGACTTGATAATATACCAATAAACAAACGTGAAGATTATGTTAGATTAATAATTCTTGATTATTTGGTATTTAACTTTGATGAAAGATTAACACTTAATATACCATATGATGATTTAATTAAAATAAATGTAGATAGAATAGTTCTAAATTCAATTAAAAGCAATTATGAAGAATTAGCTTCTATGATAATGGATGCAATACCAATAAGTCAAATGAATTTAATAACAAAAAGCTATATATATGAAAACTTTTTAAATTATAAAGTTATATTAGATAAGTTAAAAGAAACATCTTCATATTACTTATTAGATGCTATATCATATTGGATTGAATGTGATCTTAATTGTTTTATTGAATATTATATGGATTTTAAAAATAAAACAAATGAAAAAATATTAGAAGAAGAAAGCGCTACTATTGATATATTTTGCTTAAAATTAAATAGTGAATATAAAATAAATAGTAGTAAATATAATTTAATTATATTAGAATTAGTAAAAGATTCTTATAAATGGTTATTTTATAAGAAAAATAATGTAGATTATCTAAGTAAAGATGAAGAATTAATGTATAAATTTATTAAATTTTCAGATATAGATATGTTACTTAAAAGTACTGTAGGTAATTATGAATTAATAAAATCTTTACTATATATATATTTAAATTATCACACAAATGAGAATATATATGATGTAGATGAATTTTATAATAATAATACATCAGATGCTATAAAAAAGAAGCTAGAAAAAAGAGAAAATTAATTCTCTTTTATTTTGTCTATATTTTTAAAATTCATTTTAACCAATTCATTTAGTTTATCAAATCCATACTTATTTACAATTTCTTTAGCATATTTATTAACTATATCTCCAGCACCCATGGGAATATCCATATTAACACTTTTTTTAAGCTTATTAAACTCATTAATAAATATATATCTACTAATTAAAGATGCACAGGCAACAGATAAATGTTTATCTTCACCCTTAGTTAGAAATGTAATATCTCTTACAACATTTGTACTATCTTTTAAATAATTAAAATATGTATTTGGACGTGCAAACTGATCAACTATAATATAATCATAATTATTGACTTCTTTTTTTATTTTTCCTAGTACTTTATTATGAAGTATTGCTTTTATTTTATTCATATTTAAATCTTTAGAATAATAATCATTATATTCTTTATTTGATAATATAATAGATTCATATTTAATCTTTTTTATAAATTTTGGAACTACTTCAAGAATTTGTGTATCAGTTAGTTTTTTTGAATCCTTCACACCAATACTTTCTAAAAAATCAATATCTTCTTTTTTTACAAATGTACTTGTAACAACAATTGGACCAAAGAAATCACCTGTTCCAACTTCATCTGAACCAATACTTGATGAATAATAAATGTTTGGATTAATAAATTCTAATTTATCCTTTTTATCTTTTTTAGTATCGCTTTTTTTTACATTAACAAGTCCGCTATTTATTTTTTCAGTAGTAATCCAAAAATCACTAGCTAAATCAGCATCTGCTCCTTGAAATACAACTTTACCAGATTCATATAAGGTAATAACGGTATCTCCATCCTTAGCTTGCCATTTAGCATACTGTGGAGTTTTTTCTCTTCTACACCAAAGTAATTCTTCACTCATCATATCAGCAGTTTTTTCTGATACCTTAAACGAAATAACTTTATTTTTTTCCATATAATCAACTCCTTTAAAAATTATATCATAAAAAAGAATAAATTACTTTCTTTTTACACAAAATTATAATATAATTTAATTAGGAGATGATTATATGATAGTTGATATAGCTATACTTATATTTTTAGCATTCGGCGCTTTATTAGGATTTAAGAGAGGATTTACAAGACAACTTGTATGTTTAATAGGAATATTTGCTATATTAGTACTTTCTTATATATTAAAAAATCCTATAAGTGTTATATTATATAATAATTTACCATTTTTTAATTTAGGTGGAGTATTTAAAGATACAACTGTAATTAATATATTAATATATGAAGCACTCGCATTTTTAATAGTATTTTTTATTCTAACTGTTATATTTAAAATATTACTTACTATTACAAAAATATTTGAAAAAATACTTACATTTACTATTATACTTGGTATACCATCAAAAATATTAGGTGCACTTCTTGGAATTGTACAAAATATAATATATGCATTTATAGTATTATATATTTTACATTTACCAACTTTCAATATAGGAATAGTAAATGATTCTAAAGTCGGAAATGAAATTTTAAATAATACACCAATACTTACAACAGTATGTAATAAAACATTAAATGTATTTAATAAAATAGTAGAGTTAAGTAAAGAATATGAAAACACTAATAATATGAAACAGTTTAATCAAGAAGCTCTTGATATAATGATTGAAAACAATGTAATAACTAGGGAAAATGCTCAAAAGCTAATTGATAAAGGTAAAATTAAAGACGTAGTTGTAAAATAATTGTAAGCTACTTTACATTATTTAAGTAAAAAAATTAATATTTATTCTAAAACACTTTAAATTGTATATTTGTTTATGATAGAATAGGTATGTAGTAGAGGGTAATCCCTGTAATAAATGGAGTGATATTATGAATACAATATATACAATGTATAATTTAATATTTTCAGATATGTATTTATATGTATGTATTATAATTGGTTTAGTCATTCTTACAACAATCTTATTAATAGTTATTTCAAATCAAAAGAAAAGAAAAAAAATAAAAGATGATTTTATAGAAGCAGAAAAAGTAGAAAATGAACTTGATTCTATAGAAAATGAACCAAAGTCTAATAAATTAGAAGAACTAATTCAAAAAATGCAAGAAGATATTAATGTTAAACCAGAAGATGTTGTAAAAAAATTTGAAGAAGAACAAGAACAAAAAGCAATTATAAGTTATCAGGAACTAGTTGATAGTGTTAAAAGTGGAAAGATAGAAGTAGTGGATGATGATACGGGTGATACTAACTTTGTTGAAAGTTTAAGTGCTTCGCCTGTTGAAGAACCTATTATGGCTGCATGTGAAGAGTCAAAAGTAACACCTGAAATGTTAAAAGAAGTAATAGAAAATATAAGTGAGAATTCAGTTAAAGAAGAGCCAAAGAGATTTAAGCAAAGTGAATTTATTTCTCCGGTATATGGAATTATGGATAATAAATTAGAATATCCTAAGATTGCTAAAAATAATAGTACTCTTGATATAATGAATACTAAGGATTACAATGAACTTACAGAAGAAATAAAAAAACAAGAAGAATTTTTACAGGCTTTAAAAGAATTTAGAAATAATTTATAAAATATAGAGTTTAATTCTATATTTTTTATATAATATAAAAATTTTAATTTACATTTTAAATTGTGTTAAATTTATATAAGATTGGAGAAAAATAATGGAGTATTTAGACTTATATGATAAAAATAAAAAATTAACAGGAGAAAAAGTGGTTAGAGGCAAATGTAACCTCAAGTACCAAAAAATAATTATATAAATACCGTCCTTATTTTTATACAAAATAGTCAAGATAAATTTTTGTTTTAAATGACATCTAATGGAACATGAAATGAAATAGCGACTACTGGTGGACATGTTAAATTAGGGTAAACAAGCTATGAAGCAATATTATCTGAAGCAAGTGAAGAATTAGGAATAAATATTTCTAATGATAACGTAAAAAAGGTAGATTCTTATATATTTGGATTTGCTTTTATAGATGTATATTATTTAAAAAAAGACATAGAAATAAATGATTTAGAATTACAATATGAAGAAGTTGAATAAACAGAATGGCTTAGTATTTACAAATTAAACAGGTTAATTAAAGAAAAAATTAAGAAAAAGTACTATTAAGGCTTTTGATAGTATATTAAAAGCCTTAATAGTAATGATTAAAACTATTGAGAATTATTTAATTCGTTATTGTAAAAAGCATACAGATATAATTTAGCTTGGAACTATAGTAATGAGTATAAAGTAAATGCATTTCTAACTTATGAAGGTATAATGTATTCTGCAATGTTGTATGATGCCAGTATGACTCTTGTCTAGTAATAGAAAAAGAAAACTCCAAAGATTGAAGTTTTTTTAAACATTAAAATTATTTATTCCATATTTTTCTTCCATTGGATCAAAAAACAACTCACATTTTATTGGTTTATATGTCAAATAAGCAAGTATAATATAACTTATAATTAATAAAATAAATGAAATATTATTAAATAATTTAAAGTTTTTAGCTTTAAGAATAAAATAACTTATTATTTGTGATATTATAATAGCTATTGCCATGATACTTAAATTTAACCACATTTTAGAACCTATTTTATAATATATAGGTAAATATAAAATTAAGAATATAGGTATTATAGTTATAGAACTTACAAATAAAGCTGTGAAAAAATTATTATATTTTATATTACATTTATTTAATATAATATAATCAATAATTGAGTACATAACAACACTTGTAAACATTAATTTTTGATGTTCCCATATTGATTCATTTACAGGGAAAAATATAGCTGTTATACAACTAGGTATTAAGTCATATACAAAATGAAATAAAAAACATAAACCAAATATTAAAATTGAGCTTATTATTTTATCTTTTTTTAGATTCATAAAATCACCTCTATATAATAATATACTCAAAATATATAATATTATTAGAAATATATATAATAATAAATAATGGTGATATAATGAAAATTAGATTAGGATATGCTTGTATACCTCTTACAATAGGTGAAACATCGTCTCATATGTTAACTTTATCAAATTATAAAAAATTAGGTAATAATAAATTAGATAGTGTTATTAAAAATAATTTTAATTCTTTAAATAATATATTAGATTATAATATAAAAAACAATATTATATTTTTTAGAATGACTTCATCTTTGATCCCACTTTTAACTTATCCTGATATTGATTATGATTTTTTTAATCAATATTATGATTATTATAAAAAAATAGGTGATAAAATTCTTAAAAATAAACTTAGAGTTGATATGCATTTAAGTGCTTATTGTATTTTAAATAGTGTAAACCCAAATGTAGTAAAATCTACTATAAGTGTTATTAAAAGCTATAAAAAAATGTATGATTATATGAATATTAAATCAAAACTTGTTATGCACGTTGGCAGCGCTACTAATGGAAAGAGGGAAGGTATTAAAAGATTTATTGATAATTTTAATTTATTACCTAATGAACTAAAAGAATTAATAATACTTGAAAATGATGATAAAAGCTATAACATAAGAAACGTACTTTCAATATGTGAAAAATTAAATATTCCTATGGTTTTGGATTATCACCATTTTAAGGTAAATAAAAATAATGAAAAAATAGAAGATTATATAAAGAGAATATTTGATACTTGGGATGGTATTCCTAAAGTACATTTTTCATCTCCAAAAGATAAGAAAAATAAAAGAGCGCATAATGATTATATAGATGTATTTGATTTTATAGATTTCATAGAAAAAGTAAAATTTATAAATAGAGATTTTGATATTATGATTGAAGCTAAGAAAAAAGATTGTGCTATGTTTAAGCTTATTCGTGAACTTAAGTATAGAACGAATTATAAAATAGAAGGTACAGTTATTTATTTATAATCTGTATTTTTTAATTGTAAAAATTAAAAAAATCTGTTAATATATAGGCTAAATATAAGATTTTTCGTTAATTTTCTTGCAAAATCTGTAATTTTTTAAAAAAAGAGATATAAAAAAAAGGAAATTATTAAAAAAAAACGTTTATTAATAATGGAAGACTTGGAAGTGATGTTATGAAAGTAGATAGTATTACCTTAAATGAAATAAGAAGTAATCTTGATATAGTTGATATTATCTCTAATTATATTAAACTTCAAGCACGCGGTAAAAATTATTTTGGTGTATGTCCTTTTCATGATGATCATTCACCAAGTATGAGTGTTTCAAAAGAAAAGCAAATATATACTTGTTTTTCATGTGGCGCAACAGGAAACGTTTTTAAATTTATTCAAGATTATGAAAATATATCATTTCTTGAAGCGGTAAAAAAATGTGCTAGTTTAGCAAATATACCTATAGATATAAAAGATACACGTGAAAAAAATAAATATGAGGATTTATATAATATTTATGAAATCAGTGAGAGATTTTATCAAAATAATATAAATACTGAACTTGGTAGAAAAGCAATTTCTTATTTACACGATAGAAATTTATCAGCTGATGTAATTAAGGAATTTCAAATAGGTTTATCTCTAAATGAAAAAGATAAATTAACAAAGCTTCTTAAAGCTAAAAATTATGATGATAAAACATTAATAAGAAGTGGTCTTGTTAATGAAACAGATTATGAACTTCATGATGTTTATAGAAATAGAATAATGTTTCCACTATATGACTTAACAGGTAGAATAATTGGATATAATGGAAGAGTTTATAATGGTGAGACTTTAAATAAGTATGTAAATTCTAAAGAGACAGATATATTTAAGAAAAGGGAACTTTTATATAATTATCACAGAGCAAAAGAAGATGCAAGAAAGCTGCATCAAATTATTATAATGGAAGGTCCTATGGACGTAATAAGAGCTTATACTATTGGAGTAAAAAATTGTGTTGCTGCTCTTGGAACTGCTTTTAGTAAGGAGCAATCTTTATTAATTAGGAAGCTTTCAAGTAACGTAATATTATGTTTTGACGGTGATGCTGCGGGTCTTAAGGCTACTAAAGCAGCAATAGTAGAATTTGAGCATCTTGGTATAAATCCACTTATAGTAAGACTTGAAGATAATAGTGATCCAGATGAATATATAATAAAAAATGGTGCAGAAGCATTTAAAAATAAAATAAATAATGCTATGACTGTCATGGAATTTAGAGAATCTCTTTTAAAAAATGAGTATAATCTAAATAATCCATTAGAACTTGCTAATTATACAAATACTATGATAAAAGAAATAGATAAAATAGAAGATGATATATTAAAAGAGGCAAGTATAAATAAATTGAGCAAGGATACTGGCATATCTAGTGAAATAATTAAAAGTAAATTAACAAAAAAAGAAAATATAAAATATATTCCAGTAAAAAAAGTAACAACTAAATTAGATAAGTATCAAAAATCTGAAATGAATTTACTATATTATATGTTAATTGACCCAGATGTAATAAAAATGTATGAGAATAAAATTACAAGAATGCCAACGGATAAATATAGACAACTTGCTTATCAAATAGATTATTTTTATAAAACAAATAATTATATAAATGTAGCAGATTTTATTACTTTTTTAGATAATGATAAAGAGTCTATTGATGCTTTAAGTTCTATAGTATCTCTTAATTTAAGTAATGAGGTTAATTATGATTTAATTGATGACTATTTAAATAATATAAGAAATTATAATTTAAAAGAGCAATTTAAAATGTATAAGGAACAAATGAAAAAAGAAGATGACTATAAAAGAAAGTTAGAATTAGCAAACAAAGTTATTGATATAAAAAAAAGGAGTGTAGAAAATGATTGATGAAATAAAATCTTTTGAAGAACGAAAAAATGAATTAGTAAAAAAGGGTAAAGAAAAGGGATTTGTTACTTATGAAGAATTAGCTCAAGCATTAAAAGGTCTTGATCTAGATTCTGATAGTTTAGATGAGTTATATAATGCATTTAATGAAAATAATATAGCTGTTATATCTGAAAGTGATGAAGGCGATGACGACGGTTCTAAGCTTTTACTAGATGATAGTACTTTAACTAAAGATTTAACAATTAATGATCCTGTCAGAATGTATTTAAAAGAAATAGGTCAAATAAAATTATTAACACTTGAAGAGGAAAGCAAATTAGCAGACAGAATTACTAGTGGTGATGAAAATGCCAAAAACACACTAGCAGAAGCTAATTTACGTTTAGTTGTAAGTATAGCGAAGCGTTATGTAGGTCGTGGAATGCTTTTTCTTGATTTGATTCAAGAAGGAAACATTGGACTTATGAAAGCCGTTGATAAATTTGATGTTTCTAAAGGATATAAATTTTCTACATATGCAACTTGGTGGATTAGACAAGCTATAACACGTGCTATAGCTGATCAAGCACGTACTATACGTGTTCCTGTACATATGGTTGAAACTATAAATAAGCTTGCTCGTGTTCAAAGACAATTAACTCTTGAATTAAATAGAGAACCAAGTGAAGAAGAACTTGCTAAGAAGATGAATACAACTGTTGAAAAAGTAAGAGAAATATATAAGATTAGTCAAGATCCAGTAAGTTTAGAAACACCAATAGGTGAAGAAGATGATTCTCATTTAGGTGATTTTATAAAAGATGAGAGAAACTTAAGTCCTGAGGAATTTGCAACTAATGAGATGCTTAAGGATGAAATAAGTCAAGTACTTGAAACATTAACAGAAAGAGAAGAAAAAGTAATTAGACTAAGATTTGGACTAGAAGATGGAAAACCAAGAACACTAGAAGAAGTTGGTCAGATGTTTGGTGTAACAAGGGAACGTATTAGACAAATTGAAGCTAAGGCTTTACGCAAACTTCGCCACCCATCTAGATCTAGAAAATTAAGAGATTATATGGGTGATTGATGAACTTATCAAATAGGTTAAAAGCAGTAGCGACGCTTGTTTGTAAAGATTCTCGTGTTATTGATGTTGGATGTGATCATGCATATTTAGATATATATCTTACACTTTATAATAATAATTCTTGTATAGCTACAGATATAAATAAAAATGCATTAGAAATTGCTAAAAATAATATTAAAAAATATAATTTAGAAGATAAAATAGAAACTAAATTGACAGATGGCCTTTTAAATCTAGAAATAAAAGAAAGTGATACTATTGTAATAAGTGGTATGGGAACACATACAATACTTGACATATTAAAAACGAATAGACTAAGTGATACGCTTATTATTTCATCAAATAATGATATTAAAATGTTACGTACTAATGTAATAAATTTAGGATATTATATTGATTGTGAAATATTTATTATTGACAAAAATAAACCATATGTAATAATAAAGTTCAAAAAAGGAACAAAAAAATATTCAAAAAGTGATTTAAAGTATGGCCCATATTTAAAAAATAATATAAAATATATTAACTATTTAATTAAAAAATATAATTTAATAATTAAAAATATAGGAAAAAATAAGCTATTATTAAAATTTAAATATAAATTTTTAATTTTAAAGCTTAAAGCTATGCTTTATTACAATACAAAAAATAATTGGGACTATCATTAGTCTTTTTATTTTGAAAATATAACTAAATGTGTTATAATAAATCCTAATTGGGGGGATTTTATGAAAGATAATATAATAATATTAACAGATACCATAAAAAAATATGATAAAAATACAATTGATTTCTTTGAAATGTTAATGATGAATCCAACATGTGTTTATGATATACAAAAAAGTAATTTAAAAAACAATCCATATTATAATAAAATACTTGATATTTTATCTGAATATGATTCATATGTTTATATAAAAAATATAGAGAGTAAATATAATAAAACTAGTGCTTCAAATTCTATTGAAATATTCGAATTTTATAAAAAATGCTTAGATCCCATTAAAAATTATGAATTATTAAAATCATTAAAGTATTTTAATCCAAATAAATCTAAAATAAAAAAAATATTTGATACATATTTATTTAGAAATAAAGATTATTATATTAAATTATTTGAAAATTTTAAAAAAATATATGTTGAAAGTAAAGATTTTAATAAAATAAAAGAATATTTAATAAAAATAAATTTATATAATACTAATTTTATTTGGTTTTTAATATATTCAGCTGATTTTTCTAATGAAGATAAAAATATAATTCTTGATATAATTGAAAATATTTTTGTAGATATAGAAGAGGTATATATTTTAAAATCATTATTAGATGATGATATGGATATAATAAAACAATTTATAAATAAAGATATAAAGATTGAACCTTTAGTTAATAAATATAACTATTTATATATAAATTTTTATGGTAATGATGTAGTATATAAGTATTTAGAATTTTTAAATAAGTATAAAAAAATAAAAGTAAGTAAAGAACAAATAGATTCAGAATTAGAAATTATTAATAGAATATTATCATTTTACAATAATAATAAAAATATAGATGATTTAATTAAGTACATTGGTCATATATATACTTTAAATAAAAAAAGATTATATGAAATGATAATAAGAGCAAAATATTATGTTAATAATCCAATGTATAATAGTATTAATGAGGTATTTTTACAAATATTTAAAAAGTTGGATTCATATATATATGCATATATTTTAATATTAACAGAAGAAAAAGAAGAAATAATATTTGAATATTTATATAATATAGGAATTAATAAAGGAAAACTTAATACTTTATATAGTAAAGTTTGCCTATATCCATATTCTATAGGTGATATTAATAAAATAAAATTATGTATTAATAAATATATAAATGATTATGATAATATTGTTATTAATATTAAAAAAGAAAAGTTTAAGAAAGTTGAAAATTTATATAAAAATAATATTAATACAAATGAAATTTATGAATATATAAATAATGAATTAAATTTAAAAAAGAACTCATTTGTTAAAATGAAATTTGAAATAAGACATATATTAACAAAAGAAGAACTTGATAATTATAATAAAATAATAAGAGCTTGCTTTTATCAAGATTACTCACAAGCTGTTATTATAAGTAATATATTATCAATAGGTTTTAAATATATATATTGTTTACTTGAAAAAAATATGCTACCATCAAGATTAGAATATACAATAATGGGCCTTCACATAGATGAATATAATTTAACTGCTTTAGAGCTTCAAAAAATTAAATTATTTATAACTAAATATACAAGTTCATATAACCTAAAAAAGGAAAAAAATTTGTTAATAAAAAAAGAATTACAAGAAAAAGAAAAAAATACAAAGCTCAATGAAAATTTAGTTACTGCTATAGATATTGTAACTGATTATATAAAAAATAAAAGTGAGGGTACAAGTAAGGATCTATTAGAATCAGTAAAAATTTTAAAATATTTTAATCATCCTTTATATACCTCATATGTTAATTATCAGAAAAATAGAATGTCTAAAAATTATGCTGTAATATTAAATACTATAAGGAAAATGATTGAATTAATATTATCTGGAATAGAAGTTGGTGATAGAATAAGACCTTTTGATATACTAGATTATTATAGTATGACTAAATTAGGTTTTTATCAATTGCTTGATATTGCAAGGTGTCTTGATGAAAGTGAATATAGAGTATTAAAGCAGTTTACAAGAAGAAATACTATTACGTATATGCTTAATATAAGTGATATATATAAAACAGAAACTATAATAGGTGTTAAGTTTGATAAAAATAATCATCCAATAAGTGGTACTGGTAGAATTATTAAGTATGAAGAAAAAAAGTATTTAATAGATTATCTAATTAATAATAATATTCCAGTAAATCAAGTATCATATAAAGCATTATTTGATAGATATATAAATGGATATTTTAATATGAATAGTAATAATACAAAAATAAAGTTCTAATTTTCTAAGATTAGAACTTTATCTTTTAATGATAAATGAATAGCTATTTTTTCAAGTTCAGCAACAAAAAATAACTCATTTTCATTTAAATAAAATTTATATATTATATTGTCTTTATATTCTTTACTTATAATTTTTTTATCTATTAAAATATAATCAACTAATTTAGTATTATTGTAGCTAAATTCCATTTCTACTAAATATCCATAAGTAAGGCTTGCTATATTAGTCTTTTTTAATGCTTCAATAATAGAGTTAGAGTATGCTCTAGAAAGTCCACCAGTACCTAGTTTAATCCCACCATAATATCTAATGACAACTGCTAATATATTATCAAGTTCATTCTTTTTTAAAACATTTAAAATAGGTATTCCAGCAGTCCCACTAGGTTCTTTATCATCGCTAAATTTTTCTAAACCATTAACTATGTATGCAAAACATATGTGTGTTGAATCTTTATATTCACAATTAATATTATCTAAAATTTTATTTATTTCATCTTTATTTTGTACTCTAAATAACTTAGTTATAAATTTAGATTTATTAATAATTAACTTGTTGCACGTATCATCTTTAATAGATTTCATAAACTCACCACAATTATTATATAATAATAAAATTTTAAAAACAAGTTGTATAAATAGTAAAAAAGGTTACATTATATTTATGGGAGGAAATATATGGAAGAAATAAATGTGCTTGATGAGTTATGTAAGGGAGCTAGTATGGGAATAGACGCTATTAGTTTTATTATGGATAAAGTAGATGACAAAAATTTAAAAAAAGAATTAAAAAATCAGCTTAATAAATATAAAGATATCAAAGATGAAATATTTACTTTATATCCAGACTATAGTGATAAGTCTCCACACGAAACTAGTACTTTAAATAAAATATTTACATGGTATGGTATTTCAATAAAAACAACTATGGACGATAGTACTAGTAAAATAGCAGAATTATTAATAAAAGGAACTAATATGGGAATTATTGAAGGTAGAAAACTTTTAAACCATAAAGATACTGATAAAAAGATAGAAAACCTTATAAATAAATATGTAAAAATGCAAGAAGAAGCTGTAGAAAAATTAAAAGAATTTTTATAGTTAGGAGATTTTATGAATTTAAATTATAATGAAGTACCTAATATTATAAGTACAAAAGATTTAGCTTATTTATGTGATTTATTCAATTTAAATTATAATATTTATAAAAATACTTTAAAGAATATTTTATATATACAAGATGAAGAAATAAAAACAGTTATAAATGATACATTAAATTTATTTCTTTCAAATATGCAAAGTATATTAAATATATTAGGAGGTATTAATGAATAATGAAATAAAAAATAAAAAAGTAGAAGTTAATGATATGGAATTAAATGATAAGGATATTATAAATATATTACTAAATGATTTGAAATATTTAGTTAAAACTTATTCTGTTAGTTTAACAGAATCAAGTAATAGTAATTTATGCCAAAAAGAAAAGGAAATGTTTCTAGATTGCCTTTCTAATCATAGAAAAATATACGATGTTATGTTTAGAAATGGTTGGTATGTAGTAGAAAAGATAGATGACATTAAACTTAATGAAAAATATAATATGCTAAATAATTTGTTTGATAATATAAAATAATATAAAAGTAATATTTTATATTTTTTTCTATATGGAGGTAATATGAGTATATGGAAAAGCTATAATAATAGAAAAGTAAATAAATTAAGTAAGAATATAGATGTAGATATATTAATAATCGGAGCTGGAATTACTGGTATGACGCTTGCTTATTTATTAAAGGATAAAAATGTATGTGTAGTAGATGCACGAAAAATAGGCTTTGGAGTAACACTAAGAAGTACTGCTAAAATAAATTATTTTCAAGGTATAGTTTATACAAAAATTCTTGATGTGACCGATAATATAACTGCATCTAGTTATTTAAATTCTCAGATATATGCGATGAAAAAATTAAAAAAAATAATAAAAAAAGAAAAAATTGCTTGTGATTTAGAAAAGGTAAGTTCATATGTGTTTCCATCAAATAAGGGGGATATTCATAAATTAGATAGAGAAGTAAAATTTTTATTAAATAATAAAATTAAAGTAAAAGAAGTAACAAACTTTGTAAAATTAAATAAATATAAATTATATGGAGTAGATGATACTTATGTATTTAATCCACTAAAATATTTAGATGGATTATATAATATATTAATTGATAGTGGTGTAAGTTTATATGAAAATACAAATATAACTAAAATAGAAAAGATAGGTAATAGTTATATTTGCGCAACTACTAAAAACTTTATTAAAGCTAAAATAGTTGTAGTAGCTACACAGTATCCTTATTTTTTATTTCCACTGTTACTACCATTAAAATCTTCATTAGAAAAATCATATATTATAGTAAGTAAAGTTAATACATATCACAAATATACATATATAAGTACATCAGATCCTATATATTCAACTAGGTTTTATAAAGATAAAAAAAATATATATAAAATATCACTAGGTAAAAGTTATAACTTATATAAAAATAAAATAGATACAGAGTGTTTTTGTAAGTTGCAAAAAGAGTTTGATATAGATAGTAAGGATATAGTTTATAAATATACTAATACAGATATTATAACTAGTGATTATATGCCTTATATAGGTAGTATAAAAAATAATATGTATATATCTTGTGGATATAATACTTGGGGTATTACTAATGGTATATTGGGAGCTTGTATTATAAGTGATAGGATAAATAATAAAAAAAACAAATATGATATTTTTAATCCTTATAGAATTAATATATCTAATATAGTTAAATTTCCAAAGTATATATATGGATCTATTAAATCTTATTTTAAATATAAACAAGATAATATAAAAGTAATTAAAATAAATGGTCAAAATATAGGAGTATATAATGACTCTAAAGGAACTCATATGGTATATATAAAATGTCCTCATATGGGATGTAGATTAAGATTTAATGAAGTAGAAAAGACTTGGGATTGTCCATGTCACTCATCAAGATTTAATATAGATGGTAAATGTATTAAAGGACCTAGTAATTATGATATATCTTTTGACTTAAAGAAAAATAAATAGTATAATTTATATAGGAGGATTTATGAATATATTAGTTACTGGTGGCGCAGGTTATATTGGTAGTCATACTTGCGTTGAATTATTAAATGAGGGATATAATGTAATTGTCGTAGATAATCTATCTAATTCAAAAAAAGATGTGATAGATAAAATAGAAAGAATAACAGGTAAATCTTTACTATTTTATGAGGTTGATTGTTGTAATAAAGATGCATTAGATAAAATTTTTAAAGACAATAGTATAGATGCGGTTATACATTTTGCAGGATATAAAGCAGTTGGTGAATCTGTTATGAAGCCTCTTATGTACTATAATAATAATATAATTTCTACAATTAGTCTTTTAGAAGTTATGCAAAAATATAATTGTAAAAAATTAGTATTTTCTTCAAGTGCGACAGTATACGGAAGCCCAAAAGCTTTACCAATTAAGGAATCTTTTCCACTTTCAACAACAAATCCATATGGAACAACAAAATTAATGATTGAAAATATTTTAAGAGATTTATATAAATCAGATAATACTTGGAGTATAGCTATACTTAGATATTTTAATCCAATAGGTGCTCATAAATCTGGGCTTATTGGTGAAAATCCTAATGATGTACCTAATAATTTAATGCCATATATAGTAAAGGTTGCAAATAAAGAACTAGAGATATTAAGTATATTTGGTAATGATTATAATACACCTGATGGAACAGGTGTTAGAGATTATATACATGTAGTTGATCTTGCTAAAGGACATATTAAAGCTATTTTAAAAGTTATGAAAACAAATGGTATTGATGCGTATAATTTAGGTACTGGAAAGGGATATAGTGTACTTGATCTTGTAAATACATTTAGCAAGGTAAATAATGTAGAAGTAAAGTATAAAATAGTTGGAAGAAGACCAGGAGATATAGCTATGTGCTACGCAGATCCTAGTTATGCTAAAGAGTCTTTAGGTTGGGAAGCTAAATTAGGAATAGAAGAAATGTGTAAAGACTCATATAACTATATTAAATCTATAAAACATGAATAATATATACTTAAATGAAAAAACTTTTTTGAAATTTAAGAATAAATATAGTACCAAAAAAGATGGAATATATAAATATGATGATATTTTGGTAAAAGAATTATTATTTGATAGTGGATATATATTTAATAGTACTATATATACGGTAAATAGCTTAAACGATAATAAAAATATATTGCCTAAAAGCTTATTAATTCCAAATGGGTATTTATATGTTAATAATAAAATCAAATGCTTAACTATGCCATATATAAATGGAAATACATTAAAAGAAACTTTAGATAATAATGATATTTCTTTAGAAGAAAAAATATATTATTTAAAAGAAGTCGGAAAAATTTTAGAAGATTTAAAACAAACAAGAAATAATATAAAAATTTATTTAAATGATTTACATGAATCAAATATTATTATTGATAATAAAGGAAAAATATATGCAGTAGATCTTGATACTTGTAAAATAAATAATAATATTAATTTTCCGTCTAAATATCTTAATAGAGAATCATTAATAAGATATAGTAAGGATAAATATCCTATAGTTGATAATTTTGATAGTCCTGGATATATATGTGCAGACGAAAATTCGGATTTGTTTTGTTATATAGTAATGATACTTAACTTTATATCTGGAACAGATATAAGTAGAATAAGTGATAAACTATTTTTATCATATTTAAATTATTTAATAAAAGTAGGATTTGATAGTAGATTAATTGATTCTTTATCTAAAATTATAGCTAAAGAAGATAATGTTAATCCATATAAATTATTAGATACAATAGACGAAAAATGTAAGAATTATATTAAAAGCAAATAAAAATGTATAAAAAATGTACAAAACCATGTACATTTTTATTTTTTTATGATACAATTAATTAGTAATTGTTAAATGTCTTGTTAGCTCAGTTGGTAGAGCAACTGACTCTTAATCAGTGGGTCTAGGGTTCGAGTCCCTAACAGGACACCATATATGTATATAAATTCAACTATTGTTGAATTTTTTTATAAAATAAAGAAATGGGAGGTTAATATAATGAGACAATTTAAACATATTGGAGCATATGGATTAATACTAGATAAAGATAAAATAGTATTAATTAAAAAGGTTGGAGGCCCATATGATGGTAAATTAGATTTACCTGGAGGAACAATTGAGTGGGGTGAGAATCCGGAGACAACTTTAATAAGAGAGTTAGAGGAGGAAGTTGGAATAAAAGTCCTTGATTATCAATTATTTGATGGCAATTCAGTTACTTTTGAGTGGATACACAAAGGTGAATTAATTAAAGGTCATCATATAGGATTCTTTTATAAGATAAATAGTTTTGAAAATGAGATTAAGTCAAATATTTTAATTGATAAAATAAATGATGACTCGTTAGGTGCTAAATTTTATGATATTAATAAATTAAAAAAATCTGAATTATCCAATACTGCAAATTTAGAAATAGAAAAACTAGGATATAAACTTTTTGATTAAGGCCTTTATAATATACTATTACTATTTTGACACCTATTATAATTTGTGATACTATATACTCATTAATTATTTATGGGGGTTATATGAAAAGCGGAGAAATAGAATTAATAGATAAATTATATACAGAGTTTGAAATTTCACTCACGCCGTATAAAACTGATTTTACTTTGTCTATTTATATAGATTCAACAAAAACTTTAAGTTCTCAGTTAAAAAATAAGCGTGCATTTGAAACTTGGGTTTTAGCAAATGAAGAATATAACAAAAGTATTATTTTGAATGATTCAGATTTTGCTAAGGATTTAGTATATGAAACAGAAAAACAAGCAAGAGAAATTTTAAATAATTTTGATAAAATATTTGATAATGTAGAATATATACGTTTATCATTTGAAAATATATCCTGTGTTGACTATATAAAAAGTAATCCAATACTTTTAACAAAAAAAATAGTAATTAATGATAAATTATTAATTACTGATTATGATAAATTAATCAATCTTTTAAATACTTATGGATCTATATCAGAAAAAATATATATTAATTTAGAGAATAATGAAGGATATATAAGTTTAGTTGATTGTTATAAAATTATAAAAAAAATAAAAGATAAAGCATTAGAAATTAAAAGCTTAAATTTATCTTGTGCTGAAGAAGTTATGTATGTTTATGATTATGTAAGAAATAGGGTATATAAAAGAGAAAATAAAGGTGAATCATCACTAAAATCAAGAGATTTATCCAATGTTTTATTTGGAGATGAAATAGTTTGTGTTGGGTATGCAAATATATTTGGTGCGATATTAAGTAGCTTAGGTATTAAAAATAATATTGTAAAACTACATGATTTAGAAAAAAATGTAGGACATGCTAGAAATGTAATTTATATTAATGATCCAAAATATAATATTGATGGTGTTTATTATTTTGATCCTACTTTTGATAGTAAACGTAATAATTTAGATAACTCCTATTTATATAGCTATAAGTATTTTTTTAAAACAAAAAGTTTTATGGATAAATTAGATGGGAATCGTTTTAATGATATTAATCTAACTAAATACACAGATGATATATATGAAAAAATAGAAAAAATTATAAAGTCTAAGAACTATGAAATGTTAATCCCATACTTAAAATCTATTTCATATATGAGTAGATTAGTACTTTCTGAAACTTTAATAAATATATGCAATATAAATAAAGAATTTAAATTATATGGTAAATTTAATGATAATAAGTTTTTAAAAGATTTTAAGAAAATTTCAAAAAAATTTAATAAAGAGATAAGTGCTGAAGTTATGATGAAATTAATAAGTAATGTTAGAAAAATAGAAAATTACATAGATCCATATAAATATCCATATTCTATAAATGATATGTATAAAATATTTTTAAATTCTTCGTTTGATTTTTCAAAGCCACATTTAAGTGAAAAAGAAAAGCTTATTTCCTATATATTTGATGTAGATAAAATACGAACAAAAAAAGATGATTTCATTGCATATGGAAATGAAGCTAATATCTTTCTTGATATAGAAAGAAATAATTTTACTAAAACATTAAAGAAAGTATTAAATAAAAGACAGTCTTAAAAAATATAATTGATACTGTAATTTGACATTTTATAAATTAATTGATATATTGATTATGCGTTGATTGGGAAAAGTACTCAAAATATTTATTCGAGTGAGTTAGGTATAGTGTGAACTAATAATAAATAATTGACGAAAGAACACCCAGGAGCTAATTACCGAAAGGATTTTCCAAGTAGACTAATTCGGAAGCAATCCGTTATCTTATTGCTAGTACTTGTTAGAGTATGAAAAAGTGATTACGTAAAATAGTAATAAATTAAGGTGGCACCGCGGATACCCGTATTCGTCCTTATTGTAGGATGATACGGGTTTTTATAAACAATTTTGGAGGTGGTACTTTCTATAATAAAACATAAAATTAAAAAATAAAAGATAAGTAAAAATAAAAATAATTTAATAGATATTCCCTACAAGTATCTTAATTAAATAATTAAGAGGAGGAAATTATGAAAGAATTAAGTTATATTTTAAAAATTGAAATGATTGATGAAGTAAAAAAATATTTTGAAAAACAATTAGAAAAAAAATTAATGTTAAAAAAAGTTCAATGCCCATTATTTGTAAGGAGTGAAAGTGGATTACAAGATTATTTATCGGGAGTTGAGAAGAGTGTTTCATTTAAAATAGATGATCTAGAGTTTGAAATAGTGCATTCACTTGCTAAATGGAAAAGAGAAGCATTAGCGCTTTATCAAGTTCCTTTATATCACGGTATTTATACTGATATGAAAGCTATAAGAACGCATGAAACTATTGATTGTACACATTCATATTTAGTAGAACAATGGGACTGGGAGATGGTTATATCTAAATCTGATAGAACTATTAAATTCTTAAAATATATTGTAAGAAAAATATATAGTTCTTTAATGCAAACATTAAAATATATTAAAACTAAATATCCATTTATTACTTTATCTCTTCCTGCGTCAATATATTTTATAACAAGTCAAGAGCTTGAAGATATGTATAAGGATAAAACGCCAAAACAAAGAGAAGAGATAATAACAAAAAAAATGGGTGCTGTGTTTATAATAGGAATTGGTGATAAACTTAAATCAGGTATGGTTCATGATTTAAGAAGTCCAGATTATGATGATTGGAGTTTAGATGGAGATTTGCTTGTGTATGATGAAGTATTAGGTAAATCTATTGAACTTTCTAGTATGGGAATTAGAGTCGATGAAAAATCATTAGTAAGTCAACTCTTAAAATCTTCTCATATGGAAAGATTAAAACAACCATATCATAAACATTTGAAAGAAGGAAAACTTCCATATACAATTGGTGGAGGAATAGGCATATCAAGAGTTCTTATGCTTTTATTAAAGCAACCTCATATTGCGTTAGTTCAACCTTCACAGTGGGACTATAAAACTTTAGAAGAATTAAAAGATATGAAAATAATGTAAAAGGGAAACCTTTTATTTTATTTGCTTTTAATATATAATATAAGTTAGGTGATAAGATGTATTATAAAATAAATAATGGTAATATAGAATTATCAGGTAATAAAATACTAGAAAATATTAATTTTTATATTAAAGAAAAAGAAAAAATAGGAATAGTAGGAAGAAATGGATGCGGAAAGACTACACTATTAAGAGCTATTATAAATAATGATTTATTTAGTTATTCTGATAATTTTAAAATTGAAAAAGATAATTTTAAAATAGGCTATATAAAGCAAAATTTAGATATCAATATGGATACTTTGATGATAGATTATATAAAAAGTGCTTATAGTAATATTATTGAAATAGAAAAAAATCTTCGCAAATTAGAAGTTAGTTTATCTAAAGAATATAATGAGAAAGTATTAAATAAATACAATGATTTAACATTTGAATATGAGTATTTAGGCGGATATACATATAAAAATTTAATAGAACTTGCAATAGCAAAGTTTAAATTTAATGAAGAAGATAAACTAAAAAAATTAAGTGAGTTTTCAAATGGACAATTAGCTAAGTTATCATTTATTAAACTTATATTAAGTAAACCCGACTTACTTATATTAGATGAACCTACTAATCATATTGATATAGATACAATTGAATGGTTAGAAGATTATCTTAAAAATTATGATAAAAGTATAATAATAGTAAGTCATGATAGAATGTTTTTAGATAATGTATGTAATGTTATATATAATATAGAAAATAATACTTTAAAAAGATATAATGGTAATTATACTTATTTTAAAGAAAAATATGAAGAAGATTATAAAAAGCAATTAAAAGACTATAATTCTTATGAAAAAGAGGTTAATAGACTTAAAGCTATAGCTGATAAATTTAGATATAAACCCTCAAAAGCATCAATGGCAATGTCTAAACTAAAACAAATAGATAGAATGACTAAAGTAGATAAACCAGAACGTGAAAACACAAAAACATTTAAAGTGAATTTTACACCAAATAAAGAGTCATATAGGGAAGTTCTAAAAGTTAAAAATTTACAAATTGGTTATAATAATCATATTATAAGTACTTTAAACTTTAATTTATTACGTGGGGATAAACTAGGTATAATAGGAAAAAATGGAAGTGGTAAAACAACTTTAATAAAAACTCTTATAGGACAACTTGATAAAATAGGTGGAAAATATACATTTGGTGAAAGAGTTGAAATAGGTTATTTTTCGCAACAACTAGATAATATAGATGAAAATAATACAATTTATGAAGAAATAGAAAAAGCTAATCCTAAAATGACATCAAATGAAATAAGAAATTTACTTGGTGCATTTGAATTTAGTGGGGATAGTGTATTTAAAAAAATAAATTGTCTATCTGGAGGAGAAAAAGTAAGAGTAAGTCTTGCTAAAATATTAAATAATAAGCCTAATTTACTTATATTAGATGAACCTAGTAATCATCTTGATATAATAAGTAAAAATACGATAGAAAAATTATTAAAAGAATATAAAGGTACTATTATAGTAGTAAGTCATGATAGATACTTAATAAATAATGTATGTAATAAATTATTAGTATTTACACAAAATGATACTTATTTATATAATTATGGATATAGTGAATGGAAAAATAGTATAAAATCTAATACTTTAAATAAATGTGAGACTAAGAAAAATGGTAATAAAAAAGATAAAGTTAAATCTAATAATAATAAATTAAAAGCTCTTGAACATAAAATATTGTTACTTGAAAACAAAGTAAAAACATTAAATCAAGAATTATTAAAAGAGAAGGTTTATCTTAACTTAGAAAAATCTACATCTATACAAAATGAAATAAATGAATTAGAAATTGAAATAGATAATCTTACTAATAAATGGGCTAAGATTACTGAATAATGCTTTTTTAAAGAAATATAATGTAATATGAAAAGTAGAATTGTAATAATAAACTTAACAATATTAATTATATTTCTTTTAATATATATAATTAATATTAAAGTTAAAGCAAAAAGCTTAATAATTACTAATAATCAAGAATATAAAATAGAAGAATTAAATGATGAATATAAAATACTTGTATATTCTCCTATTACTCCTTATTCTAAATTAAATAGTGTAATTAATAAAAAATTAAATGACTATATAATCCAATTTAAAAAAAATATAAGATCAAGCCCTATAAAAGATAACTATTATTCATTAATTATATTTTATGATAAATATATTTATTCAAGTTATATATCATATGTATTTAAAATAGAATCTCATTATTTTATGGCACATCCAGACCACATGATATATACAGTAGTATTTGATATAGATAATAAAAAAATAATTACTCTTGATGATTTAATTAAATATAATAATAAAGTATTAGATATATTCTCTTTTGAATCAAAAGAGAAACTTAAAAATAATGAAAGAATAGTAGATTATGATATGCTTTTAGATGGCACTAAACCTATATATAATAATTTTAATAACTTTGTATTTAGTAAAAATGGAATAATAATATTTTTTAAAAGATATCAAGTAGCGCCTTATAGTTCTGGTGAATTTAGTGTAAATATACCATATGATTTAATAATGTAGATTTAAAAAATCTATTTTTTTTGATATAATTATTTATGTTGGTGGTAAAATGGATCAAGATAAATTTGGTAAATTAATTAGAAAAATTAGAAAAGATAATAATTTAACGCAAAAAGATTTAGCTGATAGATATAATGTTACATATCAAGCAGTAAGTAAATGGGAAAATGGTATAAATATGCCTGATACAATGTTAATAAGAAAAATAGCTAAAGACTTTTCTATAAGTATAGATGATATGTTAGACGGAAATTATTCTAAAAATAATAAAAAAAGTAATAATAAATTATTTATTTTGTTAATTGTTTTATTAGTTATTATTATAACTATATTAATATTTATACATATAAAAAGTGATAATAATTTTAAGTTTAAGAGACTTAAATCAAATTGTGATGAATTTAATATAACAGGAATAGTTAGCTATAATAAGAGTAAAACAGCTATATATATATCAAATATAGATTATTGTGGTATTAAAGATACATCTAAATATAAAAAAATAGAATGTACCTTATATGAACAAAATAATGATATAATAAAAAAAATAGATTCTTATAACTATAAAGGTGAAAAGTTAATTACCTTAGATAACTTTTTAAAAAATACAGTAATAATAAAGGATGAATACTCTAGAACTTGTAGAGAGTATAAAAAAAATAGTTTATATCTCGAGATAAATGCAGTATTAGAGGATGAAAAGATTATAACGCATAAAATACCACTAATATTAGATGATAACTGTATTAAGTAAAATTAAAGATGATTTTTTATCATTTTTTTTGTAATTTATAAAATTATATGATACAATTTAATTATATTAGATAAGGGTGTGTGTTTTTAATGTTTTATAAAATTCTTTTAATTATGTTTGTTTTATTATCTATAATTTTTTTACCAAGAAATATAGCTGTATCTTTAATTAATATAACAGCTTTACTTATTTTTTTTAGATTCTTCTATAATATTATGTTTAAAAAAAAGAGTGATAAAAGTAAAGATGCAGTAGTACCTAAAAATAATACTAGTGTTAATGTTGTAAAAGGCATTACTTTAAAATGCGCTAAGTGTGCAGCAGATGTAAAAGTTACGGATAAATTTTGCGGAGTTTGTGGCGAAGCGCTTGAAGGGGATAATATTAAAGCTGTAAAAAATGATGACGCAGTTATTGAAGTTACAAAAACTTTCATAAGCTCTAATGATTTTGATCCAATATATAAATTAAATGAAGATAAAATGCTTGAAACTTATATTATTTCTAAATTAAATGAAGAAAATAGTAAGGATAAATTAATACCACGTGCTATATTAATAAAAAAGAATGTAATGAATATTATTTTTTCTTTATTACTTTTCGTATTTATATCTTTAATCTTTTTCCATTTTCCAGTATATACTTATATAATTGGAATAATAATATTAATTATATTTTATAAAGCTACTAGAAAGTATAATATAGTTAAATATTTAAAAAAGCAAATAAAATCAAGACCTTCAGAAAAAATTTCTAATATTATTATGAGTACTAAAAAAACAAGTACAAAAGATAATTCTAAAATAGTATGTTTTTCTTCCTTCATTTTAGCACTATTACTTCCAGTTTTAATCTTTATTAATCCTAGAATATTATACGAAAAGACTACTTCTGGTTATGCTGTTAGGTTTTATACTTTTGGAATTACTAATTTTAAAAGTGCCAAAATACCTAGTACATATAATAATTTACCTGTAGTTGAGTTAAGAGGAAATACTTTTTCTAATATGCCGTTCTTAGAAGAGGTAAAACTTCCTGATACTATTAAAGTAATAAGAGGTCAAGCATTTAAAAATTGTATAAAATTAAAAAATATAAATATACCAAATAGTCTTACTTATTTAGGCGGTGGTGCATTTTATAATGCTAAATTAATTAAACGTATATATCTCCCTGATACACTTACTTACCTTGGAGGAGAATCTTTTTATAATGCAACATCCCTAGAATATATTAGATTATCAAATAATTTAAGTGAGATAAGAGGAAATACATTTGAAAATTGCAGTTCATTAGAAAAAATAACTATACCAGATAATGTGATTAGAATAGGTGGTCATGCTTTTTATGGCAACAGTTCTTTAAATAGTGTTATTTTTAGTGAAAATAGTAAACTAAATGAAATAGGCTCATCAGCATTTAGAAGATGCTATAAATTGTTTTCAATTACTATTCCAGTAAATACTATGGTAAACATAAGAGCATTTAAAGAAAGTCCTACTACAATATCATATTTTAATAGGACAGGATTTTAATAATTTTAAAATTAGGAGTTAATATGAATCAAAATATAAAGTATATACATTTATTATATGTTCCAACTCTTGCATGCAATATGGAGTGTAGATATTGTTATCTTGAGGATAATACTAAGGATGAGAAAACAAAATATGATGCAGTTGAAACATTAAAATATGCTATTAAAAAATTTAAAGATAATGGAGTTATTCCATTTAATATATCACTTCATGGTGGTGAAGTAACAACACTTTCAAAAAATAAGTTTCATGATTTGGTAGAACTTATTAGTAATTATTATAAGGACAATAAACAAATAATAACTCAAGGTGGATTTAAAATTGGCTATCCCCATATAAAAACAAATATGTATGATTTAAAGAAGCATATAGATACAATAAAAGAATTTAATGTATCTATATCAGGTAGTCTTGATTTACCTTTTTCTCTTCATGATGAATATAGAATAACAAAAGGAAATAAAAAAACTTTAGACAGAATACTAGAAAATATAAACTTGCTAAATGATATTCCAAATAAGAAAAAAGTTTCAGCTACTATTTTTAAAGAACATTATGAGCATATAGATGAAATAATAAAAGACATTAAATATTTAGATAAATATACTTGTTTAGATATGAATGATTTTAATTTTATGATAGGATTTGATTATAATTCTAATGAATTGCTTCATCACATGACTGAGGATGAGCAAGTACACTTTTATAAAAGAATGCATGATGAATTTGACGGTACTAACTTAGATTCTGGAGTAAATGGTCCATGGTTTGATGAGTTTGGACCAAATTATTGTACAAATTGTAATAACTGTGGCGAGAAATTTTTCTTACTTGAAAAAAATGGTGATATATATTCTTGTGTAAGAGGACAAAAACATAAAGATTATTATTATGGAAATATATATACAAATGAAGTAGATGAAATATTAAATACAGCTAAAAATAAGATATTTTTAAATCATAATAAATTACCTTTAAATGATGAATGTAAAAGCTGTGGATATCTATATTTGTGTAAGACAGGATGTCCTTTTGTAAAAAATAATTATAATGAAAATAAAAGTTATACCTGCCTTTTACAACAAGAAATGTATAAAGATAGAGGATATGTTAAAGATCCTAATAATTTAGAATTTTTATATGATTATGTATGCAATATGAGACTTGAAGATAAGAGCGCTTATATTCCTATAAAAAAATCAAATGATTATCCTAATCTTATAGATATAATTAATGAAGATCCTAATCTTAAATATATATATGACAATTCAGTCTTTACTTTAGAAATTGACGGTATTAAGTATAAATTAGAATCTCAAATTATTAAAGGAGTAAGGAATATTGTATATATTACTGATAAAAGTAAAGTGTTAATTTATATGAAAAAAAATTTAATAAATGAGTTATGTGACTATCCTTTAAATAATTCACTTTATATAATGTTATTAAGTGGTGATTTAATTAAATATGGTGATGAAGGTAGAATTAAACAACGTCATATTTCAACAACACAAATATATAAAGGAGTATTAGATAAAAATTCTAATAGTGATTACTACATATATGATATATCTAATATGATTAGGGAGTATAAATATGAATATTCAAGCTCTAATCCAAATAATATATTTTTTACAACAAATGCTTTACGTGATTATCATTATCAAAAACAAAAAAATAACGCTTATTATCACATACAGGCAATTAATTTACCATTTCAAAACATAGAATTTTATTATATAGATAAGGAGTTAAATAATGAATAAAGAACCTGAAACTTATGAAGAATTAATTAGAAAAAAAAGATGTGTCGATTTACTTAAATATTATAAATTGACTAATGAACAAATAGATGAAATATATAATTTTTTAAGTCAATATAAAAATGGTGTTATAATAGGAAACACATATAGTTTAATACTTTATGATGATGTTAAAGAAGTAGAACTTAAGGTTATAAGTAGTATGTGTGATAGTTCTATAGATGGTGTTGAAGTATCAAATACAAATTTTACTATAATTCCACATTATACTAGAAGTAGTTCTTCTTTAAGTGGAGGTTCTTCTTCTAATAATAACAATAACAACAATAACAATAATAATAATAACAATAATAATAATAGGTAGGTGAATTATGCCATTAATATCAGAAAACTATCAAATAAATAAACTTAAAAAGTATAACATTAATATTAAAACTAAATATATTGTAGGTAATAATACATATGAAAAAAATACAGATAATTCTTATAATGATGATATAAAAAGTGGAATAAGATATGAAAAAGAATATTATTTGAATAATAAATTAATACATAAAGAAAATAAATTTGATTCAAGAATAGAATATACTTTTATATCAAAGGATATGGAAAATAAAGATTATACTTGTCCAAATTGTGGTATTAATTCAAAATTAAAAAACTTTGTTGATGGATGCCCTTATTGTAATACGTATTATAATATTGATTATATAAATAAAGATTTAGGAAGTAAATATCACTATGATAGAGTACTTTCAAGTAATAAATATAGAATAATAACAGGAATATTTGATTTAATAATTAGTATTATATTAAGTTATTTATATATTAAAAATACTTCTAGAACATTTAATAATTATGATATATATAAAATATTTATATATGGTGTTATACTATCTTTAATTTTATATTATCTTTTTTATGTAATAGACGCATATATATTATTAATGCCAATAAAACTATATAAAGATTATAAAAATAAATTAGAAATGAAATTTTGGAATGAAAATGATATTTCTAAAAAGACATTTTTTAACAATATTAATTATGAACTTAGAAAATATTATTATTTAAAAGACAATATAATTGATTTTGATATTCTTGATTTTACTGATTACAAAAGATATAAAGTTAATAATAACGAATTTATAAAAGTCACAGCTACTATTAGATTAGTATATTTTAAAAATAATAAAATAAAATCAAAATATATAAAAAATAAATATATATTAAGACATGTAAGTGAAGATACCCTAGTATTAAAACCAGGGAAAAACATTATTACTTGTCCAAATTGTGGAGCTAGTATAGACGCTAATTTGGGTAAATGTTCTTATTGTGATACTAAAATTAAATCTTTACAAGCTTGGGTTTTAGAAAAATAACAATTTTTATGCAAAACAAATTAGAATTATTAAATAAAGATATACTATATAAACCTGAATTAAATGTAAATAGATGTAGTTGGTGTAATTTAAAAAATGAAAAGTATATTAAATATCATGATTTAGAATGGGGAATACCAAATTTTGAAGATAAATATTTATTTGAAATGCTTATACTTGAATCATTTCAAGCTGGTCTTTCATTTGAATGTATATTAAATAAAAGGGAAGAATTTAAAAAATGTTATGATGATTTTGATATAGATAAAGTTTGTAATTATGATTCAAAAAAAGTAGAAGAACTGCTTCATAATAAAAATATAATTAGAAATAAATTAAAAATTGAAGCTAGTATTAATAATGCGATTATATTTAAAAAAATAGTATTAGAATATGGTTCATTTTATAATTATTTAAGTAAATTTACTAAAGATAAAATAATATATGAAACAGGCATTACAAGTTCAAAACTATCTGATGATATATCAAATAGTTTAAAGAAAATGGGTATGAAATTTGTGGGTACTGTGATTATTTATTCATATCTTCAAGCTATAGGAATTATATATTCACACGATATAAATTGCTTTTTATATAAAGGTAATAATAGATAATATTATCTTTTTTTATACAACAATTATTTACAATTAATGATAACTATTATATAATAATAACAGATGTTATAAATAACAATAGTTATATAGAGGTGAATATGCCAGCAGTAAAAAAAATAAATAAAGAAGATATACTAGGTGTTTGCATTGATATAATTAAAACTGAAGGAATACAAAATTTAAATGCAAGAAAAATAGCTAGTAAATTAAATTGTTCAACACAACCAATATTTTATATATATTCTAATATGGATGATTTAAAAAAAGATGTGCTAAAAGAGATTTCTTCGATTTTTGATAGATGTATGCTTAAAGGAAATACTTGTAATTTATCATATAAAGATCTTGGAATTAATTATATTAATTTTGCAAGTACTGAACCCATTTTATTTAAAATATTATTTAGTATTGAGACTAAAAGTGAAGCACTTAAATATATAAATTTATCTGGCGCTAGTGAAAAAATATTTGAAACAATTAGTAAGGAGACTGGTCTTACTATTGATAAAGCAAAAAAATTTCATCTTAAGATGTTTTTATATGTATGTGGAATAGCTAATTTAATAGCTAATAAAGCTTGCTCTTTTACATCTGAAGAGATAAATAAATTACTTAGGGAACAATATATTTCAATGATATTATTTGAAATACATAATGGTAATATAGATGAAGATATCTTAAATAATATATTAAAAAAATAATTATAAAAAGGAGATTATATGGAAAAAGTAATTGAAGTAAAAAACTTAACTAAAGATTATAAAGGTAAGAAAGCTATAGATAATTTATCATTTAATGTATATAAAGGAGAAATACTAGGACTATTAGGTCCTAATGGTAGTGGTAAATCTACTACAATAAATTGTATACTTCAACTTTTGAAATATAGAAGTGGTAGTATAAAAGTATTTAACTGTGATATTGAACCTGATTCATATGATATAAAAGCAAAAATAGGCGTTGTATTTCAAGAAATTGCGCTGTTTGATGAGTTAAGTGTTTATGATAACATAGATTATTTTTGTGGTTTATATATTAAAGATAAAAAAATAAGAAAAAAATATGTGATGGATGCTATAAAGTTAGTAGGGCTTAATGAATTTGTAAAATATTTACCTAAACAGTTATCAGGTGGATTACTTAGAAGATTAAATATAGCTTGTGGTATAGCGCATAAACCAGAATTAATATTTTTAGATGAACCAACAGTAGCTGTAGATCCTCAAAGTAGAAATAATATACTAGAAGGAATAAAAAAATTAAGAGAAAATGGTGCAACAATAGTTTATACTACTCATTATATGGAAGAAGTAGAAATACTTTGTGATAGAATAATTATTTTAGATAAAGGTGTTATAATAGCTGAGGGAACTAGCCAAGAATTAAAGAAGAAAGTAAATGTAAAGAGTAAAGTTTTAAATGAAGGGCCAACATTAAATGATGTATTTTTGAGTCTTACTGGAAAGAGATTAAGAGACTAGTGTTTATTCATAATTTAAAGTATACAATAAAAACTTTATTTAAAAATAAGGTTTTGATATTTTGGACATTTGCTTTTCCAATAATTCTAGGAATGTTTTTTAATATGGCGTTTTCAAATATAGAAAAAGATGAAGAACTTAAAGTATTTGATATAGCTATAATTAACAATAAAAATAATGAAAATAATATATATTATGAGACTTTATTAAAATATAGTGATGGCAAAGATAAACTATTTAATATTAAATCTGTAAATAAAGATGAAGCTAATAATCTTTTAGATAAAGGAAATATTAAAGGATATGTATATTTTCTTAATGATGAACCACACTTGGTAATAAAAGAAAATGGTTTAGAACAAACTTTACTTAAATATATCCTGACTGAAATAAATGAAAGTAAAAATACTATAGAAGATTTAACTAAAAAGAGTATAGAAAAAGAAATAAAAGATGGTAATTATGGATATAAAATAGAAAGTATTATAAATGATATAGTAGATAAAACAAATGAAAATAGATTGACACTTAAAAATATTTCTAACTTTAATTTAAGCTATATGCAGGTAGAATATTATACTTTAATAGCGATGGCATGTATGTATGGTGGTATGCTTGGTCTTACTGCACTAAATAATTGCTTAGCAAATATGAGTAAAAAAGGTAAAAGAATTTCAATCTCACCAGCAAAAAAAAGTACAATTATATTAAGTTCTGCACTTGGATCATATATTGTTAGCCTAAGTGGAATTAGTATATTAATAATATTTTTAAAATTAATATTAAACGTTTCATTTGGATCTAATTTTTATTTAATTCTTTTACTTACTTTAATTGGAGATTTAGCAGGAATATCTCTTGGTATTTTAATTTCATCACTGTTTAAATTATCAGAGGGTGCAAAAATAGGTATAACTATTTCAATTTCAATGTTTTTATCAGTACTGTCAGGAATGATGGGTGTAACATTAAAATATGTAATAGATAAGAATTTTAAAATAATAAATTTAATTAATCCTAATAATTTAATAACAGATGGATTTTATTCTATTTATTATTATAATACTTTAGATAGATATTTTAGAGATATTAAATGTTTAGTAATATTTATAATAGTCTGTCTATTAATTTCTTTTATAAGCTTAAGGAGACAGAAATATGATAGTATTTAAAACAATATTAAAAATAATAAATAAATTAAAAGGAATGCTTATTTTATATACAGTAATGTTAATTTTAATAACAGTATTAAATCAAACATCAAGTAATAATAAACTAAATTTTGAAGAAGTAAAACCTGATATAGCCATTATTAATAAAGATAGTAAAAATATTGTTACAGATGGACTTATAGATTATTTAAGTAAACACTGTAACATTAAAAAAGTAAATATAGAAGATATAGATGATGCTATATTTTATAGAGATATAAGTTTTGCTTTATATATTTATGATGGCTTTAAAGAAGATTTATTAAATAATAAAAATGTAGAATTAGAGTATAAATCAGATTTAGATTCATATTCGTCATATACTTTTATGCTTGTATCAAAGTATATAAAACAAATTTCACTATATAAAGACTATTATAGTGAAGATGAACTTATAAATAAAGTAAATAATGTATTGGATAAAGATATTAAAGTAGAAATGAAAACTAAATTAGATAAATCTAAACTAAGTAGTATGACACGTTATTTTAATTTTTTAAATTACTCATTACTTGCAGGATGTGTATATTGTATTAGTATGGTACTATCAATATTAAATAGTGAAAATGTAAAAAAGAGAACTATTATAAGCAGTTTTAATTATTCTTCTTATAATAAAATAGTTTTAATATCTAATTTTATAGTAATATTTTCAATTTGGTTACTTTATATATTACTTAGTATAATATTATTTAAAGATTTAATGATCAGTCAAAATGGAATTGCATATATTATAAATTCATTTGTATTTTCTATGTGTAGCTTAACTATTGGATTCTTAATCGGTAGTATAACACAAAATAAAAGTGCAATAGGGGGTATTATAAATGTTGTAGCCCTTGGAACATCATTTTTATGTGGATGTTTTGTTCCATTTGAATATATGCCATCCTATGTGATAAAAATATCTAAAATACTTCCTACATACTATTATGTAAGAAATAATGAAATGATAAGCTCAATAGAAATATTTAATTTAGATAATATAATACCTTTATTAGTTAATATAATAATTATAATAATATTTGGTATATTATTTATATTAATAACAAATAGACTTAATAAAAAAAATCGAATAATTAATTAGGAGGATTTATGAAAAAAGTAAATACAGGTATATATTTAATAATTTTAGGAAACTTATTATATTTAACTTATATATATTTCTGTAGAAATCAATCAGGTAATTTTAGTGATTTTAGTAGTGGAGTTTTACTTGGATTATCTATTGGAGTTAATATACTTGGTATTATTATTACAGTTACGTATATAAGTAAAAATAATAAATAGTTTATGATAAAAAATAAAACTAAAATATCTTAAATATTATGGTAATAAATATAATTGTATAGTACCGAATTATAAAAAACTATATAAAGTATTTAGTGATGAGTGTGATAAATATGGGATGTTATATAATATGAAAGACATTATTAAAGCATATAAAAAAGAAATAAAAATAAACGAACAAATAACATTGTTTTAGAAAAACAAATTACAATTTATGGAGTTGATAATAAATGAATAAAGAAATATTATTATCTAATATAGGTAAAATTCATACTACCAAAATGGGTATTGATAGAATTAAGAGAAATCTTAAATTAGATACTAATGATGTAGTTGATTATTGTAAAAATAAAGTATTAGATAAAGATTGTAATATACATAAACAAGGCAAGAACTGGTATTGTGAAATTGATAATATAAAGATAACTATTAACTCATATAGTTATACAATTATTACTAGCCATACTATTAAATAAATTAGAATTTAATAATTTAAAAAATTTCATTAAAAAATATTGACTCTCCCCTTAGAGTAGGTTGTATAAATAATTTGAGGAGGCAAAATATGTATAAAATAGGAGATTTTTCTAAAATGTCTAAAACTACTATAAAGACATTAAGATATTATGAAAAAGAAGGATTACTAAAACCTACTTTTATAGATCAATATACTAGTTACAGATACTATGAAAGCAGTCAATTAGTAGAAATTTCAAAGATAATATCTTTAAGGCAAGTAGGATTATCAATTAAAGACATTAAAAAAGTTTTAGATGGTTATGATATGGTAAAAATACTAAAAACCAGAAAAAAAGAAATAGAAAATAATCTTATAGATTACAATATCCAGCTTTCTAAAATAAATTATTTATTGGAGGAAAACAATATGAAAAATGAGATTTTTATCAAAGACATTCCAAGTTACATTATTTATTATCGTGATGGAATGATAGAGGATTTTAGTAAAATTACAGAATTTGTTTTACAAGCAGGAACAGAATGTGCAAAAGCAAATCCAAACTTAAAGTGCATAAACCCAGATTATTGTTATATCAGTTATTTGGATGGAGAATACAAAGAAAAAGATATCAAGATTAGATATGCACAAGCAGTTGAAAAATTAGGAAATGAAACTGATAAAGTTAAATTTATGAAATCAAATCCTATTACAGCAGTATGTATTTATCACAAAGGAGCTTATAATAATTTAAGAGATTCTTATAATATTATTTTAAAATACATTGAAGATAATAGATATGAGATAATAGATAATGCGAGAGAATGTTATATTGATGGATGTTGGAATAAAGAAAATGAAGAAGATTATTTAACAGAGATTCAATTTCCTGTTAAGAAAAGATAAATACAAATTACAATTTATTGGTGAGATTAGTTTTAAATAAACTAGTCTTTTTATTTTAAAAGAAAAAGTAATAACAAATGTCACGAGGTGATGTTTTTGTCCATCAGGGTGTGATGAAAATGTCCATCTAGAGGTTATGTTTTTGTCACACATAATATAATAATATAATATAAAGAATTAATATAACAAGAATATAAATAATAATTTAAATTAGTATAAATATTTATATTAAAAAACAAGTATTAAGTTGGTACTTTACTTGTTTTAAAAATATTATTATATAGCTGTGTTCCATCTGGACTTCTTATATTTGATAAATTAAACTGACCCTAATGTAAATACTTTCTATTTTTTTATCTTCATTCATATTCTTAAATATCTCCTTTCATATGTTTGGCATTTTAAACTTCGTTTTGCAACCTAAAAATTATGTCTTTCACTTGTTTGGCACTTTAAAGTCAATTTTACGAAGTCTAATACTTAAAAAGATATATAATGACTATTTATATAATTTTCCAAATCTTTAAATGATATTTTATCTTTAAAGGTATTTGCATAAACATCATCACATTCATCAAACATTAGGTATTTGTTATTCTTAATAATAATGATATGTGGCATAACATAAGCAACATTTGTACCTGTTATATTTTTAATTGAGCCATTATTTATAATTGGAGTAGTATTAGTAAATCTTCCAATCATATCAATTTTTCTTTTTAGTTTATCACTTATTTTTAATTCTTTTGTTTCTATATTTAACATAAAATCAACTCCTTTACATAAAAAAAACTAACTATTTCTAGTTAGCATTTATTACTTAAACTCGAAAAGTTCGAGTTTCCTATCAATCTGGAGCGGTTGTTGAAGATATCTACAACTTTTTCCAATATACGAATTGATACATAAATATCAATCACAGAATACATTATAATACATTTTTTTAGTTTTGAGAATACTTTTTGGTTAAATAGATAAATTTGTATGTTATAATAAAATTAACATAGGAATAGTAATATTTTTAAATAATGGAGGTATTTATGGATTTATATAAAGAATTAGGCGTTTTAATAAATCAATTAAAAAATATTTTTACTTCGAATAATGGTAAAATATTATATGATAAAAAAACGCAAGATAAAGTAAATCATTTATTAGAAAAAATTGCTAATTTATCAAAAACTTTTGAAAACAATATTAAAAATGAAAGAAGAAATATTAAAGATGAACTTACAATAATAGATACTGAAACAGGCGAAAAAGTTGAATTAGTGGATGTAAATAGTATAAGTAATAGAGTAAGAAATATTCTCTCTAAAAATAATATTTTTTCTTGTTTAAAATCGTTAGCTTTAACTAATAAATGTGCACATATATTTGATGGAGATATAAAAAGAATAAAATCTAATATTGAAAAATACTATAATTTAATATATTATCCATCTTTTGATAAAAGTACATTCAGTTTTATGGATTCTATTGAACAAGTTTTCCCACAAACAAATTTCTTTATTTCTAATTTAGATGGAATAGAAGAATATCAGTTCAATAAAATATGCAATGCTTTGTTCAGTGATAATAAATTAAATAAGGGCGCAAAAATAAATATATTAAAAAGTTTAAACATTACATTTGATATTAAAAATGAATCACAAATTAATGATATATTTGAAAAAATAAAAAATCAAAAAGAACATCTTGTTTATTCATATCTTATACAACAATATAAAACTGGTAAGTACATTGTATCATTGCAAAGTAAAATGTTTGCTATTAAAGATGAATATATATCGATGATAGGACAATTATTAAAAAAAGATGAGAGATTTGCAAATATAAAATATGAATTAATAAGGACACCAGATGCTACTCCTGGATTTGAATATATGCTAATAATTGATGATAGGGATTTACAATATTATATTGAAGTTCATATGCCAAATTTTGTTGCCACTAGTTTAATGAAACAATATGGTTTATTTGAAAGTAAAGAAAGAGCAACTCAAAAATTAGGTGCATCGGCAGTTTATGAAAGATCAAAAGATGAAATTAATAAAGTTTTAAATGCTTTAAATACTGGGTTATTAGATACAAAAGGAGAAAAAAGAGCACAAATTATAACTAGAGGATACACTACAGCTGGCGGAGGTATTGTTGCTGATGATTTACAAACTGAATTTTCAAGTGGTAAAGTTGATTCGGAAAAAGTTGAAAGTAGATTAGAAGATTATTCTTTTCTTACTGATAAAATTGAAGAGCCATTATCACTTTTAGAAAAATATTTAGTTTCTAATGGAATACATTTAAATGAGATTGAATTTAATAGAGAAATACAAAGAAATGAAAATTATCCACTAAATCTTACTAAGATCATTGCCCATAAAAACTATTATAATATTTATATTAATTTTAATGATGATAATAAAAAAGAATTTATAAAATATTCTTTAAACGAACTTAAAAATGGTGATGCTTTTGATAAGACAATTCTTCAAACTATTTACAATAATATTTATAATTATGATTATGATTTGATTGGGAAATTATTGATAAATAAAAACATATTAAAAGAAGAATTTGTTTATAATATAAAATATACAATTGACGAAATGTTAAATATAAATAAAGAAGATATAAATATAAATAGTTATATTAATAAAAATTTGATATATAATCAAAAAGAAAAGATTAACAATTTAATGAATGAGTACATAAGTAAATATCTATATGATGAATATGATAAGGAGAATAATAAAAATGGACCTACAAAATAAAGAAAAAAAAATATATAATCAACTTATAATTTTTCAAAATGGGGACGATAAAGATAAGTCATTTGCTTTTGAATGTATTGGCTATTTAGGAAATGAATATATTCATGATCCTCTTGAAAAAAGATTAAATATAATTGAAGAAAAAATTATACAATATCTTAATAAAAAAGAAAAAAATAAGTAGTATCAAGTTAAAAGAGATGGGGTAAAACTCATCTCTTTGTTAATATTGATTTATTTTTCATTATTTAAAACTTTTTCTACTTCATTAATTAATTGTTCTTTATTTGGAATATAATAAGTATATGTTGAAGCAAATATATTATTAGATAATCCACCTAAAGCATATTCCAACATTACTTTATCTTTTTCGGCACATAGTATAATCCCTATTGGTTTACCATCGTCTTTGCTATTTATTGCCTGTTCATAATAGTTCAAATACATATTCATTTGTCCTAAATTTTCAACTTTTAACTTATTCATCTTTAAATCTATTAAAACATAAGATTTTAAAAACTTATTGTAAAATACCATCATCTACATAATAATCCTTTATCTCATAACCTTTAAATTTACAAAATGCTTCCAATCTTTCTTTTTGCTCTGGTAAACTAAAACCCTCACGAGCCTGATCATCAGTGCTTACTCTTTGGTACAGATCACAAATCTTTTTCTTTTCATTCATTAAAATCAACTCCTTTACATAACAAAAAAACTAACTATTTCTAGTTAGTATTTATTACTCTCAGAAGTTAATTTCCGAGTTTCCTATCAATTTGGAGCGATTGTCGAAGATATCTACAACTTTTCACTTCTTAACGATTTGATATATATAATATCAATCACTAATAACATTTCATCACAAATTACAATATTTGTATCAAAAGATTAAAATTAGCGGTATAAATTGCAAAAAGTAAGTTCTTATGATATTATATAGTGAGATTTGTGGGAGATAATTATGTCTAATTTAAGTATAGGATATCTTTTTAAAAAGAAACATGTTACATATCAATCAAAAAAATGGGAAATATTTGAATTTGTTGATTACATTACAGCCATTAGTTTTACAAATGCTGACAATAATGAAATATGTAATATTTTAAGTGGTAATAATGCTGGTAGTTATGCATTTGCAATTAATGGAAATGCAAATGAAGAAGACTTAGTTTTTATATCTGATAATTTAAATATTGCTATAAAGGATAATAAAAACCAAGTTAATTTTGATGAAATTAGAAAAATTAGAATTGCTAATACTGCAAAATATTATTTAAGAAATGACAATGGAACTGAATTAACTAAATTGGTAAATAATGATTTGATTAACTTTCTAGAAAAAGATAGTTCTAAAGGTAAATCAGAATTTGATGAAAGAGAATTTGAAAAAAATACTGATATTTCTACTATGTATTCTTCTATCAAAAAAACTATAATTTCACAAGATGAACAAATTATGCAAATTCTTACTGCATTATTTAAAAATCAAAAAGTTGTAGATTCAGACTTAGATATTGATTTAATAGCAAAATTAAAAGAAAATATATTAATATATGGTTCAACAGGGACAGGAAAAACAGAAATTTTAAAAAGAATTTCTAAATTATATAATATTCCAATTGTTATTGAAGATGCAACATCTCTATCAGAAACAGGTTATCAAGGCCGTAAAATAACAGATATGTTAGAAGATTTGTGTTTGGCTGCTAATGGCGATATAAAATTAGCTGAAAAAGGTATATTAGTAATTGATGAATTTGATAAATTGGCAGAGAAATCTGGAGATAATCAATCCCATGTTTCTCGATTGGGAGTTCAAAGATCTTTACTAAAATTATTGGATGGTACATTGTTTTATTTTGATAATAAACAATTTGATAGTTCAAGATTAACTATTGTCGGTGTAGGAGCGTTTACTGGAATAGCTAATGGAGATGACTATAAGCAACTTACTACAGAAGATTTTATGAAATATGGAATAATGCGTGAATTGATTGGTAGATTTTCAAAAACAATTGCAATGAATCCATTAGAAAAAGAAGATATAATTAAAATATTAAAAAACTCTGATTTTAGTCCATTAAATACATATAAGAAATTGTTTGAGATACTTCAAGTACAATTTGAGTTTACAGATGATTTTATTGAATATGTTGCTGACTTAGCTATTGCAAAAAAAAGTGGCGCTAGAAGTTTAAAAACTGTTTTTGACGATTGTATAAGTAGTGCTTTATTTAGAATATTTGCTGGCGAATATTCAGGAATATCATTAGTTAAACCAGATGTTGAAAACGAAAAACCATATGTTTTAACTAAAACAAAAGAGAAAAAAGGTTTATTTAGAAGAAAATAAAATTTTATATTTTGTTATGACAAAATATTTAACACTCTAGGTGTTTTGATACATGTATCAAAATTACCTGAGGGATTTTTTATATAACAAAAAAATTAATCATATTTCAGATTAATTTATATGTTAAGTTCGAAATATTTCGAACAGATCGTCAATGGAGCCTTAACTATACACGTATGCGAAATTAAGACTATAAGATTTGATTAAATCTCTCTGATAAATCAATTATATATTAGATTTAATATTATTTCAATGGGAGTATGGAAAAAAATTGTATTTTAATGTATAATATTAATTAAATTAATCTTGGTGTTTAATTATATACAAGGAGGAAAAATTATGAAGGAACAAATAACACTTGATTTAATAAATAATTTTAGTAATACATATAATAGTAATTCAACTAATAGAATTATTGAAAATGCAATAACTGAAAATGGATTAGAAAAAAGTTGTATTGATAGAAGAATAATTGAAGAAAATCAACCAGTTTTTAATATAGAATTACCTGACGGAAAAAGATACGACCAAAAAGATAATTATAGATGTTGGATTTATTGTGGATTAAATACTATTCAATATGATATGGCAAAAAATTTAAATATTGATTTGAAAAAATTTGAATTATCAAACAATTATATTGCATTTTTTGATAAATTAGAAAAGTCTAATAATGTGTACGAAAATATTATAAATATTTCAAATACTGACTGGGAATATGTAGATAAAGAAGATATATTACAATATTGTGTAAATGAAGGCGGTCATTGGCAATGGTTTGTTTCTATTGTAAACAAATATGGTTTAGTGCCTTATGAGTATATGCCAGATGTATTTGAAAGTTTAAGAATGCAAAATATCACTGGTTTATTTAATGACAAAGTAAAAAAAGATTGTATTAAATTATTAAATGCAAAAAAAGAAAATACCAATATTGATGATTTAAGAAAAATGAAAGAAATATTTTTAGAAGAAAATTATATCTTTTTATCAAAGATTTTAGGAGAACCTAAAATGAAGTTTGATTATGAATATAAAGATAAAGAATCAAACTATGTGAAATATGAGGATATGACACCGATGGAATTTAGAGATAAGTTTTTAAGTATTGACTTAAATGATTTTGTTTCTTTAGGTAATATACCTATGTATAATAAAGAATACTATAAATTATACAGAGAAAAATATCTTGGTAATGTTTATCAAGGCAGTTATGTTGAATTTTTAAATTTACCTATAAACGAAATAAAGGAATTAGCAATTAAGCAACTTAAAGATAATATGCCAGTTTATATAAGAATTAATTTAAGAAAGTTTAGAGATAAAAAATCTGGAATATTAGATACTAGATTATTTAATTATAAAAATACATTTGGATTTGATTTTCTAACAAAAGAAGAGGCTTTAAATGCTCACGATATATATCCTCATCATTGTATGTCTATTTGTGGAGTAAATCTATTAGAAAATAATAAACCTCAAAGATGGAAATTAGAAGATAGTTATGGTACAGAAGAAAAAGTTGATGGGTATTATATAATGAATGATAATTATTTTGATGAATTTATATTGCAAGCAATTATAAATAAAAAATATTTATCAGAAGAACAATTAAAATTATTAAAAAAAGATGCGATAGAGTTTGAAATAAAAGATCCATTTTAATAGTAAAGACAATGCTTAGTTGGCATTGTCTTTATCATTTTCAAAAAGTATATTTTTTAGTGTAGTATTTTGCAATTTTAAATATTCAATTTTAGTTCCAATTGCTCGTTTATCTTCAAAGTAACCAAGATAATGAAATTTATTTTTTACTTTCATTAAGCATTCAACATTTTCTTCTAGTACTTTAACAATATTCTTTAATCATTCTAAGTTGTGAATCAATAGAATAACCATTATCTCTTTGGTCGTCAGTAGATACTCTTACATAAACACCACATCTCATAGTTTTCCTCCTTTCATTAAATTTCGAGAAATATTAAAATACCTCTCATATGTTTCCTCACAAATAAGCAAAATGTATAGTCTAAAATTAAAACTTTTTTAAAAAATCGTGCAATTTCTTTAAAATTATACTTTTGATTATGTTCTTTAATATAAAAAGGCTTATTTGATATTTCATTAACTTTGTATTCAAGTATTGTAAGAGTAGTAGGATATGTAATCTGGTATTCAGTAGGTATTACTACTTGTAAGTTGGTGTGCAAGATAGTTTTTGTTTGTCCTAATTTAACCTTATATTTAAATTCTTTTAAAATATCGGTTAAATCTTTATTAGGTTTTAGATTTTCAATTACTTTAAATTCAAGCCTGAAAAAAGTCCTCCTTTCTAAAAAGAGAACTTTTAAAGTTTTATATAAAATAAAAACTCACGAACTTCTAAGTCCGTAAGTTGATTTCAAATGGAGCAATAACAAAGGTTATTCAAAACTCCCAATAGCAAAGTTGATAAACAACTAATCACTATAATTATAATTATTAACGTCTTCCAGTTTTTTTTGATTCCTCTAAATAACCAGCATTTGTTAATAATGTCTTTATTCCTTCAATATCTGCATATTTAATATAATATGGTACATTTATATTGTCTGTTGCTGCTAAATCATAAGCTGAATTAAATGCTTGATAAACTTTAGCTAGTGTAACTAGAGCTTTTTGATACATTGGGCTATCTTCTTTATATTTTACTAAATCTAAAGTTAGTTCTTTCATAGCCATATCTAATTTTTCTAATACTTGTTCCATTATATCCCTCCTAAAACCATTATAGCACATATTTCAGTAATTCACACAATTTGCTTTAAATAATCTTCTAATTCATTGATTTTAATTTTATTACCAAAGTTTTTGATATAAACATCATTAGAATAATTAAAAACAAGAAACATTATATTATTGATAATTACTTTGTGAGGTTCAACATAAGCCAAATTAGATTTATCAATTTTTCTAATACTTCCATTTATAAATGTAGGAGTAGTATTACAAAAATCACAAATAAATTCTAATTTCTTTTTAAGTGATTCATCAATAGGTATTTTTTGTTTGATAATATTAATCATAAACACCATCCTTTCTTTAGGATGATTTCTTTGTAAGACACAAAAAAATCAATCTTTCGATTGATTCTATATATCAAGTTCAAACTAAATAGTTCGAACAGATTCGTCAATGGAGCGGGTGATGGGAATCGGACCCACGTTATCAGCTTGGAAGGCTGGAGTTCTACCATTGAACTACACCCGCAATTCGTAGACATTTAGAATTATACTATAAAGTAGATAAATTTGTCAATACCTTTTATAAAAAAAATTATAAAACGTGTAATTTTTTTAAGTTATATGTTTTATTAAAAATAAAAACTATAAATACTTATGGTGTTTTAGTATTTATAGTTGATATTATTATTTAGCTTCAACAATTAATTTAATTGCAGTTCTTTCATCACCATCTATTACTATATCAGTAAATGCAGGTATGCATACTAAATTTTTTCCTGAAGGTGCTACAAATCCTCTTGCTATTGCAATAGCTTTTATAGCTTGATTAAGTGCTCCAGCACCTATCGCTTGAATTTCTACACTTCCTTTTTCTCTAAATACGTTGGCAAGTGCCCCAGCTACTGAATTAGGATTTGATTTTGTTCCTACTTTAAGTGTTTCCATATATATTAATTCCTCTCTTTCTATACTAAATATTATTCATTCTATATGATTTTATGAATAAATTTGATTGAAAAAAATTTTTAAATATATTATAATTGTTTTGTGATATTTATGAATGGAGAAATTAGAAAGACAATAATTTTAGAAAATTATCAAAATCCTAAAAATAGGGGACTTGTTGATGATAAAAGCTATGATATTATAAAAAATGATAGTAAGACTTGTATTGACCAGATAGATCTTCAAATTAAGGTTTTAAATGGTATAGTAGTGGATGCAAGATTTGATGGTGAAGCATGTGCTATATGTACAAGTTCAACTTCTATACTTATAAGTTTAATATTAAATAAGCCATTATCCGAAATAGATAAGATAATTGATAATTTTGTAAAAATGATTAATGAAGAAGAGTATGATGAAGATATATTAGAAGAGGCTATAGTATATTCTGATATATCAAAGCAACCTAATAGAAAAAATTGCGCATTACTTACATGGAAAGGTTTAAGAAATTATATTGACGACAAAAAAAATAATATTTTTTAATATTTTTCTTTTTTGTTTAAATTAAATGGGTGATTAATTATGGATAAAAAAGGAATTAATAAAAAAATAGTAGTAGAAATAAGTAAATTAAAAAAAGAACCTAAGTGGATGACTGATTTTAGAGTAAAATCATATGAAAAGTTTGAATCTTTATCTAATCCAGCATTTGGACCTGAGTTAAAAGTTTCGTTTGATGATATAACATATTATAAAAAGATAGGAAAAAATGAAAATGATTGGGATAAAGTTCCAGCAGATATTAAAGATACGTTTAATAAATTGGGGATAATTGAAGCTGAGCAAAAATATTTAGCTGGTATAGGTGCTCAGGTTGAAAGTGAAGCAGTATATCATAATATGCTTAAAGAATTAGTTGATAAAAATGTAATATTTTGTGATACAGATACAGCTTTAAAAGAATATCCAGATTTATTTAAAAAGTATTTTAATAAATTAGTTAAGTATGATGAAAATAAATATACGGCTTTAAATGGAGCAGTATGGAGTGGTGGTTCTTTTATTTATATTCCACCTAATACTAAATTAAATAGACCTCTTCAAAGCTATTTTAGAATTAATAGTATTAATATGGGCCAATTTGAAAGAACAATGATAATAGTAGATGATAATTCAGAATTACATTATATGGAAGGTTGTACAGCGCCAACATATTCAAGTGATTCTTTACATGCTGCTGTTGTTGAAATATATGTTGGTAAAAATTCAAAATGTAGATATACGACGATTCAAAATTGGTCTAATAATGTATATAATTTAGTAACTAAGAGAGCAATAGTAGATGAAGACGGATTAATGGAATGGATAGATGGAAATATTGGGTCTAAAGTAAATATGAAGTATCCGTCTTGCATATTAAAAGGTGCTAGATCTACTGGAAGATGTATTTCTATAGCAGTAGCGGGAAAAGATCAAATTCAGGATGCAGGTGCCAAAATGATCCATTTAGCGCCATATACAAAAAGTGAAATAATAAGCAAATCTATAGCTACTAATGGTGGAGATGCTACTTATAGGGGAAAGGTAAAGATAGTAAAAGATGCTATAAATTCTAAGAGCGTTGTTAAGTGTGATACTATAATATTGGATAATTTATCTAGAAGCGATACAATACCAGATAATATTGTATTAAATAAATCATCAAATATTAATCATGAAGCAACAGTATCTAAAATAAGTGAAGAAAAACTATTTTATCTTATGAGTAGGGGATTAACAATAGAAAAGGCAAAAGAACTATTAATAATGGGTTTTATTGACAGATTTAGAGAAGAATTACCTATGGAATATGCTGTTGAATTGAATGCATTACTTAAAAACTATTTTTAAAAAGTAGTTTTTTTATTTTTTATAAAATTTATAAAAATGTATGATTAAAATATCAATAATTATTAAATATTGATATTTATAAATAATAGTGGCTAAAATATATTGTCAAAAAATAAAAAACTAGTATTTGATTTCTTTAATTAAGTAGTTTATTATTAGCTTGAAAGGAGGTAATTATGCTTAATCAAGCAATTTTAGTAGGTAGAATTGTTAGTGATCCAGAACTTGTTAATACAGATAAGGGTAAAGTTTCAAATATAACTCTTGCAGTTCCACGATCATTTAAAAATTCAAATGGAGAATATGATACCGATTTTAGTGCGACACGTTATTAAGTGAAAAGCTTAATTACTATTATTTATAATAGGAAAACTAATATTTTGAAGTTAGAATGATAGGGCAACGCCTTGAAATGACTCATTAATACTCCGATTAGCGCTTATTTTGTAACGAATAAGTGTTAAAAGCTCGGTGAAGTCGGCTGAAGACTACCGTAAAATACGAAAACTATTTAGAGGTAAATGGCGTAGTTGATAGGCCGGATGTCTTAAAAAATCTATGGTGAGAATGTATTTAATACTGACGAACTTTCGAATGTACGGGTCTATAGGTACGTATATAGAAATGTATATTAGTGTATGTGTGGATTAGTAAGAGTTGAAATTATGAAAGTCCATATAATGTTATAGGCATTATCAAGCATACAGGCCTAAAGAAAGCACCTAAGGATTAATGTATAGATAGAAATATTGGAACGTGGAAAGCTTTGAATACTGAAGGGTTACACCTAGTGAGGTATTGATAGCGAATAAATAAGCTATCTTAATCAAAGTGAGAGTAGTGGCACAGTACCTGTGAAGTTATAAAAAATAATGGAGGGATAGCCACAAGTCAAATTTATTTGATGGAACGCCGTATGAAGTGAAAGCTTCACGTACGGTGTGGAGTGGGGGAAAAATTGGAGATAATGTCAAAAGTTTACCTATCACTATTTTCTTGTGTACTTTGGAAAGGAGTTGCTGAAAGTACTGCTGAGTATTGTAAAAAAGGAGATTTGGTTGGTGTAAAAGGAAGAATTCAAACACGCAATGTAGAATTTGAAGATGAAACAAAAAAACAATTTGTAGAAGTTGTTGCTGAAAAAGTCACATTTTTGTCTAGTAATAGAAATAAAGAAACAGATTAGTCTGTTTTTTTAAAAGAAATTATGAATAAAATTGAGGCAATAAATAAAATATTTTATTTGTATGAAATAAGAAGTATATGTAAAAATAAATAATATTGATTATATATTTTTAAGCACAATAACTTTTTCTCTTAAATTTACATTTTAAAATGCATATGTTATAATTAATGCGGTGAAAAGATATGGATATAAGGAATATAGAAGAGCAAAAAAAAGAATTTAAAGACTATACGGACAAATATATAGCGGGTGCTGATAAAAAAACTACAGGTGGATACCAAGACAAGCAAGCACACTCTTTATTTGTTATGGAAGAAGCATTACTTGTAGATGCTTTATTTACCGAATATAATGAATCTTTTAAAAATCTTTTAGCGCTCGAGAGTTTGTTTCATGATATTGGCAGATTTGAGCAATTAAAAGTTACAGGTTCTTTTAGAGATAATGAGCTTAGTGTATACTATCCAAATATGAGAGATCATGGCGATTTAGGATCTGTTGTAATGAATGAGCATGGATTATTAAAAAAACTTATACCATTTGCTAAATGAAATTATGCGTGATTATTTATCAGCCTTTAAAAATTATGATTTAAGGGAATTATTTTTATCAAAAAAATCAGAAAAGGAAATACAAACCTTAACAAATGTAAATACAGCTATTATTCAGGATGTTGATAGGTTAGATATTTTTAGAAAAATAGTAAAGGGGATATGGATTCCCATGGCAACTGATGATAATATTGATCCAGAATTATTTGAATTATTTAAGCAAGGTAAATTGCCTTCTATGAATGAGATTAAACAGGCTGGAAAATGGAATGCAAATGTAGGACATTTAGTTAGAATGAGTTTTATTAATCAAATGAATTTAGTTCCTGTTTTAATAAAAATAAGAAATGAAAATTTAATAGATAAAATATTTACAGTAAGTGGAAATGATTTTGTTTTACCTGCATATGAATATGCAAAGGAACAATTGAATAAAGCAATTGAGGATTCTAAGGATGGAATCATTGTTAATAAAAAGAAATAATATCTATGCATAATTAAAAATTATTAATTATAATATAAATCTATAAATAATATATTTTATATTTAAAAAAACAGAATAGTCTGTTTTTTCTTTAGATAAATAAGATTTATATAATGAATTAATAAAATGTGATATAATAAACATAATTATGAAGTTATTTATAGTAAATTATCTAGAAGAAGATTTAAATATTATTAATTAAAGAGAGGAATTTTATATGAATGAAGAATTAATTAAAAAAGCAATATATGATTTATTAAAAGCAATAGGCGAAGATCCAGAAAGAGAAGGATTAAAAGAAACTCCAAGAAGAGTTGCTAAGATGTATAGGGAACTTTTATCATACCCTAAATTTGAGTATACTTCTTTTGAAAGCAAATATGATGATTTAGTTATGGTTAAAAATATAGAGTTTTGTTCTATGTGCGAGCATCACTTATTACCTTTTTATGGTGTTGTACATGTCTCTTACATTCCTAATAAAAGAATTATTGGACTTAGTAAAATAGCTAGAATTGTGGAAAAGCACTCAAGAAAATTACAAGTTCAAGAAAGAATGACAGAAGATATTATTAATGAATTAGAAGAAAATCTTGGTACAAACAATGTAGCAGTATTTGTTGAAGCAAAGCATATGTGTATGATCTCAAGAGGAGTAAAAAAAGAATTAACAAGTACAATAACGACTAAATTAAATGGTATATTTAAAGATGAGAAAAAAAGTGATTTTTATTTTCTGTTAGGTAAACACGATTAATATTATATAAAATTAAAAATATATAAAAGTAAAATAAAGAAACTTATAATGTTTCTTTATTTTATAGGTAATTTAATTATTTTAGTAATAATAAATATAATAACACTTAATAATAAAGCTAATATAATATCAATAATCACATGTTGTTTAATAAATACTGTTGATAATACGACACCTACAAGTAAAAAGGTTGTGATAATTTTATATTTATTTGATATTCCTTTAATACTAATTATATAAAATATTAATAAAAATGATAAAAGGCAATGCATACTTGGAAGGCAATTTACTGCTGGAGTATCAAAAAAATATATAACAGAAATTAAAAAGTTGTTTAATCCATCTATAGATATATTAGGTCTATTTATTATAGTAGGATATATAAAATATATAATACCAGAGATGATACTAGAAATAAATGTTCCTAATAAATATCTTTTAAATTTATCTTTATCATGTTTATAAATCTTATATGGTAAAATAAATATAAGTATATACCACATAATATAAAAATATACAAATATATTAACAAATGGTATTTTATTATCAAAGTTACTTGATAATGAATGATATTCACAGGGTGTTAATTTAGTTATAAAATATATAAAACTCTGAAAGATAATTGAACATGCTATAGTTATAAAGATTTGTATCTTTTTTTTATTCACAAAATCACCTAATTAATTATATCAAAAAAACAAGAAAATATATATTTTTATTGTGAAATATTAGTGTAATTTTTCTATTAATCAAACATATATTTTATAAATATGTTATAATTTGTTATATTAGTAATAATTACTATATTGACAAAATAATTTTTATAGTGTATAAATTATAAAAGAAAAAGGAGATGGACTATGCCTAAAAATTTAGTTATTGTGGAATCACCAAGTAAGACAAAACCAATAGAGAAATATTTAGGGCCTGATTATAAAGTCCTTTCAAGTAAAGGACATGTTAGAGATTTATCAACTCATGGAAAGTATGGATTAGGAGTTGATGTTTTAAATAATTTTGAACCTGATTATGTTACTATGAAAGGTAAAAAAAGTGTAATAGATGAGCTTAAAAAAGAAACTAAAAAAGTAGATCACGTTTATCTTGCAACAGACCCTGACCGTGAGGGAGAAGCTATTTCTTGGCATCTTAAAAATGTTCTTGGACTTAATGATAATAATTATGATAGGGTTGTTTTTAATGAAATAACTAAAAATGCAGTAGTTGATGCATTTAAGCATGTAAGAAAAATTGATAATAACTTAGTAGAAAGCCAAGAAACTAGAAGAATTCTTGATAGAATAATAGGATTTAGATTAAGTAAATTAATTAGATCTAAAACAGATGGATCCTCAGCAGGAAGGGTACAAAGCGTAGCTTTAAAACTTATAGTTGATAGAGAAAAACAAATAAATGATTTTGTTCGTGAGGAATATTATACTATAAATGCTTTATTTCCAGAATTTAGTGCAGAACTTTTTAATTATGATCATAAAGATATAGAAATAAAAACTGAAGTAGAAGCAGATAATATAATAAATAAATTAAGTAATACATTTAAAATAGAAGATGTTACAAAGAAAACAAGACAAAAACAATCTAAACCTGTTTATATAACAAGTACTATGCAACAAGATTCATCAAATAAATTAGGTTTTAATGCAAAAAAAACTATGCAACTAGCTCAAAAATTATATGAAGGAATAGAGCTTGAATCTGAGACAGTTGGACTTATTACGTATATGCGTACAGATTCAACAAGATTATCAAATGAATTTATTTCAAGTACATATAAATATATTGAATCAAAGTATGGTTCAAATTATGTTGGTAGTATTAAGGTTTCTAAGAAAACAGAAAATGTTCAAGATGCTCATGAAGGTATTAGACCAACAAGCATAGAAAGAACTCCTGAAAGTGTAAAAAAATATTTAACTAATGACGAATATAAATTGTATAGATTAATATATTATAGAGCTTTAGCTAGTTTAATGAAGAGTGCAACTACAATTAATACAACTATAATACTAGATAATAATAATTATCAATTTAAGGCAACTGGTCAAGTTATAGATTTTGATGGATATTTAAAAATTTATAAAGATTATGAAGATATTAAGGATGAGGCACTTCCAAATTTAGAAAATTATAATTCTAATGTTATTGTATCAAAGGAAATAAAAAAAGAACAACATTTTACTTTGCCACCAGCAAGATATACTGAAGCAAAATTAATTAAAGAAATGGAAGAACTTGGTATTGGAAGACCTAGTACATATGCAACTACTATGGATATAATAAAAAAGCGTGGATATGCTAATATAGTAGATAAAAAATTTGTACCAACAGAAATTGGGTTTGAAATAACTGAAAAATTACAACAATACTTTAGTGATTTAATAAATGTGGAATATACTGCAAACATGGAAACTGATTTAGATAAAATATCTGAAGGTAAAGAAGATCATGTTAAAGTTTTAAGATGCTTTTATGATGAATTTGAACCTAGTGTAAAAAAGGCATTTGAAGCTATGCCTAAGAAAGAAGCAGAAAAAACTGGAGAGGATTGCCCAGAATGTGGAAGTCCACTTGTAATAAGAAAAGGAAAATATGGAGAATTTACTGCTTGTAGTAATTATCCTAAATGTAAATATATAAAATCCACTGAAAGACAAATATCAGAAATTTGTGATTGTCCTAAATGTGATGGAAAAATTATTGAGAAAAAAAGTAAAAGAGGGAAAAAATTTTATGGATGCAATAATTATCCTAAATGCAAAGAGGCATATTGGGATATGCCAGTAGGACAATCTTGCCCAGAATGCGGAAGCATGCTTGTAGATCATAAAGGTACTATAAAATGTAGTAGTTGTGATTATAAAAAGTAATATTTAAATTAAAAAGTGTACATTTTAAAATGTACACTTTTTAATTTAATACTTTTATTTTTTAATTAAAGGCAATTTCTGTATCAATATTATCATCAGTAATAGCTATTATTAAAAATATAATACCGCTTATTAAAATTAATACTGATCCTATATATGATGCATAAGTTAATACTACTTTTTTATTTGAATCATATATACTTAATTTATTAATATCATCATAACCTTCTTTAGTAAAATATAAATATATAATTACTAAAATAGTAAATATAAATATTAATAAATTTTGATATTGTTTTTTACTTTTTTCATCATTAAATAATATATATTTAATTTCTTTACTATTTGCATACCAACTAAGTAAAATAATTATTATATAAATAATCCAAATATAATTTTCTATTTTTATAGTTTTAATTCTATCTTGTATATCATTCATATTACATTATATTATTAAAAACTTAAAAGCTTATAAAAAGAAGAAGATATAGTAAAATATATGCTCGATATAATATATTTGGTTATATTTTAAAATACCTTTAGTCTTTTTTTTAGTTATACTAATAAATTTCTTTTAAATAAATAAAAAAAGGTTAATTATTTATTTAATCTTTTATAAAAGCAATTAGTTCAACTAATAGCAATAGACAGATTTGAGCTATAAACACTAAGGATATGAAAAATAAATTATTACTTATTAATTAGTTAATAAAATTATTTGGTATATTGCTTTTTTCTATTCCCTCAACATTCCTTAAATCAGAAATAATTCTTGTATAATATTCTTTACCGTTATTTATGCAATAATAATCATAGTAAATATATTCATTATCTTTTCCATAAATCCAGTTATTAGTAGTATTATAACATATTGTTAAAAAAATAATGATAATTTGATATAGATATGTTAAATAAAACAAAAAAATAGATATTTCTATCTATTATTATTCATATTGGTAGCGACGGGGAGATTCGAACTCTCGACACCATGGGTATGAAAAATAAGCCCTAAATTAAATTACCGTTTATTTTTTACCGTTTCCCTTATTAAATAAGGCTTCGCTCCG
>CAKPDH010000005.1 GCA_934148845.1 uncultured Bacilli bacterium
ACAGGAGATACATTAGCTGATACAGGTTTTAATGTAGTATTTGGTAGTGTTAAGATGAATTATGCAACAACAAAGGTAAGTGTTACTCCAACACAACCAGAAAATGTTTGCTATAACGCAGTTGAAACAGACAAAGGTTTAGAGATATTTGGTTATGATGATTCATGTGGTACTGATGTAGTAATTGGAAGCTCTATTTCATATCACCCTGTTACAAGTGTAACATTTAATAAATCTTTATGCTTAGAAGAGTATGAAGATTGTGATACGAAAGAAGCTGAGATTAATGCACTTACTAAAGTTGTAGATAAAATAAATTATAAAATGGATAAAGAGTCTAGTGCTTTAGGATATTTAAATTTTGAATATGATACTACTAAAACACTTAGTGGTAGTGTAAATTCAATTTCTCCTGATTCTTTTGTGAAAAAAGGTATAACAAGTGTAGACATATCTAATAGTGCGATTGAATCAATAGGAATGACTGCATTTTATGATAATCCTATAAGTAATTTATTATTAAATGAAGGATTAAAGAATATTGGTTCTTATGCTTTTTATGAACATCACTTAAATAATATAATGATTCCATCTAGTGTAGTTACTATTGATGATGGAGCATTTCAAACATATTCGAATTTGTTAGATAGTGTAAGTATTAAGGCTAAAAAAGAAAATATTACAATAGAAAATTCAGAAAATGTAACATTTAAGTGGAAAGAAGGCACTGAGTGCTATACCTACACGGGTGACATTAAAGATAATCCATGTATTACTTGGGTAAATGGATAATTTAAAAAAATAATTTGAGTAGATTTAAAAAATCTACTTTTTTTGATATAATTAAAAAGGTGTTTATATGAATGAGATTGAATATTTAAAAAAATATTATAAAGGAAATATAGATGATGCTATTAAAAGATTAAATAATTTAGAACCTGTTCAATATATTGTTGGTGATGTTGATTTTTATGGAAATATAATAAAGGTAGATAAAAGAGTATTAATACCTAGATTTGAAACAGAAGAATTAATTTATAAAACTTTAAAGTTAATTTCAAATGATAATATAGATATAGTAGATATTGGTACTGGTAGTGGTTGTATTGCTATAACATTAAAGAAGAAACTACCTAATGCTAATATAGATGCTGTAGATATTATGGAAGATGCATTATCATTAGCACGTGAAAATGCATTATTAAATAATGTTTCAATTGATTTTTACTGGAGTGATATTTTAAGTAATCTTAAAGGTAAGTATGATGTTATAATAAGTAATCCACCATATATAGCATATGATGAAGAAATTATGGATGTAGTTAAAAATAACGAACCACATGTTGCTTTATATGCAGATCATGACGGATTATATTATTATGAAGAAATACTTAAAAATTGCAAGAAATATCTTAAAGATAAATTTATTATTGCATTTGAAATAGGTTATTTGCAAGGTGATAGTTTAATTAATTTAGCACATAAATATCTAGATAATATAAAAGTATGGATTTGTAAAGATATGCAAGGTTTTGATAGATTTTGTTTTATAACAAATAAAGAGGAATTATGGAAGCAATAGATAATTATAAATATGAAAGACAGTTAAATGAAAAAGGTATTTATATAATAGGTGGAGTAGATGAAGTAGGTAGAGGACCTTTAGTTGGTAATGTGGTTGCTGCTTGTTGTGTATTACCTAAAAATTTTAAATTAGATGGGTTAACTGATTCTAAAAAATTAAGTGAAAAGAAGAGAAATGAATATTATGATTATATAATAAATAATTGTATAGCATATGGTATTGGTGAAGTTTCACCAAGTGAAATAGATAAAATTAATATATATGAAGCAAGTAGAAAAGCTATGATGATAGCTATATCTAAAGTAATGGAAAAAGTTAAATTAGAGCATGTTCTAGTTGATGCAATGCCTTTAATAGATTTAGATATACCTAGTACATCTATTATAAAGGGAGACTTAAAGAGTATTAGTATATCAGCTGCAAGTGTACTTGCTAAGGTTACTCGTGATAGGCAAATGTATGATTTAGATAAAAAGTATCCTATGTATGGTTTTAAAGATCATAAAGGATATCCTACAAAAAAACATATAGACGCTATAAATAAGTATGGAATACTTGATATGTATAGAAAATCTTATAATCCTGTAAAAAAAGTATTAGAAAATAATAAAATTGATAAATAAGTGTTAATTAATTTGGATATAATATACTATATCTTGTTTTTGTTCTTTTAATATTTAGAAAAATATATTATAATATATCATATTTAGGAGGTTAATATGTCTTATATAGAATTTATAAATGTTAAAAAAACTTATAATATGGGTGAAGTTGAAATAAATGCTTTAAATAACACTAGTTTCAAAGTAGAAAAAGGTGAACTTGTTTGTATACTTGGTCCTAGTGGAGCAGGAAAGACTACTTGTTTAAATATTTTGGGTGGAATGGATAGCGCTACAAGTGGAACTGTAATAGTGGATAATACAAACATAACTAAGCTAAAAAGCAAAGAACTTATTAAATATAGAAGAAATGATATTGGGTTTGTATTTCAATTTTATAATTTAGTTCAAAATCTTACTGCTTTAGAAAATGTTGAATTGGCTGTTCAGTTATGTCGCGACCATCTTGATCCTAAAACTATATTAAAAAGGGTTGGGCTAAATAATAGAATGGATAATTTTCCATCACAATTATCAGGTGGAGAGCAGCAGAGAGTATCTATAGCGCGAGCTATTGCTAAAAATCCTAAGTTACTTTTATGTGATGAACCAACTGGAGCACTTGATTATAAAACAGGAAAACAAATATTAGGACTACTAGAGGAAGTATCAAGGAAAGAAAAAATGACAGTAATAATAATTACTCATAATACAGCTATAGCGCCTATGGCAGACAAAGTAATAAAATTTAAAAATGGTAAAGTAGAAGATATTATAATAAATAAAAATCCTAAACCAATTGAAAGTATAGAGTGGTAATATGGATAGAATACTAACTAATAGTTTAAGGACAATAAAAAAATACTTTCCTAGATTTTTATCACTTATTATTATGAGTATGCTTGGTGTGTTTACATTTGTAGGTCTTAGATCTACAGCGCCAGATATGATGAAAACATTATCTTCATATCTGGATAATTATAATACTTATGATTTTAAAATAATCTCAACTATGGGACTTACTGATGATGATATTGAATCTTTAAAAAATCTTTCTTATGTAAATTTTGTAGAGGGTATTTATTCCAAAGATATATTAATAAATATAAGTGATGAAGATTATGTAATAAATGTATCCTCTCTTCCTAAAAATATTAATAAATTAAAATTAATAAACGGACGTATGCCTAGTCAAGATGATGAAATAGTAGTAGAAGAAAATCTATTAATTAAAAATAATTTAAAAATAGGTGATAAATTAAAAATAGAATCAGACATTTTAAATAAATCTTTGTATACTATAACTGGAACTATTTCAAGTACTTTGTATTATAATAATAGCGCAACTAATAATGTTAGAGGGAATACATCTATAGGTACTGGCGTTGTAAATTATTATTCATATGTACCTTCTTCTAGTTTTAATATAGATTATTATACTAGTATATATTTAACTGTTAATAATGATTATGAAACTAATAGTAGTAAATATAATAAGCTTATTAATAATGTAAGAAATGAAATTGAGTCTATTAAAAGTTTAAGAGAAGACATTAGATATGATAGTATTAAAAGTGAATCTAAAAATAAAGTAGATGAGTTAAATGATGAAGTAAATAAAGAACTTGAATCTTCTTTAAAAAATATAATAGATGGTAAAAAAAGTTTAGATTCTTATTTAAAAAAATTAAACGAATATAATAATTATATAAATGAGTCTAATACTAAATTACAAAATGTAAAAATAACATTAAATAAAAGCAGAGAAGAATTAAATAAAGTTATATCCAAAAATAATATAGATATAAATTCCATAGATAAAACCATTAATTTATTAAATGAAGAGTTAGCCAAATTACAAGAAAGTATTAAGAATTTAAATCAAGATAGTAATGAATATATAGTATTAAATGAACAAATAAAGTCCTTACAAAATAAGATATCTATATTAATAGAAGTAAAAGAAAAAAATACTAAATTGAATTTGATGTTTGATGACTATGAAAAAAATGTACAAGAGTTAAATAAAAAAACAAAAGAATATAATACTGAAGTTAATAAGTATAATTTAAATTTAAAAAAATATAACGAGAGTCTTTATCAATATAATATAAAAAGTAGGGAAGCAAAATTAAAAGTAAGTGATGCTTATGATAAACTTAATTTAATAAATAAACCTACATGGTACATATATGATAGAACTAATTATGAAACTTATAATGAATATATTGATGATACTAATAGTATAAATAATTTATCAAGTGTATTTCCAAGTTTATTTTTCTTAGTATCTATATTAATAAGTTTAATATCCATGAATAGAATGGTGGAAGATGATAGAGGAGAAATTGGTACACTAAAGTCATTAGGCTTTTCTAATGTAAGAATAATGAATAAATATTTATTATTTTCTCTATTAGCAACAATAATAGGAACTATAATAGGAAGTGTTTTAGGTACTATTATTATACCTAAAATGATATTTGAAATATATAAAATTTTATTTAGTTTACCTAGTTTAAACCTTTGTATAAATAAAAATTCTATATTAATAGGTTTTATTGTATCTTTAGTTTGTGTATGTGGAACTTCTATACTAACAGTTATGAAAGTCGTAAAGGAAAGGCCTGCTAGCTTAATGAGACCTAAAGCTCCTAAAAATGGCAAAAGAGTTATAATTGAAAAAATATCATTTATATGGAATAGACTTAAATTTTCTAATAAAATTACTATAAGAAACTTATTTAGATATAAAAAAAGAGTAATTGCTACAATTATTGGAATATCAGGATGTACTGGACTTATTTTATGTGGATTTGGTATTCGTGATGCAATTGTAGATATAGCTTATAATCAATATGGTAAAATATTTACATTTGATGGCCTTATGTATGTGGATTCTATAAATGATGATGTTAAAAATTTATTAAATAATAAATATATTAAAAACTCAGTAAATATACAAAATGTAAGTGCTAAAGTGGACGATACAGAAGTTAAGTTATATGTTACAGAATCAAATGATGAATTAAAAAATATGATGAATTTAATTGATTATAAAACAAATGAATTAAAAGCTCTTAAAGATAATGAAGTTATGATTACTGAAAAGCTTGCTATTATAAAAGATTTAAAAGTAGGCGATGAAATAGAAGTATTAGATGTAAATAATAAATTATCTAAATATAAAATATCTGGTATAGTAAAAAATCATATAAATCATTATATATTTTTAACAAAAAATACATATGAATCTCATATAGGTAAGTTTAGTCCTAATGTAATTTATTTTAATATTACAAGTGATAATGATTTAGTAAAAGAAGAATTATCTTCTATGTTACTTCATAATGATAATGTAATAAATGTATCATATGTATCAGAATTAACTACAAAGGTGCTTAATATGTTAAAATCTTTAAATGAAGTTGTAGTTATATTAATTGTTCTTGCATCACTTTTATCTTTTGTTGTTTTATATAATTTATCTAATATAAATATAAATGAAAGAAAAAGAGAAATAGCTACATTAAAAGTGTTAGGATTCTATAATAAAGAAGTTGATAATTATATAACTAAAGAAAATATTATATTAACTATAGTGGGGATAACTCTTGGATTAATATTTGGATATTATCTTACTAATATAGTAATATCGACTGTTGAAATAGAAAAAGCTAGATTTTTAAGAGGAATAAGTATATATAGTTATATAATATCAGCTTTAATATCAGTATTGTTTACTGTAATAGTTAATATTGTTACTCATTTTTCACTTAAGAAGATAGATATGATAGAAAGCTTAAAAAGCGTGGAATAAAAAGTACTTAAATGTACTTTTTTTGTATAAAAAAAATCTTGAAATTCAAGATTTTAAATTCATATGGTGTCCCAGAAGGGATTCGAACCCCTGACACTCGCCTTAGAAGGGCGATGCTCTATCCAGCTGAGCTACTGAGACATCTCGTTCCAAGGAACAAGATAATTATATAATAAATATAAAAATTATTCAATAGTTTTTTGAACACTTTTATAAATTTCTTCATTTTCTACATTAAAAACTATATTTTTAACATCATAATTATCATTAATTGATAAACAAATAGTATATATAACTTCTTCAAGTATTTCTTTAGTATTAATATCATTAAATATAGCATTATTAAAGTCAATTGTTAACATATCATTCTCATCACTAACAGACAATATTTTAGTATTACTATTTAAATAACTTAATAAATTAGTTTTATATACATTACTACTACTTAATTCATCTATTATTATTTCAATTTTACTTCTATTATCATTATTTATTTTAGTTACTGGTACATAATATTCATTATCATTAAATTTACTTAAATAATATATTGTTGTTTTATTTATATTATTAGTATTATTTATATCATATTCTTTATTAATTCCATAGCTTCTATCTAAAGTAGATGGAAGTGTTATATTACTTTTTGGTAGGGTAGTTAATACTTTATCTTCTACTAATATCATTACTTTATTAATATTATCTAAACTAGTTAAAGTATATACAATTGCTTCAACTATTCTTTCTTCATTTTTAATATTAGTATTCATAAGTTCTTTATTAAAATTAACTTTAATTAAGTTATTTTCAATTGTTATACCAAGTACTTGAGTATTAGCTGGAATAAGTGCTTTAAATCCATTAGGAATTTTATTTTGCATATTACTATCTATGATTAAACCTTCAATTAATTCTTTAGCAAGTTCATTAATTTTATCTTTTGTCGTAGTTATATCTGTACTTGCTAGATAGTCATTAGAATCAAGTAAAAATATTTTATTTTTTTTCTCTACTTTATTAACATATATTAATTCTTCTTTTATGTTATCTGTTTTACTTTGTTTATTTGGAATTACATAGACTAGAAATATTGCAAATAAAACAACTAAAGATAATAATATTTTTTTTAAACAAAATCTTTTAATCAAATAAATCACCTATAAAATTATATGAAAAAAACGTAAATATATACGTTTTATAATGTAATTTCTCCAAGTCTTAAAAGTTCAACAACAGCGCTTGCTCGCCCTTTAACGCCAAGTTTTTGCATAGCATTCGATATATGATTTCTAACTGTTTTTTCACTAATTTTTAAAGTTTTTGCTATTTCTTTTGTAGTTTTATTAATAATTAACATTTCAAACACTTGCTTTTCTCTTTTTGTTAAAATATCTTTTTTCATACATACCTCACTTCCTAGTAGAGTGGCTTATATTTTCTCATATTATTGTATGTTTAATTTTACATAAAGTGATTGTGTATGCCTAAAAAAATCTATTTTTGAAATTTAACAGTTATATATTTTTGATCTTCATAATTAGATTGTATAGTTCTCATAATATTATTTGCTAGTTCTTCATTATGAGTTTCACTATTTACAGTAATGCTTATTTGATTATTATTAATTTTAATAAAGGAATTAAGTTTGTGTATTTCCTTAACTTGAGCTTCTAATTTTTCTTCTTCACTTCTTGTATTATTTAATTCTTTTATTTTATCATAAGCTTTATTTTTTTCTTCGGTACTAGAACTATTATTAGTTAAAACTTGTTTTAATTCTTCTATTTCCTTATTCATAGCTTCATCTGCTTCTACTCTAAGAGATACTAAAAGATCGCTTTTTTCAACAGATATTGTAGGTTTATTTTTTTCACCTTTTTCTTCTTTACTTACTACTTTATTATTTGTAAGTAATAATTCACTTGGCATCGTAATATAATATATACTTAATACGAGTATTAAACTAAAAAGTGTTAAAAACCATAAACTTCTTTTATTTATCATAAAATCCTCCTTATTATTTCTATTAGATTATATTTACTTAATTTCTAATTATTCCAAAAAAATGTGCAAACATATTCTTTGCATACAATCAATTTATAGTTATGAGATAATATGTGTGGTGGTAGTATGCAAAACACAAAACTTTTTAAGTCAAAGGACGATATACAATATATAGTTGGACTTAACGTTAGAAAAGTTTGCAAAGAAAAGAATATTAATTTAATGGAATTTTCTGAAGAAATAGATATTTCATATGAATATTTAAGACATATTGTCAGTACGGGAGGACAAAAGTCGTTATCATTTTATTCAATGTATAAGATAGCTAAAATACTTGGTGTAACGATGGATGAGCTTTGTGAAGGTATTTTTGAAGATTAAATACCTTTTTTTCTTGCTTTTTATAATAATTAATTATATAATACATACCTGGTGCTTAATATGAATAATAAATATATATTAAATATAATGGATAAATATGAATATATGGAATATGAATTTTGTGTTGATGATCAAGTATTAGAGCAATTAAGATTATGCTTTATTGAATTAGATAATTCAAAATATTTAGTTTCCCTAGATGTATTAAAAAAATATTATGGTAAAACGGAGTATAAAAGCATGATTACTAATTTATTTAATAATTGTAAGTTAGTATATATAAAATCATTTAGTTCAATAGAATTTACAAATTATTTAAATGCTATTGAAACAATTAGATCAATGCCTAATATATGTAATAGTTTAGGTATGGATAAGCTTGTATTAGATTTTTTTATCAATAATATGTATTTAGAAAATTTAGAAAATATATATATATCGTCTAAATTAAATTATACTATAATAAATACACTAGGAATAGATTATAAAAAATGTATAGGAGGTTTAAAATGCAAGAAAGAAATGTAAATATGCTTAGAGTTTTAAGAAGAACTACTTTAGTTGAGAAGTATATATTGACAGGATGGATAACTGATGAGGATTTAATGAATATTTTCCTTGTATGTGATAAAAATAGCAATTATGGTTTAATTAGTCCAAAAACAAAGAAGGAAGTATTACTTAAAGATATATATAATAGCCCTTTTATATTATGTGATATTGATTGCCTTTCAAGTAATATAAAAAAACTGCTTCCTAATTTACTTTCATATAGATATAAGCAAGAGAAAGCTGAAATAAATTATTTATATAGTATAAATGAAATTTCAAAGTGCGAATATCAAAAGAAATTAGATGATTTAAAGTATTATTATTACGAATCAACTATGGATGGAAAAAGTATATTAGAAACAGGTAAATGTATTGGTATAACTGATAATGTATTAAAATTAAAAAAAGCTTGAAAAATATATAAAATATGATATAATTATTTCGTAAAGCGATGATGAAGAGTAGTAGCAAGTCTAATTATTAATAGAGATAAAGTGGTTGGTGTAAACTTTAAATAAATTCTTGCAAATTCACTTTTGAGCGTTATTAATAGTAAACGGGTAATGTCGTTAAACATAAGAGATCATAACTATTATGAAGTAGGGTGGTACCGCCATAAAGGCCCCTATGTTTATAATAGTTTTTTTTGGAGGTATTATGAAAGAAAAAATAGATAATTTATGTAAAGAAATAGAATTAAAAATAAAAAGTATTGATAATATAAAAGATTTAAATGATTTGAAAGTTTTATATATGGGTAAAAAAGGTATTATAACGGAACTTCAAAGTGGTATAAAATCTGCTGATAATAAAAAAGAGTATGGTCTTTTAGTAAATCAAGTAAGAAATGTATTTAATACTAATTATGATAATAAATTAGAAGAATTAAATTTAGCAGAAATAAATAAAAAATTAGAAAGTGAAAGAATAGATGTTACTCTTCCATCAACTAAAGTACCTATTGGATCTCCTAATATACTTGAGAAAGTTATAGAAGAAGTTGAAGAAGTGTTTATGTCTATGGGATATGATGTTGTAGATGGCCCAGAAATAGAAGAAGATCATTATAATTTTGAACTTTTAAATATACCTAAGGGACATCCAGCACGCGATGCACAAGATACATTTTATATTGAAGATGAAAAAATATTATTACGTAGTCAAACTTCTCCAGTACAAGCACGTACTATGATTGCAACAGGCGGAGATAAGCCAGTTAGAATGATTTGCCCAGGAAAAACGTATAGAAGAGATGCTGATGATGCTACACATTCACATCAATTTATGCAAATAGAAGGATTACTTGTTGATAAAAATATTAGCTTATCAGATTTAAAAGGAACTTTTGATGTTATTTTAAAAAAATTATTTGGTACTGACATAGAAACAAGATTTAGGCCGAGCTATTATCAATTTACAGAACCATCTGTAGAAACAGATATTACTTGTTTCTCTTGCAAAGGTAAAGGTTGCTCTTTATGTAAAAATACAGGATGGATTACTGTAAGTGGCGCAGGTATGGTACATCCTAATGTACTTAAGAATTGTGGATATGATCCAAGTATATATACAGGGTTTGCATTTGGATTTGGTGCTGAGAGATTAGCTATGCTTAAATATGGTATAAATGATATTAGAACATTTTATCAAACTGACTTAAGAGAGCTTAAAAATTTTGATAGAAGGGAAGATTAAAATGATTAGTTTAGAGTGGGTAAGCGATTATATAGATATAAAAGATGAAGATTTAAAAGAACTTGCTTTGAAAATTACTAAAGCTGGAATAAATGTAGAAAAAGTGATTACTAATCATATAGATAATTTAGTAATAGGTGAGGTTATAGAATGTGTAGATCATCCTAATAGTGATCATTTACACATATGTAAAGTAGATATTGGTAATAGTATTACTCAAATTGTATGTGGTGCAGCTAATGTAAGGGCCGGTATAAAAGTTATAGTAGCGCTTCCAGGTTGTGTTTTAGGTGATAATGAGATTAAAAAAGGTACTATACGTGGTGTTGAATCAAACGGTATGATATGTGCTTTGTTTGAATTAGGATTAGAAGAAAAAACAGAAGAAAACTATAATAAAGGAATAGCAGAAATAAATACAGATTTAAAAAATGGAACAGATGCTAATATATATTTAGGTACTAATGATACTATGTATGAATTAGATATACATAAACATAGAAATAATGATTGTTATTATCACATAGGTTTTGCTTATGAAATAGCTTGTATATTAAATAAAAAAGTAAGACTTCCAGAACTTACTTATAAAGAAACTAAAGAAGATATATCTTCTTTAGTTAAGCTTGAAGTAGATACACCTAAATGCACTTATTATAGTACTAAAGTAGTAAGAGATGTTGAAATTAAAGAATCACCAGATTTTATTAAAAGAAGACTTATAAATGCTGGAATGAGACCTATAAATAATGTCGTTGATATATCTAATTATGTTATGCTTGAATTTGGTCAACCTTTGCATTTCTTTGATATGGATAAACTTGGTACAAATATACTTGTAAGACAAGCTAATGATAATGAAGAAGTTGTTACATTAGATGGTGTAAATAGAGTATTAACAAATAAAGATATAGTAATAACTGATAAAAAAAAGGTAGTATGTATAGCTGGAGTTATGGGTGGACTTAATACAGATGTTACACCAGATACTAAGAATATCTTAATAGAAAGTGCTATATTTGATCCAGTAAGCGTTAGATATACAGCAAGTAATTTAAATTTAAGAAGTGAAGCTTCTATTAGATATGGAAAAGGATTAAATTATGAGTATACTGATATGGCATTAGATAGAGCTTGTAATTTACTAGAAAAATATGCATCAGCTAAAGTGCTTAGTGGTAAGATAATATACGATAAAACTATAAAGGAAGAAAAAGTAGTAAAATTTAAAACGGATGAGGTTAGTACTCTTTTAGGACTTAAGCTAACAGATGATGATATAAAAACTGAATTAGAAAGATTAGATTTTAAATATAAGTTTGATGGAAGTTTTTTAGTAACAATACCAAGAAGAAGATTAGATATTGATCCAAATGTAAATGACATAGCAGAGGAAATAGGAAGACTTTATGGATATCAAAATTTGAAAGGAACACTTCCTTTTGTAAATACAAGACGTGGAGTTTATGTTGGGGACGTTCTTATTCGTAAAAATATATCCAAAAGACTTAGAAGCTTAGGACTTAATGAAACAAAAACATATACATTAACAAGTCCAGATATGGCTAAAACATTTAGATATGAGAATAAAGAACAAATAACTTTACCAAATCCTATGAGTATTGATAAATCTGTAATAAGAACATCAATAATTCCATCATTAATAAATGTTTATGAATATAATAAAGCAAGAAAAGTTTCAGATATTCTAATTTATGAAATATCTAAAACTTATGATAAAGATTATCGCGAAGATACTAAAGTAGCTATATTGATGAAAGGAAATTATATTACTAATAGCTGGAATGGTACAAATATAGCTTGTGATTTTTATGTATTAAAAGGAATAATAGAAAATTTACTAGATTATTTAGGATTTAAAAATAGATATAATTTTAAAAGTACTTCAGCATGTGATATGCATAGTGGAATATGTGCAGATATTTTACTTGATAGAGAAAGTATTGGTATAATGGGTAGAGTACATCCAAATGTTATAAAAGACAATGTATACGTTTGTGAACTATCTATTACTAAACTTTATAATAAACAAGTAAAACCATTAAAATATAAAGAAATATCTAAATATCCAATTGTATCAAAAGATGTTGCATTTATAGTAAAAAAAGATATTGAAAGTGATACAATAAAAGATCAAATAAAAAAATCTGGAGGAAGATTACTTACAAATATTGATATTTTTGACGTATATGTTGGAGATAAAATTAAAGAAGACGAAAAGTCAATAGCTTTTAGCTTAAAATTTGAAGATCAAAATAGAACACTTACTGAAGAAGAAGTTATGAAAGTATTTAATAAAATAATAAGTGATGTTGAAACTAAGTTAGATGCTAAAGTAAGAAATGGTGAATAAAAAAGTGCAGAAATTTTTCTGCACTTTTAGATTTTTCTATATAATCCAATAGCTTTTCCTAAAATAAATACATTATTAAATATAAAGGGTTCCATATTATCATTTTCTGGTTGTAGCCTAATATGATCTTTTTCTTTATAAAATGTCTTTAGTGTTACTTCATTATCTTCAGTCATAGCAACAACAATTTCACCATTATTTGCTGTATTTTTTCTCTCAACAATAATAACGTCACCATCTAGAATACCAGCATTTATCATACTTTCGCCACTAACTTTAAGTGTAAAAACTTCTTTATTGTTTGGAATTAAATATGATGGAAGTGAAAAATATTCATTTGGATTTTCTATTGCATCAATAGGATTTCCAGCTGTAATTTTGCCAAGTAATGGAACTTCAACCACATTTTCATTTTGTGGCATATATTCATTTTCTACCATAAGTTCAATAGTTCTATTTCTATTACTTCCTTTTTTTATATATCCTTTACTTGCTAGACAATCTAGATGAGCTTGAATAGTAGCAGGTGATGACACACCAAGATCTTCTGCTATTTCTCTTACAGTAGGTGGATATCCATGAGAAACTATATACGTTTTAATAAATTTTAAGGCATCTTCTTGTCTTTTAGTTAACTTTTCCATTTTATTCCTCCTAAGGTAATTGTATCATGTTTGATTTTTAATGTCAAACGTTTGTTCATCTAAAAAGGCCTTGAATAATTTAATTACAAATAGTATAATTATAGTAGATATTGCCTCATGGCCAAGCGGTAAGGCGGTGGACTCTGACTCCATTATGCGTAGGTTCGAATCCTACTGAGGCAACCAAATGCTGAAATAGCTCAGTTGGTAGAGCAGCTCCCTCGTAAAGAGCAGGTCGTAGGTTCGAATCCTATTTTCAGCACCATTGACGAATCTGTTCGAACCATTCGAACTTTGAATATATGAAATCAATCGAAATGATTGATTTTTTTCGTTTAGAAAAAAATCATAAGAAAGGTTGGTGTCTATGATAAACATTATCAAGAAAGAAATTGATGTAGAAGAATCGTTAAGAAAGAGATTAGAAATTATATGTGATTTTTGTAATACTACTCCAACTATTATAAATGGTAGTATTAGAAAAGTGGATAAAACTAATTTATCTTATATTGAACCACATAAAATAATAATCAATAATAATGTATTTCTTGCTTTTAACTACTCTAATGAAATCTATATCAATAATTTAAGTAGAAAAATTAAGTTAAATGAACTTGAAAACTATATAAAAAATCTATAATAACAAAATGAGAAATTTGACACTTTTTCTTATATTTGTTATAATAATCGCCAATTAAGGGGGATTTATATGGGAATTAGTAATACTAGAAAGGAATCTTATTTATTTTTAAAATATCTTTTAGAAGAAGGAAAATTTAATCCTAGCAATTATGAAGGTATTTTAGAGTTAGGGCAATCAGCACCTAATTCATTATCTAAATATTTAAGAGATTTTAATCAATACTTATTATCTAAAAAAGTTGTATATGAAGAATTAGATAGTTTAGGTTTAAATGGTGCTTATGGATATTTAGAACAAGGTATATTTGTTCCAAAATCTTTAGCAAATGATAAACATTTTATTGAAGATGCTCCAAAAGTACCTTATATAAGACATGGTTATAGTTATCCATCTATAGAAGAATTTGGTAGTATTATCTGCGAAGGTATAAGTAGTGATTTATTTGATATAAGTTCCCATAGTCAAGATGTTTTTGTTGGATATTGTGCAAGTACAAATAATGAAGAAGAATTATGCAATAATCGTGTTTTTTTCGATAAATTATTTAATGCAATAAATCTCGCTAGTGGCAGAGAATTTGAAATTAAAAGAGATATAGACTCTAAATTAGAAAAAGAATTTTGTTTAATAAAAAGAAAATAGAAGTGTCAATTACATTAGTTTTTTTGACACTTCTTTTTTTGAAAAATTAGAAAAAGGGAGATGATAAAATATGTATGATAATGTTAAAAAAATAGCAGGTCTTTATATTCGTGTATCTACTGAAGACCAAGCAAGAGAAGGATTTAGTTTACCAGAGCAAGAAAAGCGTTTAAGGGCTATGTGTGAGTATAAAGGTTATGAAGTATATAAAGTATATGAGGACGCAGGAATAAGTGCTAAAACAGGCAATAAACGTCCTGCATTTGATGAATTATTACAAGATATAAAAGATAAAAAATGTAATACCATAGTTGTTTTAAAATTAGATAGACTTACTCGTTCAGTTGCAGATTGGGAAAAGATATTAACTTTTCTTGAAGAAAACGAAGCATTTCTAGATTGTGCTAATGATGATATAAATACTACTAATGCAAATGGTAAAATGATTTCTAGAATATTAACAAGTGTTTCACAACAAGAAATAGAAAGAACAAGTGAAAGAACTAAAATAGGTTTAGCAGGAGCTATTAAAGTTGGTCATATACCACATCAAGCCCCTATAGGTTATAAAAGAGTTGATAAAAAACTAGTACCCGATATTGCTACTAAAGATGTTGTTATAAGAATATTTGAAATGTATCACAATGGTTTATCTTATAAAAAGATAAGTAATATCTTAAATGAAGAAAAAGTTTTAGGTAAAACAAACTGGTATGATTCTACCATTGTTGGTATATTACAAAATGAAATATATAAAGGCGATTTCGTTCATGGTAAAAGAACAAAACACCCTACTTATTATAGTGATGTAGTTGAGCCAATTATTTCAAAAGAAATGTGGGAAGAATGCCAAGTACAAAAGAAAAAGAATTCTCGTAGTTATCAAAGAACTCTTAACTATTTATTCTTGCAAAAACTTAAATGTCCTAAATGCTCTAGAATCTTAGGTGGTAAAGCAACAACAAAGAAAAATGGTAATTCATACTTTTACTATTATTGTAATGATTGTAAATTAACTATTAAAGAAAATACTATTGAAACTTTTATAAGTGAATTTATTGATGATATTGTAGATTATGATAGTGTTGTTAATCAATTCTTTCTACCTATGATTAAAGAAAAGATAGAAAATCCTAAAGAAGATATTGAAGAAGAAATCAAAAAACAAAAAGATAAATTTAAAAGAATTAGAGAGGCATATATCAATGAAGTATTTACTCTTGAAGAATATGATTTAGAACGAAAGAAAGTTGAAGATACACTTGAAGAATTAGAAACTAAATTAACTGAAACTGAAATATGTGATGACTTAAAATTTACACCTGAAGATATTTTAATAAAACGAGATATAGATTTTATCAATTCTATCAAATACCCACAAAAGTATAAAGAATATAATAAACGTTGGAAAGATTTTACAAGAGAAGAAAAATCAAACTTAATAATGAGTTATGTTGATGAAATAACTTTAACTGAATCAAGTAGTAATAAGTGTGAAGTTGAGTATGTTAAGTTTAGAGAAAGTATCGCAAATCCTTGTAATGAACTTTATGATAAAGGTTATATTGATAGAACTGACTATGCTTTATTTGGTAATATGATAGGAACATTAAGATATAGTGAATATCGTGATGTAGAAGAAGTATGGCAACACATTTTAAGATTAAGAGAGTTCTATGATGTAGGTTTCTATGAGGCAACTTATAATGTAGAAGATAAAATATTCCACTTTAATTTTGATTACGGAAATATCGATATTGTAAGAGTGTTCCCAATGGAAGATTATCGTAATACAGATCCAGATAGAAAATTAAAAGAATATGATTTAGGAATTTTATATATTAAAAAAGACGATGGAACAATTTTAGAAGATGAAGAAGCAGTCTTTAAATATATTCCTGATAAAACTGATGGTATTCTTACAAGAGAAGTAAAACCTACTTTAGTTAAACCTGCAAATGTTATAGGACTAGAGGAAATGTATAAGGAAGAAGATGATGAAGAAGAAATAACTGATGATGAGGTTATTTCTTCATAAAATTATAAAATGTGTGGCACGTTATGAAAATACGAAGTATTTTTGTAAGTGGCGATAACATTTTATACAAAAGAAAATGTTTTATGAATATAAAATATTTTCATCAAATCAATATGTAGTATTAAAAATATGCAGTGCATACTTTTAAACGAAATATTGTAAAGGGTTCTAGGTACTCCTAGCCCACGAGGTTATTTTGATGCTTGCGTCAAAATACCTAGGGGGTTAAATATTTTGTCATAACAAAATATACTCTCAAAAACCGAGTTTTAACTACTAACAAAAGTATAAAAAATAAAGGAGCGTGATTATTATAGAATTAGCATATTCATTTCATTTAGGTAGTGATAAAAATAAGAAAAATAGTAGTAAAGCAAGTGCAAAATCAAATGTAAGTGGAACAACTTCTAAAAGTAATAATGCAATACAAAATGCAGGTGGACTAACAAAAGTTGATAATCATAATTATAGAAAATATGATAATAAACAAGAAGATATTTTAATTATTAGGGGTACTTCTTCTCTAGTTGATGATGTTAAAAAACTTTATATTGAAGAATTTGAAGAAGCAAAAGAAGAATATAATTCTAAACAAACAAGAGAAAATAGAAAAATAAAAGATTACTTTACTCATGTTAGTAATAACTCTAAAAATGATTTGGCTTGTGAGATTATTATTGAACTTGGAAATAAAAAATATTGGGATACCAAAGATTTAAAGTTTAAGAAAAAAATGACAAATGTTTTTAAAGAGCAAGTTATTGATTTAGAAACAATACTACCAAAATTTAAAATAGCAAGTGCAATTATTCATTATGATGAAACAAGTCCACATCTTCATATTGTAGGCGTACCAATTAAAGTTGGTGGTAAAAATGGTATGAGTAAACAAGTTGGTAAAAGTGATGTTTTCACAAAAGAATCACTTCGTAAATTACAAGATAAAATGAGAATTTTATGTATCGAATCATTTAATAAAGAATATAATCTAACTAATTCTCTAAAGAAAAAACAAAAAGGTAGAAACAGAGATTATCATATAACTGAAATGGATAATTATATGGAAATGAAAGAACAACTAGAAAAGAATCAAGAAAATTTAGAAAAAGCAAATAAAAAATCTCTTGAACTAGATAATAAGTCAAAAGAAGTTAAAGAAATAATAAGTGATTTAAAGCCAACACTAATTAAGAAAGATAATTATATTTTAAAACAAGAAGATAAAGATAAAATTGAAAAATATATCAATCAAGTAGATAAAACAAATAATGAGTATAAAAATATTCAAACTTTATCTATTACTCTTAATAATGTAGATACACAAATACAAGAAAATCAAAAAGAAATACAAACTCTTACTGAAAATAATGAGGCATTGCAATTAAGGGTTGATACATTAACTAAAAATAATAAAGTCAAAGATAAGCAAATTAAAGATTTAAAAGAAGAAAACCTTTCTTTAAGACAATCATTATCATTTTGGAAAGATAAATTCTTAAAAGTGATATCTTTCATCAAAGATAAACTATTTGGAAAAGAAAAAGAACAAGAAAAATATATGGATGTCGCAGAAGATTTATATTCAAAGAAAATTATTCAAGAAGATACATTTGAAGAATTACAAAATACTTATGAATTTAGTAAAAATCACGATTATGAAAGAGAAAAAGACGATTTTGAAATGGAAATTTAATAAAAAATAATAATAAATTAAAAAAGTATGGTATAATAAATTGCGTCAGGAGGGATTATTATGAGTAAAATGCCTAAAGAAGTTCATAATATAATTCGTAGTTCAACTATATTAATTGATTTAAATCGTGTAAGAAACATTCATTATGTTATAAATGAAAATTATGTAAATCAAACAACTATTTCAGTTAAATTACCTGAATATAAGAGATCTAAAATATCTGAAAAAATAATTGATGATAGTAACGAATTCGTTAATGGCTTTAAGGTAGTTCAAACAGAAAATGGTGAGTTTGCTTATATAAGAGAATCAGATAATGTTTTATTACCTTTTAGATATGATGTTGCAACTAATTTTAATGAACATGGTTTTGCAATAGTTGGTAAAGATGGAAGTGTTTCTTGGATTGATACAAATTTTAAATATCTTAATCTTGAAGGAAATTTTGTTGAAGAAGACCTTGATAAATATTCTACATTTAGAGGTTGGCAAGGAATTAGTGAATTTAGCAAAGGAGATATTCCTTTATCTCATGTTTATGATGGTAGAAATAGTTATGGAAGAATAGCATATTTAGGTACCGATGGTAAATTTAAAGATTTCTATAGATATGATGGAAATATAAAAAAACACTGGGCTAATACCACTTTTAACAACGGAACTGAATTTGATGAAAATGGTTATGCAATGGCTGATGGTAATATGTTATTCGCAAGTGGTTATTATTGTTCTTATACTGATTTAATAAAAATTTGTAAGGAAAAAGGCTTTATCTCTTCTATATGTGAAGATGCAGAAGAACAATTTGATAAAAATTTTTCAAAAGTTTTAAAACAACAAAAATAAGTAATTGAAAATGCTTTTTGACATTATCAATAATTTATGTTATTATTAGTATGTAAGCAAGAGAACTTGCATATAATAAAAAAGAGGAACATTCGATCTTGCAAGTGAATGTCGCCTCTAGTTTAATAGAATTGACACTCTATCAATGCTGAAGAGTGTCTATTTTTTTATTGCTAACACCAGTAAGGTAGAAAGTAACAAAATGATAGCAATGAGCTTTAGAACTTTTATTATAAAAGTCTTAGTTTTCATCTTTATCTACCTCCTTTCTTTCTCAAGATTGGAGGACGACACTCACATCAAATGTTCCTGTTAAAATTATATAATAAGTAAATTCATAAAACAAGCGAACAGAGGAAAGTTTTTGTTAAAATTTGAAGAATGTGTGTTATAATTGATTTAGAGATTGATTCTTATATCAATCGTCTTTGAGGGAAAGTTGTAGATTACTACGACACTCGCACCAGATTGATACTAAACTCGAACTTTTCGAGATAATATAAAAACTACTCTCAAATTAAATTGAAAGTAGTTTTTATTTTAATAATTTAGAAACACACTTGCACAATGTCATAAACATTGAGCATGTATATAGTATTTATGCTATATAATTTTTGACAAACTCAATAATATTTTAAAAAACATGATGAAAAACTATAAATATATGTTATAATAAATAATTAACAAGGGAGGTTTATAATGAATCGTTTAGAATTTAATGAGGTTATGAAAGCAGTTGGTATAAATAATCCTTTGTCAACAACTGAAGGAAGATATGGTACAAGAGAAGAAGTACATTATTGGAATAATCTTGCAATATGCTTTGGAGGCAGTTATTATACAATAGTTAATGGTAAAATACCATTAGAAGTTGCAAATATTATTTATCAAAAATATCCTGAAAATCCTTATGATATTAGAGTAGACGGAGGATGTAAGGATTGGAATCCAATCGATTGGGCTACAGATGAGAAATATGAAAAGGATATTCAAAGATATATTGAAGAACATCTTGGTGATGATGAGTATTTATCAAAATGTAAAAATGCTGAAAGAAATTTCAAAAGAAGGAAAAATATTGATGATAAATATTTAAAAACCTATCATATTGATTCAAAAGAAGGACTATTAATCTTTTTAACTGAAATGAAAGATTATTTCTTGAGAAAAAATAATTTACCTGAAACTGAAGTTGAAAAATATGATGAATTAATAGCAAAGATTACTTCTGAAATTTTAAAAAAGGTAAATCCTTATATTTCTGCATATGACTGGATGCAAGATGATAAAGAAAATAAATCTAAATATAATTCATCAATTGAAAGAGATAATAAAACAAAATTAGGACAAACTTTTAGAAAGGCAATTTTAGATTTTGATAAAGCTGTTAATCCTTTTCTTAATGATGATATTGAACTTGATGAGATTAGTAATTATATAAACAATATTGAAATTAATGCCAACTCATATAATTCTGAGGATGGTAAATATAGACAAGGATGCTGTAGTTTAGAAATAACTGATATAAGTACTGGCAATAAAACAACTTATTATAGAAATCCAGATGGATTTTCATTTCAATTATCTTATAAATTGGGAGAAGAGAAATATTTAGAGATTTTACATTATTTTTCAACTAGCGGCAATTTTGAATCGGATAAGGGCGAAGTTATAGCAATTTATTATTGTGGAGATAATGTTGAAAATAAAATTGATATAAGATTGAATATTACTAATGGAAAAGCTGGAAAAACTTATGAAGATAAAATCCCTGCTACTCCTGAACAAATTGCTTTTGTTTATGATGAATTATCAAAAGCAACAAGCTATGCATCAGAAGTTACAATTGAAAATATGAAGAAAAAAGTAAATACTAAACAATTAGTATTAAATAATAATTAAATTAAAAAATAAGGGCTAGTAAAGACTTATCAATATGATAAGGAATACTACGCTCTTTTTAAGTAGTTAGGAGTGAATTATGTTAAAAATATTTATAGGACCAAATGGATATGGAAAAACTTATGAATTAGAAAAAATTAAAAAATCATTATTTGATGAAGATAAAACTAGTGATGAAACTAACAATAAAATTAATACTGAACTACAAAAAAATAAGCATTATATGTTTAGTGAGATTTTAGAAAAAGAAATTGGATATAGTGGAGATAAAGGGAATTTATCAAAATTTTTAGATTATTTAACTAGTTATAATGGCTATGAGAAATATTTTTCAATTGTAGAAGATTAGAAAATTTAAGAAAAGTATGGACTATGCCAATAAAGAAAAAATGCCTTATGTAATAGTTTTAGGTGAAGATGAAGTTAGTAAAAAATCTTTTAATATTAAAAATATGTTTAGTGGTGAACAAAGAGAAATAACATTTGATGATTTAACTAAAATTAATGAAATTAAGTAGAATAAAATTATTGCTTGTATAATTGTAAATGATGTGAGAAAAAAATTTTTTCTTGATTTATTTGTAAATAAACATTATAATGTATATAGAGGTTAATATCTCAAAATAGGAATGGAGGATAATATGGATGATATTATGTTCTCCATTTTGCTAGTCTTAGTTGGACTTATTGTTGGAATAATCGCAATGTTTATAATAAATATTATTAGGAAAAATAGAGCTAATGATAAAGCTAATAAAATTATTGAAGATGCCAAAAATGATGCTGAACAAATAAAAAAAGATTACATTGAAGAGGCAAAAAAAGAATCTAATGAATTAAAGTCAAGAATTGAAGAAGAATTAAAAGAGAAAAAAAGTGAAATAAAAGAAAATGAATCAAGGCTTAATATTAGAGAAGAGAATATTGAAAGAAGAGATACAAATTTACAAAAAAGGGAAAATTTATTAGAAGAAAAAGAAAAAGATATATTAGCTAAACAAAAGAATATTCAAGAACAAGAAGCAAATGTGGAGAAAATTAAAAATGAACAATTAGAATTGCTTGAAAAAATAAGTGGTTATGATAAAGAAAAAGCAAAAAAAATGGTTATGAAGAAGATCGAAGAATCTATGACCTTAGAAATAGCTTCATATATAAAAGAAAAAGAATCTGAAGCTAAACTAGAAGTTGATAAAAAATCAAAAAATATGCTTGTTGAGTGTATGCAAAAATATGCGAGTGATGTAGTTGAGGAACAAACTGTAACTGTCGTAACACTACCAAGTGATGATATGAAAGGTAGAATAATAGGTAGAGAAGGAAGAAATATTAGAACAATAGAAGCTATAACAGGTGTTGATTTAATAATAGATGATACACCTGAGGCTATAGTGTTATCTTCTTTTGATCCATTAAGAAGAGAAATTGCACGTATAACAATTGAAACTCTTATTAAGGATGGTAGAATACATCCAGCACGTATAGAAGAAATATATGATAAAACTTGTAAAGAAATGAAAGAAAAGATAATGGAATATGGTCAGAACGCTTTGTTTGAACTTGGTTTAACTAAAGTTGATTCAGAGTTAATTGAACTTATTGGAAAACTTCAATTTAGAACAAGTTATGGCCAAAATGCATTAAAGCATTCAATTGAAGTGGCTCAATTATCTGGTATAATGGCTGCTGAACTTGGTGAAAATGAGATGCTTGCTAAAAGAGCTGGATTGTTACATGATATTGGAAAATCTATAGATCACGAAGTAGAAGGAAGTCATGTTGAAATTGGAAGCAATATAGCTCGTAAATATAAAGAAAATGATGTTGTAATAAACGCTATTGAATCTCACCACGGTGATACAGATCCTAAGTATATAATATCTGAATTAGTAGCTATAGCTGATACATTATCTGCAACACGTCCAGGTGCTAGAAATGATTCTTTGGAAAATTATGTTAAGAGACTTACTGAATTAGAAAATATAGCAAGTTCTCAAAGAGGTGTAGATAATGCTTTCGCAATGCAAGCTGGTAGAGAACTTAGAGTAATAGTTAAACCTGAAGAGATAAGTGATACTGAAAGTTATAAAGTTGCTAGAGATATAAAAAATAAGATAGAAAGCGAATTGCAATATCCTGGTACTATAAAAGTAACTGTAATAAGAGAGACGAGAGTCGTAGAAGAGGCTAAATAATATATAGTTTTGACTATATATTTTTTCTTTTTAATTTACATTTTATATTATAAATAGTATAATATTTTTGGTGATTGAATGATTTATACATCAACTGAAAATAAGAAAATAAAAGAAATAAAAAAACTTAATGTAAAAAAATATAGAGATATTAAAAATAAATTTTTGGTAGAAGGTGAACATTTAGTACTTGAAGCATATAAAAATAATTTACTTGAACTTTTAATAGTAGAAGAAAAATTTAATATCAATATTAATGTTAATACTATAGAGGTAAGTAGTAAGGTATTAAAATATTTAAGTGAATTAGATACTTATCCAAAAGTTATGGGTATATGTAAAAAAATGGAAAGTAAGAATATAGGCAGTAGAATTCTTATGCTAGATGGAATACAAGATCCGGGTAATTTAGGTACTATTATAAGAAGTTGTGTTGCATTTAATATTGATACTATAATACTTGGTAAGAATTGTGTAGATTTGTATAATTCTAAAGTGCTTAGATCAACTCAAGGAATGATATTTAATATAAATATAGTTTCTAAAGAATTAGAAGATGTAATTCTTGATTTAAAAAATAAAAATTATAAAATATATGGAACTAAGGTAAATGGTGGAAAAAATCTAAAAATGATTGAAAAACCATTAAAATTTGCTATAATAATGGGTAATGAAGGAAATGGTGTTTCAAATAATATACTAAATTTATGTGATGAATATATATACATAAATATGAATAATAAATGTGAAAGTTTAAATGTTGGGGTTGCTACAAGTATTATACTTTATGAATTTGATAAGTAGGTGAAATATGAATTTTGTATGTATTGGTAAGCTTATTAATACGCATGGTATAAAAGGTGAAGTAAGAATTATTAGTGATTTTAAATATAAAGATATTGTTTTTAAAAAGGGAAATAGTATAATAATAGATAAAATATCCTATGAAATTGTTTCATATAGAAAACATAAAAATTATGATATGTTGATGCTTCTTGGTATTAATAGTATTAATGAAGCTGAATTATTAAAAGATAAATTAGTATATATTGATAGAAATTTATATGATTTTGATTATTTAGATGAAGATTTAATAGGCTTTAAAGTTTATGATAAAGATATATATAAAGGTACAGTAAAAAAAATATTAAAAACTAACTTATACTCTCTTTTGGAAGTAGATGGTAAAAGAAAACATTTTATTCCAAATAATTCATATTTTATAGATAAAATAGATTTAAAAAATAAAAAAATACAAGTAAATTATATAAAAGGATTAGATAATGAAGATTGATATTTTAACGCTCTTTCCAGATATGTTTACTGGGTTTCTTAATGAATCAATAATAAAAAGAGCAATTGAATTTAAAAAAGTAGAAATAAATATTTATAATATAAGGGACTATAGCTTAGATCCACATAAAAAAGTAGATGATTATCCATTTGGTGGTGGTGAAGGAATGGTTTTAATGCCACAACCAATATTTGATGCTATAGAAAGTTTAAGAGATGATGATAGTAAGGTAATTTTAATGACACCTCAAGGTGTTAAATATACACAATCATTAGCGTATGATTTAAGTACTTTAAAGCATTTAATAATAATATGTGGGCATTATGAAGGCTTTGATGAGAGAATTAGATCTATTGTTGATATGGAAATAAGTATTGGTGATTTTGTTCTTACTGGTGGTGAAGTACCAGCCATGGTTATTACTGATAGTATTACTAGATTACTTGATGGTGTTATAACGAAGGAATCACATATCAATGATTCTTTCAATAATAATTTACTTGATTATCCTGTGTATACGCATCCAGCAGATTTTAGAGGAATGAAAGTTCCAGATGTTTTGCTATCTGGGCATCATCAAAATATATCTAAGTGGAGACTAGAACAACAGATTAAAAGGACAAAAGAAAGAAGACCTGATCTATTAGAAAAGAGTTGATATTATGCAAGCAAAAAAGTATCTTGTATGTAAAAATAAAAAAGAAAAAGAAATTGTATATATTGATTTTGACAAATTAAAAGGGTATAATTTTTCACCTAAAAAAGGTATTAATGAGGGTATTTCTATAAATAAAATGATTATTATAAAACCTTCTTTAATAGAAAAAATACTTAAAACAAAAATAAAGCATAAGTTAGACCTATATCTAAAGCTTATAATTAACTTTATAGAAAGCGATGACAGCTCTTCTGATACTACATTAAGAGAAGCACTTAATGATTTAAGTAAATATAAAGACATTGTATTATATAAATATAGAAAATATTTAGATGAAAAGTATTTAAAAATATTACTTAAGAAAATAGCTATTTTAGAATATGAATTGAATAAAAAACTAGTTAATGTTAATGAAATAGATATTAATAAATATAAATTAGATTATCAAGATGAAGATGAGTACACTTCAGTTAGAAGAAGATAGGTGAATTATGATTAATTATAAATTATGTATAAATAAAATTGAAATAGATTTAAATAAATTAGGAGTATCACAATCAAAAACTCTACAGGCAATAGATTTATTTACTATGTTATTTGATTCAAATGAAGAATTAGTAGCTTATATTAATAACAAAGAGGACATGCAATTATCTACTGATATTAAGCCATATATAAAATATAATTTAAAAGGAGAAAGAAGAATTCCTCTTATACTTTTTTCTGATTCAAAAAATTATTTTAATCCTAAAGATTTAGAACATTCATATAATTTAATATATACTTATGTACTTTCAAAAAGTAATGATATTAACTTTTTGAAAGAGTTTCATGATTTTTGTTATTATAATGGTAATAAGTCAATACATTTGTATGATTTAAGAAATTATATTGATGGATTTGATTGTTGTACTAATGAATTTACCAATATTATAAAAGGAATAATGTATGTATATTGTTATAGTTACAATAATTTATCATATAGTAGAGTAAGACAACTTAGTCAATTCATAAAAAGAGGTATTTCAAAAACTTGTACTAAAAAAGAAGATAATGAAAGTAACGGTATATATAAGGAGACTGAAGTACAAAAACAATTAGTTATGAATAACGGAAAGCTTGATACAATAGAATTTTCACAATTAACATTTTTATAGGAGGCGATAATATAAATAATTTATTAGAGAGTCTAAATGATTTAAAAAATACTTTAAATCAAATAAATTTATTAGATGAAAAGATAAATAAAAAGAGAAGGGAATTTGAAAGTAGTATAAAAGATGAAGTTAATGCTTTGAATTTTAAAAAGCAAAAATTAAATAATGATGGAAATGCTGTATGTAAAGTTAGATTTGGTGATTTACTTAAAAGTATATCTAAAGTAAGTGGAGTTAATATTATGGATATGAATTATTCTATTAGTTTTGATGTCTGTTATCCTGGAAAATATAATTTATTAGAAGTAGTAAATTTAATGGATAAAGATAAAAAAACTCATTTAATGCATGTATCTATAATTGGTAGTAGAGATTTAAATAATGTACTAAAAGTACCATTTTATTATAATTTTTATTTTCCTATTGATTTGACTCAGATACAATCTAATGGTAAAAAATTATTTAATTATTGTTATACAAATTCAGAATATAATTTTATAGATGGTTTATATTATACTTATTTGAAATTGGATAATAATATCTTAGACATTATACTTGAGTTTAAGTTAAAAGATTTATTAAAACCTAATTCAATTGAACAATATCCTATGAATTTATTAATAAATTCTATATCAGATACCTTAGAAAATTATGAAAAAATGTCTGATACAAAAAAATATATATTAAAAAATAATGATAATATTTAATATTATCTTTTTTTGTGAATTTTTAATGAAGTTCATTTACAAGTAAATTGTTTAATGATAAAATTAAAATTAAATAATATAATTAATAAGAGCGTGATAAAGTGAAAAAATTAAAAGAAAAAAAATTATTTGTATTAATTTTAATTTTTATTGTAATAATTTTGAATATAAAGTTTCCATATTATATAGATGCCCCAGGTGGGATAAGTAATATGGATAAAAAAATAAATATAAATGGATATAAATCTAGTGGTTCATTTAATCTTGTGTATGTAAAAGAATATAAAGCAACTATTCCAACGTTATTAATGTCTTTATTTAATAAAGATTATAAAATTATGCCTAAGGAGGATGTGTTATTAGATAACGATACATATGAATCATATCAAATCCGTGATAAACTTTTGATGGATGAATCTATCAGTAATGCAATATATGTAGCTTATAAAAGTGCAAATAAAAGTATTAAAGTTAAAAAAAATAGTATAAAGGTAGCTTATGTTTTAGAAGATGCTGATACTAGTCTTTTGGTTGGTGATGAAATATTAAGTATTGATAATAAAAATATAACGACGAAAGAAGAACTATTTAAAATAATAAATAATAAAGAAGTAAATGATATAATAAATATAAAAGTTAAGAATAATAAAAAAGAGTATAATAGATATGCTAAAATTAAAGAAGAAGATGGCAAAAAAATTATAGGAATTATAATTTGTAATATAAATGATTATGATATTAATCCTAGTATTAGTTTTAATATAGATAAAAATGAATTAGGATCTAGTGGAGGTCTTGTAACTGCTTTATTTATATATAATTCCTTAATAGAAGATGATATAACTAATGGACTTAGAATAGTTGGAACAGGTACTATTGATTTAGATGGAAATGTAGAAGAAATAGGTGGCATTGAATACAAATTAAAAAGTGCTGTAAAAAATAAAGCTGATCTATTTATTGTACCTATAGGTGATAATTATAATGATGCTATAAAATTAAAAGAAGAAAAAGGATATAATATTAAAATAATTGGAGTATCAAATTTTTTAGAAGCAATAAATTATTTAAGTAAGACTAAGTAAGTCTTATTTTTTTAATATTTTTAAATTTAGAAAATAAAATTATATAGGTGATACAGTGAAGAATAGAAAGTTTGAAATTACTTTATTTATATCTGTTATATTAATATCTTTATTTGGAGTTATTATGATTTATTCTTCATCTTATATATGGGCAGGATATAAGTATAATGATCCTTATAAATACTTAAAAAATCAAGGTTTATTTTTTATAATTGGTATATTTTTAATGATTATAGTAAGTAATATAGATTATAAAAAATATTATAAGTTTTCAAATAAATTATTGTTATTTTGTATTATATTATTAATTCTTGTATTAATACCAGGTATTGGAACTGTTAGAAATGGATCTAGAAGTTGGTTTGGCATAGGATCATTTGGAATACAACCTAGTGAATTTACAAAGTTAGCACTTATAATATTTACGTCAAAATATTTATCCAATAATGAAAATAGTATGAAAAATTTTAAAAAAGGAGTATTTCCAATATTAGGATTAACTTTAATTATATTTGGTATAATAATGCTTCAGCCAGATTTTGGAACAGGCACTATACTAGTTATGACTATAATTGGTATATTATTTGTTGCTGGATTAAATATTAAAATATTTATTAGATTTGGTTTAGTTGGAGTTATTGGAGTTATTGGTCTAATTATAATTGCTCCTTATAGATTAAAAAGAATATTATCATTTTTAAATCCTTGGAGTGATCCACTGGGAAGTGGATTTCAAATAATTCAGTCATTATATAGTATAGGACCTGGCGGATTATTTGGACTTGGATTTGGTAATTCTATACAAAAACACTTTTATTTACCAGAACCTCAAACAGATTTTATTTTTTCCATAATATCCGAAGAATTTGGATTTTTAGGAATTTTAATTATATCAATCTTATTTTTAACTATATTTTATAATTCATTAAAGATAAGTATTAAATGTAATGATTTATTTGGAAAATATTTAGCGTTTGGTATTACCTTTGGTATGATATTTCAAACAATTTTAAACTTATCTGTAGTAGTTGGATTGATACCAGTAACAGGGGTAACCCTTCCTTTTTTAAGCTATGGTGGGTCTAGTTTACTTATATCAATGGCAAGTATAGGAATATTATTAAATATATCAAAATATCAAAAATAACTATAAAATAATAAAAAAATTTGATATAATTAATTTAATAATAGAGGTGATAGTGTGAAGTGTAAAAACTGTAATGTCGATATAAATGATACTGAAATATATTGTAATGATTGTAAAAAAATAATTGAGAATTCTAATAATTCTGAATTGGAAGAGTTAATAATAGAAAATAATAAGTTAAATGAATTAGAAAAAACTAAAGTATTAGATGAACTTAGTAATTTAAATTCAAAAGACAATAATCTATCTAATATAGAAAGTAATAATTCTAATATAGAAAGTAGTATAATTAAAATAGATAGTTCTAAATCAAGAGTTGAAAAAAATAATCTTAAAAGAAATAATAAGAAGAAACTCTTAATTATTATATTTAGTTTAATTGCTGTAATTGTATTATGCATAATTATTATTTTAGTTTTAAATAATAAAAAGACTAATTCATCTTCCGTAGATAAAATAGATTATGAATTAGAATTAAGTAAATATGGAAAATCATTAGAAGAATCTATAAAGGAATACTATTCTAAAAATAATAAAATTCCTAGTGTTAGTGATTTGAAAATTAGTTATAATAAGTATGAAGTATCTTGTAAGGTTTCACAAATATATGAATCATTAAATGTATATTTAGATAATTGTAGTATAAATAATAGTCCTTTTAAATATTCATATGGTGTAAAGGAAGAAGTAGAAAAAAAAGTAATAAGTATATATAAAAATATAGATGATACTTATACAGATAAAGAGACTGAGTCTAAAGTAGGTAATATAACTTGTATAAAGAATGATTGTTTATTTATAGTAGGGTTTAATAAGTATGCTTTAGTTAAAGAGCAAGATTCTTATAATTTATATGATTATACAAAAGATAAGATGATTTTAGAACTTGGTTCAAATTATTTATCTGAAGATAGTCTTATAAGTTATAATGGAGAATTATATGCAGTAATTTATAAACAAGACGGTACTGATAAATTATATAGTATTTCTTCAAGAAAAAAATTTGATGTATCTGGTTCATTAGTTACTAAAGATTCCTATCATAATGTATATTTATTAGCTAAATATGGATATGTAGTTTTTAATGAAAATAATACTTATAATTTTATAAATTTAAATTCAGGTTATACAAGCTACTTTATAAAAGAAGAAATAAAAGAATTTAAAGAATTGAATAATTTTATCTATATTATTACTGAGTCTGATTCGAAGTATAAAATATATAATCATAATGGTAAATCATTATTTGGAAATAAATATATAGACGATTTCAACATAAATACTAATAGGATAATTATATCAGATGGTGGTATTTTTAAAACATATGATACAAAAATAAATTTACTTTCTACTAGTAGAAAGTATAATAAAATATTTACTTTGTTTGATGATTATGTATTAGTTCTTTTAAAAGATAAACTTGAGTTAGTTGACTATAAAGATAATAAAATAATGGAATTTGATTATGAATTTACAAATGATTGTAAAGTTGTAGATTCAAAAATATATAAAGATGGTGATAACTATATGTTTAAAGTAGAAATATCTAATTTAGGTACTTCTAAAAAATTCTTTTATAATATGACGACAAAAGACCTATTCGAAGAATAGATCTTTTTATAAGTAAAAACTATCAATTTCTGCATCTATATTTTTTTTATTATCTTTAATATAAAATATTTCTTTGTATGTATTTAATATATTGTCATTTTTTGAATAATTCAATATATCTGAAAGAGATATTACTCCAATTATTTTATCTTTATCACTAACTAATAATCTTTTTACTTTATATTTTCCCATTAATTCTAAAGCATCATCAATGCTTGAATTATAATCTATTAGTATAATATTATTTTTTACATATGATTTAATACTATCATTTACATTATTTATTAGTGGTAATATTAAAGCAATATCTCTATCTGTTACAACACCTATATATTTATCATTATCTACAATTGGTATAAAACCAATATTATACTCATTCATTAATTTAGATATATCTTTAATAGAACTATTTATACTAGAAAAAATAATATGTTTATTTATAATATCTTTAATCATATAATCACCATTTATATTTTATATTAAAATCTATTTATTATACATAGAATTAGATATGAAGAGATTTAGAACAAGAAAAATAAAATATAGAAAGAATAATAAAAAAATACATAATATAAATATAATACTAATTATAGTAATATTAGTTATTATAGTAATAATTTATTTATTAAAAATATTAAATACTAAAATAATTCCAGAGTTTAATAATTATTCAGAAATAGAGACAAAAAAAATAATATCTAGTTTAATTAATGAAACTGTAATAAATGAGATAGCTAATAATACTGTAGATGATTTATTTATTACTACTAAAGATGATAATGGAAATGTTGTAAGTGTTGACTTTGATTCAAAAAAAGCTAATAAGCTTTTATTAATTACATCAACTGCGCTTTCTAAAAATTTAAAATACTTAGAAAGTGGGGAAGCTTATAAAATTGGAATATATAGTGAAATATTAAATAATGTAAGTGATGAAAAATTAAAGAAAGGAGTAATATATGAAATTCCAATTGGAATTATATTCAATAATATAGTATTTAATAATTTATTACCTAAAGTTCCAGTAAAAATTGATTTAATAAGTAATGTATTTTGTAAATTAAATACTGAAGTTGTCGAATATGGGATAAATAATGCTTTAATAAAGATTAATATAGAAATTAATGTACAAGTAAAAATATTGCTTCCACTTTCATCTAAAACTAGTTCTATAAGTGTAAGTGTACCAGTAGTAATGAAAGCACTTGGCGGAGCCGTACCTGGATATTATTTAAATGGTTTTCTAAATTCTCCGTATGTCAATTAATTATTTCACACAAACTACATAATTTCGACAAATTTAATACATATATGTTTATTATAATTAATGTGCAAGGTGAAAAAAACTTGCTAACACTCCTTACTACGGCCCCAGTAATATGGGGTTTTTTTGTTAAAAAAAACGTGATATAATACTTTTGTGGTGATTTTATGGATAAAATAATAATTAAAGGAGCTAGAGAAAATAATTTAAAAAACATTGATTTAGAGTTACCAAAAAATAAATTGATTGTAATGACGGGAGTAAGTGGAAGTGGAAAGAGTAGTTTAGCTTTTGATACAATTTATGCTGAAGGTCAAAGAAGATACGTGGAAAGTTTATCCAGTTATGCAAGACAGTTTTTAGGTGGTACAAATAAACCTGATGTAGATAGTATAGAAGGACTTAGTCCGAGTATTAGTATAGACCAAAAAACAACAAATAATAACCCAAGAAGTACTGTTGGTACTGTAACTGAAATATATGATTATTTAAGATTACTTTATGCTAGAATTGGTATTCCTTATTGTCCAATTCATAATAAGCCAATATCAAGTCAAAGTATTGAAGAAATGACAAATCAAATCTTAAATCTTGAAATTGGTACTAAAATAAGAGTACTTTCTCCAGTAATTCATGGGGAAAAGGGTACTCAAAAAGATTTAATAGAAGATTTAAAAAAAGACGGATATATAAGAGCTAGAATAGATGATCAAGAGTATGAATTATCTGAAGAAATTATACTTGATAAAAATAAAAAACATAATATAGATGTTATAATAGATAGGCTTATAATAAAAGAAGAAATTAGAAGTAGATTATATGAATCAATTGAGCTTGCTTGTAAGTTTAGTAAAGGTAAATGCGTTATAGATGTAATTGGATCTGATGAAGTAGTAATGAGTGAAAAATATGCTTGTCCAGATTGTGATTTTTCATTACCAGAATTGGAACCTAGGATGTTTAGTTTTAATGCTCCATATGGTGCTTGTCCAGATTGTAACGGTTTAGGCTTTAAACAAAAAATAGATGTTGATTTAATTATACCTGATAAATCTAAAAGTATTTTAGATGGCGGGATTATTGCATATAATATGGATGCATCAATATCAAATACGCAAATTTTAACTTTAGCTAAACATTATAATATTGATTTAAGCAAGCCAATAAAAGAATTAACAAAAAAAGAACTTAATTTAATTTTATATGGCTCAAATGAAGCTTTAGAATTTAATTATGTATCAAATAATGGTAATACTAGAAAAACAACAAGTTTTTTTGAGGGCGTAGTAAATAATTTAGAGAGACGATATATTGAGACTAAGAGTGGATGGATAAGGGATTGGCTAGATAAATTTATGATGGAACTTCCTTGTACAACTTGTAATGGAGCACGTCTTAATGATTCAGCTTTGGCTGTTAAAATAAATAAAAAAAATATTTATGAAGTAACAAAGTTATCTATATCTGAATTATATGACTTTTTAAACAATTTAAAATTAAATAAAGAACAAAAACAAATTGCAGAATTAATATTAAAAGAAATAAAAGATAGATTAAAGTTTTTAATAAATGTTGGTTTGTCATACTTAACTTTAAACAGAATGGCTGGCACTTTATCAGGCGGAGAAGCTGGAAGAATTAGACTTGCAACCCAAATAGGATCGCGTCTTACTGGAGTTTTATATGTTCTTGATGAGCCAAGTATAGGACTTCATCAAAGAGACAATAATAGACTTATTAATTCCATGCTTGAAATGAGAGATTTAGGTAATACATTAGTAGTTGTAGAGCATGATACTGATACAATGCTTGCTTCAGATTATTTAGTAGATATAGGTCCATTTGCTGGAATACATGGTGGTTTAGTGGTTGCTAAAGGTACTCCAAAAGAGGTTATGCAAAATGAAAATAGTTTAACAGGCAAATATTTAAGTGGTAAACTTAAGATAGATGTTCCAAATAAAAGAAGAAGTGGAAATGGTAAATTTCTTACTATTAAGGGTGCTTCAGAAAATAATTTAAAGAATATAGATGTTAAATTTCCTCTTGGAAAATTTATATGTGTAACTGGAGTAAGTGGAAGTGGAAAAAGTACATTAGTTAATCAAATTTTATATAAAGCAGTTGCAAAGAATTTATATAAATCAAAAGAAAAACCAGGTAAATTTAAGAAAATTTTAGGCCTTGAAAATATAGATAAAGTAATAGACATATCACAAGCACCAATAGGTAGAACTCCACGATCAAATCCAGCTACATATGTAGGAGTATTTGATGATATAAGGGATGTGTTTACAAATACTAAAGAAGCAAAAATTAGAGGTTATGATAAAGGAAGATTTTCTTTTAATGTAAAAGGTGGAAGATGTGAAGCTTGTATGGGTGATGGCGTAAAAAAAATAGAGATGCATTTTTTACCAGATGTTTATGTTCCATGTGAAGTATGTGGCGGTACAAGATACAATAGAGAAACTTTACAAATAAAGTATAAAGGTAAAAATATATATGATGTACTTAATATGAATGTGGAAGAAGCCTTAGAATTCTTTAAAAATATACCAAAGGTAAAAGATAAATTACAAGTTCTAATGGATGTTGGTTTGTCTTATATAAAACTTGGACAAAGTGCACCTACATTATCTGGTGGTGAAGCAAGTCGTGTTAAACTTGCAAAAGAGCTACAAAAAAAACCTACTGGAAAAAGTTTATTTATATTAGATGAACCAACAACTGGACTACACATTCATGATATAAAAAAGCTATTAGCTATACTTAATAGAATAGTAGATAATGGAGATACTGTTCTTGTTATAGAACATAATTTGGATGTTATTAAAGTTGCAGATTACGTTATTGACTTAGGACCAGAAGGTGGAATAGGTGGAGGAAATATAATAGCAACAGGAACACCAGAAGAAATAGTAAAAGTAAAAGAAAGCTTTACTGGAGAATATTTAAAGCCAATGCTTAAATAATTATATTATAATTTTACAAGAATTTCATATTTTTTTCACAAACAAGGTATAATATTAATATGTAATTAATTAATGGAGGAATTTATGGGAGAAAAGAATGAAAAAGAAAAAGTTGTGATAGATAGCGAATGTAAAGAAGTACGTAAAAATACTTATAATATGACTGACTTTTTACATACTAAAGTTTTTCTTACTATATGTTCATTTATAGTAGGCGCATTTATTATGTATATTTTGATAGGTCAAAATAGTAATAATAGTTTAAATCAAAAAGTGGTTAATGAAACTATTAAGACTACAACAGTGGAAGAAACAAGTGATTTAAAGAATGCTATAAATAATGTATATGAATCTACTGTATATATTGAAGTGTCATCTAAAAGAGGACAAATAGCGTCAGGATCAGGCTTTGTCTATAAAACTGATAAACAGTATGGATATATTCTTACAAATTATCATGTTATAGATGGTGGATCAAAATATTCTGTAACGTTTACAGATGGAAGTCAGGTAGATGCTACACTTGTAAATGGTGATGAATATTATGATATAGCTGTTTTAAAGGTTGCTGTATCTAATGTAAAAAAGAAAGCAACTTTAGGTGATTCATCAAAACTAGAGTTGGGAGATTCTGTATTTACTGTTGGAGCGCCACTTGGTAAAGAGTATATGGGAACTATTACAAAAGGAATAGTATCTGGTGTAAATAGAATGGTTAGTGTTAGTTTGGATAGTGGCTCATATTTAATGGAAGTAGTTCAAACTGATGCTTCTATAAATAGTGGTAATAGCGGCGGACCCATTTGTAATATAAAGGGTGAAGTCGTTGGTATTACATCATCAAAATTAGTTGGTAATGGTGTTGAAGGTATGGGTTTTGCAATTCCTATTAACTCAGTACTTGATGTAATAGAAAGTATTGAAAGTGGTGTTAAAATATCAAGACCATATTTAGGCGTACAGTTAGTTGATATATCTAATACATTCGCACTTCAATATTATTATGGAATAACAATAAGTAATGATGTTGATTTTGGCGCTGTTTTAAGTTATGTTGAAGATAATAAACCAGCAAGTAATGCGGGACTTAAAGTAGGAGATATAATTGTAGAAATTAATGGAGAAAAAGTTGAAGATGTATCTCATTTTAAATATAAATTATATAAACATAAAGTTGGAGATAAAGTTTTAGTTAAATATTATAGAAATAATAAACTAAGCGAAGCTACAATTACTTTAAGTGAAGCTATTAAAAGTGAATAAAAGTTAATAAAAGGTATTGTATTTAATTATGCAATATCTTTTAGTATTAAAATATATATGTATATAATTATATATATCACATATATTATAACGGTGATGTTATGACTTTAAATGAAATTATTTCTATTGTTTCTGGGAGTACTAGTATTAGTTCAAATAAGAAAATAAGAAAAATACAAACAGATTCTAGATTAGTTTCAAAAGGAGATATTTTTATAGCTCTAAAAGGTAAAAAATATGATGGAAATAATTATATTTTAGATGCTATAAATAAAGGCGCTATTGCGTGTATATGTGAAAATAATTTATGTGATAAGTGTATTTGTGTTAAAGACACTAGAAAGTCATTGTATTTAATTGCTAATTATATTAGAAAAAAATATCCTATAGATTTGATCGCAATTACAGGTTCTAATGGTAAGACGACTACGAAAGACTTAATATACCATATATTAAGTTCAAAGTATAATGTTCTTTATAATGAATCTAATAATAATAATATAATAGGTGTTTCTAAAACTTTGTTTAATTTAAATAAAAATCATGAATTATGTGTAATTGAACTTGGATCTAATCATATAGGTGAAATAAGTGAAATGTCAAAAATGATTGAGCCTAATCTTTCTATAATTACAAATATAGGAACATCTCATTTAGAATATTTTAAAAATAAAAAAAATATATTTAAAGAAAAATATAGTATCATATCGGGTATGAAAGAAAAAAAATTAATAGTAAATGGTGATGACAGATTTTTAAATAAAATTAAAGCTTATAAATGCGGTTTTAATAAATATAATAATTTAACTTTTTACGATGTTGCGGAATATTATGACCATATAGAATTTAAAGTATATACGGATACTGAGTATAATATTGTATTTAATTATCCAGGAAGACATTTTATTATTGATATTTTGCTTGCAATAGAAACTGCACTTAGATATAATATTAGTATGGATTGTATTGTATCCAGAATAGCTGATTTTAGAATGCAAAATCTTAGAATGAATATAAAAAAACTTAATTCTAATATTATAATAGAGGATTGTTATAATTCTAGTTTTGATTCTTTAAATGCAGGAATTGAATATTTAAAAACTATTAATGAAAGAAAAGTCTTAATATTAGCAGATATGTTAGAATTGGGGAAGCATTCTAAAAGATTACATAAAAAGATAAATAAAAAATTAAAATTGCTTAAGAATAAAGTAATTTATACAGTAGGAAATTATACTAAATATATAAAAAGTAAGCATTTTAACACAGTTAATGATTTGTTAAATTATTTAAGCGGTATAAATATAGAGGATAGTTATATATATATAAAGGGTTCTAGAAAGTATAAATTGGAAATAATTACATCTATTTTAAATAAATAGATCTGTAAAATTGACAAATTATAAACTTTGTGATAGGATATATCGCATACGAAGGGGTTTTGAAGAAAGAGGGTTATTATATGACAAAAGAAGAAATAGCAAATTTAATAGATAACAAATATAAAAATGGAAGCAAGTTTGGATATAGAGAACCTAAAGCGTTTAATAAAAAAAGAGGACGCAAGATAATTTCATTATTAATGGCAGGTATTGCTTTTATAGTGACACCTTTGAGTTTATCTAGCTGCAATAAAAAGAAAAGTAATACTGATAATACCGAAACTAGTTCAGTTGATGTTGAAGGTTTAAATTTTGTATCACTTGATTCACTAGGAGATGTAAGAGCCACTTTAAAAAATGATGGAATATATAAAAATCCAACTGGAAATATAAATGTTGATTCTATCATATCTGATGAAAATGGTAAATTATGGGATAGTAAAGAATCTCTAGATAATAGTAAAAATATAGGTACTAAAGTTATTCAAGACAATAATGAAAATTATGTTGTATCTAAAGATACAAAAACAGGTGAGGATGTAATAATAGACCCTAAGTTAGGATATCAAATTGTTGATAAGAGTGGCAATGTTAAAAGTGAAGGAAATTTAGGTTCAAATAACTTACCAAATGGATATGAATATGATACAAGTTATGGTGAAATTATAAAAAGTGAAGATGTTGGAAAATACATAAAATCTGATTTAACTTTTTATTCAAGTACTGGTGAAGTAATTATAAATAAAGGTGATACAATATCAAAAGAAACATATGAACGTGCATTGAAAGAATTATATACAAAAAAACCAGAAAATGAAGTTACAAAAGTAAGTGAAGAGACTATATTATATGAAGATACAGAATCAGCAACTACTAGTTCTAATGATAGTACATTAGATGAAACTACTAATTCTTTTGAAGAAATTTCATCTGAAGAAACATTTGAACAAGCAGAAGGAAGTTATGTTAATGGTTTTTATGTTGTATATGATATGCGCTTTTTAAGTAAAGAAGATTACCTTGATTGGATTAATAATAATTATGAAGGTTATTATATGAATGAAGAAGGAATCATGAAAAAAGATAAAGGCTATGAAAAGGTTTTAAAAAGATAGAATTCTATCTTTTTTCTTTTATTTATAAATCTTTAAATTTACTTTACAATTTAAATTAAACATGTTAAAATAAACATGTATTCATAGGAGAGCGTGATAGTATGGGTGATACAAAAATATACGATTCTAATGAGTTTAAAAGCGAATATATTTCAGAGATTATAAAAGAAGTCGCTGATATATTAGAAGATCGTGGATATAATTCTGTAAATCAGATTGTAGGTTACTTGATGAGTGGTGATCCAGGATATATATCAAATCATAAAGAAGCAAGAAATAAAATTCTAAAGTTTGATAGAACTAAAATTTTAGAAGTATTATTAGCTAATTTTTTAAATAAATAATGAGATATTTAGGACTTGATTTAGGGACACGCACATTAGGAATATCTATAAGTGATTCAACAAAAACTATTGCAAGCACTTTGAAAACAATTAGATTTAGTGATTCAAATTATGAATTATTGATAGAGCCTTTATTAGATATTATAAAGGAAAATGATATAGAAAAAATTGTTTTAGGGTTACCAAAAAATATGAATAATACTATGGGAGATAGATGCGCTACAACTATAGAATTTAAAAAACTGATAGAAGATAAATTAAATATAGAAGTAGTTTTGCAAGATGAAAGACTTTCTACTGTGGAAGCAACTAATTATATGATAGAGGCAGATATGTCAAGAAAAAAAAGGAAAAAGAAAGTTGATGCGCTTGCTGCTAATATAATTCTTCAAACATATTTAGATAAGGAAAGAGGAGGAATGTATGAAAGAAGAAACAATGACTTTTAAAATAACAAATGATGAAGGAAGAGAAGTAGAGTGTGAGGTATTATTCACATTTGAATCTGATGAAACTAAAAAAAATTATATGGTTTATACAGACAATACAGTAGATGCTGAAGGAAATACTAAAGTTTATGCATCAATTTATAATCCTGACGAAGATGAAACAAAACTATTGCCAATTGAAACAGAAAAAGAATGGAAAATTATAGAAACTATTCTTGAAGAGTTACAAAAAGAAGCAACTAAGGAAGGAAATAAAGAGTAAGAATACTCTTTTATTTTATGAAAAAGCTTTTAGTTGTAATATTAAGTGTAATTTCAGTAACTATACTTTTTATATGTATATGGTATAATATTGGAATTAGTCCAGTTAGTAAATCTTCAAAAGAACAAGATTTTATGGTAGATAGTGGTAGTACATATTATTCTGTTATATCAAAATTAAAAAAAGAAGGCCTAATACGTAATGAATTATGTTTTAAGTTGTATATTAAATTTAATAAAGTTAATGGATTAGAAGCAGGAACTTATAAGTTAAATAAAAATATGTCTGTTAAAGATATTGTAGATGTATTTAAAGGTGGAAATACATATAATCCAGATGCAGTTGTAATAACATTTAAGGAAGGTAAAAATATAAGGAATATTGCAAAGGTTATTAGTGAAAATACATCTAATACTGAAGATAGTGTTTATGAAACGCTTAATGATAAGGGATATTTAAAAGAATTAATAAATAAATATTGGTTTATTGATGATAGTATTTTAAATGATCGTATATATTATTCTTTAGAGGGATATTTGTATCCAAATACATATGAATTTCAAAATAAAAATGTAACAGTAAAAGATATATTTAAAACTATGCTAGATGAAATGGATAAAAAACTTACACCATATAAAACTGATCTTTCAAGTAGTAAGTATTCTATTCATGAAATTTTAACGCTTGCTTCTATAGTGGAGCTTGAAGGCGGAAACAGTAAGGATAGAGAAGGAATTGCTGCAGTATTCTATAATAGGCTTAATAATAATTGGAGTCTAGGAAGTGATGTTACTACTTATTATGCTTCAAAGATTGAGTTAAATGATAGAGATTTGTATCAATATGAGATAGATGATAAAAATGATTATAATACACGTAGTAGTTATTTAGCAGGTAAATTACCAATTGGACCTATTTGTAATCCTAGTATTGATGTTATAAAAGCTGTATTATATCCAAGTGAAAGTGATTACTTTTATTTTGTTGCTGATAAGAATGGTACAACATATTTTTCTAAAACATATCAAGAACATGTTGCTAAGAGAAATGATTTAATAGAGGCAGGTTTATGGTACAGTTATTAGAAGAAATAGAAGAATATGCAAAGGTAAATAATATTCCTATAATGCAAAAGGATGGTATTTCTTTTGTAATAGATTTTATAAAAAAAAATAATATTACTAATATACTTGAAATAGGAAGTGCAATAGGATATTCTGCAATAAAAATGGCTCTTGTAAATGATAGAGTAAAGGTTACTACTATTGAAAGAGATATGGATAGGTATGTTGTAGCCTTAAATAATATAGAAAAATTCAATTTGTCGGATAGAATTAATATAATATTAGGTGATGCACTTGAAGTATCATTATCTGATAAGTATGATATGATATTTATAGATGCAGCAAAAGCACAATATATTAAATTTTTTGAAAGATATAGTGATAATTTAAAAGAGGGTGGATTTATTATATCTGATAACTTATCATTTCATGGCCTTGTTTTAGATGAAACTAAAATAAATAATAGAAACACAAAACAATTAGTAGGTAAAATAAAAAAGTATATAGAATATTTAAAGAATAATGATAAATATGATACTACTTTTTATACTTTAGGTGATGGAGTTTCTGTTTCAACAAAAAAAGTTCAATAATGGATTAACCTCGCTTCTTTTTTAAGAAACAAGGTTCATATCACAAATTGAACTTTTTTTATATAAAAAATGTAGGACCATTATTATTTGTGCTAAAGTTATTATTTGTATTTTCTGTTTGATCAGAAATCACATTAGTATTATGATTTTTAATATTATTATTTGTATTGTTATTTTTACTGTTATCTAAAGTTTTTTGCGTGCTTTTATTTTCAACTCGTTTAAATTCATTCATAACTTTAAACATAGTTTTAGCATTCCCAATCATAGGTTTTACTTGTTTCACTAGTGGAATAGCTTGATTTGCAAAGTTTAATACTTTTTGAGTTCCGTTCAAAAAGCCACCCAAAGTTGTCCCAGCTCCTCCAAATATTCTACTTAATAGTCCACCACTTTGGGCTGCACCTACAAAATTATTAGGCATTGTATAAAAGTATGGATTATAAAAGTTCATGTTAGTTCTCCTTTTCTAAATTATTATATGAAAATCAATAAAAAAGTTTTACATTTAATAAAAATATGATATAATTAATTTATATAAGAGTAAGAAGGTGTAACACGTGGAGAAATCAAAATCTACTAAAAAAGGAAATCCAATTTATAATTTCTTTAAATATATGTGTTATGGTATTGTATGGCCTTTTATATTACTTTTTATTTCTTTTAGTAAATCAAAAGCTAAGGATAATGATAAAAAGATTAAAAAGTTAAAGGAAAAAGGTGAAAAAGAAAAGAAAAAAGTAGATATTCAGACTTTAAAAATAAAAGAAAAAAATAATTCTTTCAAAATAGATACATCTACATATAAAAATGAAAATTTAGTTATTGAAAAAAAGAATTTAGGGTATTATATTAATGCTTTTTTGATGGCTATAATATCCATACCTGCAAGTATAAAGAAAAAAATTAATAATATGTCTTTAGTAAAACAAGCAAGAAATAAAAAAGAATTTGATACTAAAGCTATGCTTGTAGATTTTTCTGGAGAAGATAGTGATACTCAAGGTAAGAGGATTATTTGGAAATATGTTGCTTATGATAAACGTGGAAAACGTGTAAGTGGATATTTCGAAGCATTTTCTAGATTGGATGTTCAATCATTCTTACTTGGTGAAGATTTAGTTGTATATAGTATAAAAATCGCAACTAAAAGTGAGATAAAGCTAAATGAATTTTTATCTACTAAAAAGTTTAAAAATAAAGATTTGATATTTATTTTAGCTCAACTTTCAACTTATTTAAAGGCTGGAATTCCTTTAGTTGAATGTCTTAATATATTGATACGTCAGGTAAATAAAAGAGGATATATTAGAGTACTTAGAGCAGTTACGTATGATTTAACTGTAGGAGAAAGCTTTAGTGCTGCACTTGAAAAAAGAGGAAAATCATTTCCTAAACTTCTTATTAATATGATTAAGGCATCAGAGTTAACTGGAGAATTACCTGAAGCTCTTGATGATATGGTAAATTATTATACAGAAGCAGAAGAAACTAGAAAAGAAATGATAAGCGCACTTACCTATCCTTCTATAGTATTTATATTTACACTTGGAGTTGTAACTTTTGTAATGATTTATGTTGTTCCTAAATTTGTTGAAATATATAAAACTATGGATGCATCTGAAATACCAAAATTCACATTAACAGTAATAAGCATAAGTAATTTTTTGGAAAAGAATCTTGTGTCAATAATAATTGGAATAATTATAGCTATAATTATTATTTATTATTTATATAAGAATGTTAAGATTATAAGAATTATGATTCAATGGATTTTGATGCATATTCCTGTTGTAAGTCAAGTAATTATATATAATGAAGTTACAATGTTTTCAAAAACGTTTGCATCTTTACTAGCTCATAATGTTTATATTACAGATAGTATGGATATCTTAAATAGGGTAACTAATAATGAATTTTATAAAATGATGATATTTGATACAGTTGCTAATTTAGCTAAAGGTGATAAAATATCAACAGCTTTTATGGGACAGTGGGCTTTTCCAGTTCCAGCGTATGAAATGATAGTAACTGGTGAAAAGACAGGTCAGCTTGCTGAAATGATGGATAAAGTATCTAAATATTACCAGAGTTTACATAAAAATACTGTATCAAGAATTAAAGCATTAGTTGAGCCTATATTAATTATATTTTTAACATTTGCCGTTGGTACTATATTACTTTCAGTAATAATTCCAATGTTTAATATGTATCAACAAGTTCAGAATTTAGGGTGATTAAGTGAATATAAGTATTGCAGTATTGTTTTTTATAGTTGGTATAATATTTGGTTCTTTTTATAATGTAGTAGGTTATAGATTACCAAAGGGGGAGTCATTAATATATCCCCCTTCTCATTGTACTAAATGTAATCATAGATTATCACCTCTTGAACTTATTCCTGTTTTTTCATTTTTATTTTTAGGAGGAAAATGTAAAAACTGTAAACAAAAAATATCTTGGTTTTATCCTATATTTGAATTTTCATCAGGTGTACTTTTTTCACTTTCATATTTGAGATTTGGATTTTCTTATGAATGTTTAATATCAATAATATTTATATCAATGTTATTAATTATATTTATAAGTGATTATCAAACAATGATAATACCAGATAGTGTATTAGTAATATCATCAATACTTATAATTGTGATAAAATTTATTGCATTTGGTTTAAATGCTTGTTTGGCCTCATTGTTAAATTCAGTTTTATCATTTATATTTATGCTATTGCTAAAACTATTTGGAGATTTTTTATTTAAAAAGGAGTCAATGGGTGGAGGAGATATAAAGCTTTTATTTGTATTTGGTCTTGTTTTAGGATTTCCTAATTCAATTCTATCAATATTTTTAGCATCAGTTATAGGTTTACCTATATCTCTTATAAATATTAAAAAAAATACAAACCATGAAATTCCATTTGGCCCATATTTAGCAGTATCTGCTGTGATACTAACTTTACTAAATTTAGATTTTAATGAAATAATAAAAATGCTTACTATATTTTAGCAAGCATTTTTATTATTTAAAAATATTTTTTCTACTTGAAAATAGAGAATGTTTTTCAGTTTGAGATTTTTCTATTTGATTATTTTGTGTAGTATCAATATTTTCTTTGCTGTTATCTATATCAATTGATTTTTTATTAATTTCATTCATATTCATAAAGTCAAAATTACTACTATAGTTATTATTTTCTTTATTATAACTATTATTTTCTTCTTTATAATTATTAGTACTATTAATATTATTATTTAAGTTTGAATAATTATTTTGATCTCTATTCTCTATATTATATTCTTTTATTTCTTCTGTAATATTTTCTTCAGTATTTTTAGTTATTTCATTTGTTTCGATTGCTTCATGTAATCCTTCAGAATGTATTTCATCATCATCATCAAATTCAATAATTTTTAATAATTCTTCAATAGTAGTAAGTCCTTCTAAAACCTTAATCATTCCATCTTGCAATAATGATATAACACCACTATTATATACTAAATGTCTTAATTTATCTTTTCTAACATTAGAACTTATTGCATCTTTAATTTCTTGATCTATCATTAGGACTTCATGAATTGCTATTCTTCCTTCATAACCACCTTTACATTTTTCACATCCAACTGCAGTATAAATTTCATGTACTTCTTTTCCAGTAGCTTTTTTTATTATACTTGTTTCATATTCATTTGTTGGACGTAACTTTCTACAATGTGGGCATAATTTTCTAGCTAATTTTTGTGAAATAATACCTGTAAGAGCACTTGCTAAAAGATATCTTTCAACATCCATATCAAGTAAACGCTCAATAGTATTTAAGGAATTATTTGTATGTATTGTAGATAATACCAAGTGACCAGTAATTGATGCTCTGACTGCAATTTTAGCAGTTTCAGTATCACGAATTTCTCCAATCATTATTATATTTGGATCCTGACGTAAAATAGATCTCAATACTGTAGCAAAGTCAAGACCAATTTCACTATTTGTTTGTATTTGGTTAATTCCTTCAATATCCATTTCTATTGGATCCTCAACAGAAATAATATTTGTATTTTCTTTATTTAACTTTTGCAATATTGAATATACTGTTGTTGATTTACCACTACCTGTTGCACCAGTTACAAGTATAATACCGTTTGGAGATTCTATCATTTTTAATACTTTTTTATAATTTTCTGGATTAAATCCTAAACTTTCAAGTCCAGCTAGACTCAATGAATAATCAAGAATACGTATAACTATTTTTTCACCCTTATTAGTAGGAAGTGCAGATACACGTAAATCAAGAGGAATATCTTCAAGAGTTACTTTAATCGCACCATCTTGTGGTAATCTTGATTCAGTTATATTCATTCCTGAAATAATTTTAATTCTGGTAATCATATTTTTAGCAATTTCCTTAGGTACATTGGTGTAATCCATAAGCTCACCATCAATTCTTATACGTACCTTTAAAAAATCATCATGTGGATCAAAATGAATATCTGATGCTCCTCTTTTTGATGCATCTACTAATATTTCATTAACAATCTCTACAACAGGAGTCTTTTCATAATCAAATTCTTTTAACATATATAAATCACCCTTTTATTCGTATTTGGACTAGATTTTATCCTAAATGTATTATATAATATTATTATAATAAATTCAAGATAGGATAGGGCGTTTTATGAAAAAAAAGAAAAATGGTTTTGTTCTTGCTGAAACTTTAATTGTTACTACGTTTGTTGCTGGTGTATTGATATTTTTATATATTCAACTTACTAATTTATCATCTAATTATGAAATTTCACATACTTATAATACTGTAGATGATTTATATGCACTTGAAAATATCGTTAAGCTTATATCAAGTGACCAAGGATTTAGTACATATCTTAGTAGTAATATAGAATCATTAAAGCAAATAAATATAAAAAGTTGTGATAATTTTACTAAAAAGAAATACTGCTTAGAATTATTTGATTTGTATAATATAGATAATATTTTAGTAATGAAAAAAAATATAAGTGATGTTATAGGCTCTGAAAATATAGATGATGTATTTTCATCTAGTACAGATAGTATGAAAAACTTTATTAGTAAAATTAATACATCAGGTGAAGAAAAATATAGAGTAGTTGCAAGTTTTAAAGTTAATGATAAAGTTAGATTTGCTACACTAAGGTTTGGTGATTAATATGAAGAAAGGATTTACATTAATAGAGCTTATTACGACTTTCGCATTAACATCAGCTATTATTATAATATTACTAAATATTGTTATTTTAATTAAAAATATATATTCAAAATATGATATTAAGACTAAATTACTTATAGAGCAAGCATCTTTAAGTGCAGTTTTAAATGATAGGATAAATTTTGATAATACTAGTTTAAGCTATTATGAGGATAATAGTGATAGTCCTGATTGTGAATATAATTATTGTTATTCATTTTATTTTAATGATGATACCAATAGTACTTTAAGTATAAGTGATAATAAAATTATTTTTATAAATTATAATGGTTTAAATGAAATATCTAAGAAGTATGAATATAAATTATATCAAAACACTAGTATTGATACTAGTAGTTCACATTTAAATGAGGATTTGATAGAAGATAATAAATTAATAAATCTTAAGATCTCAATTAAAAACAAATATTATCCTAAAGAAGATTTTGGTGTTAATTTAATCCACATAGAAGTATAAGAATAAGTGTTATTATAGATGATATAATTCCATGAACTATTCTTGATTTTAGATAAGATAAATATCTTATCTTTTTATTATCTAATATGCTAAATACTTGTGCATGTATACAAAGACCACCAAAGGATATCATAAAACTTGCTAATATAGATTTAATAGTTATATTAATATTTGATAGTGATAAAAATTTAAGACCTTGTGTTATTTCTAATATACCATATATAAATTTATAATTATTATTAATATTTAAAAGGTTATTTAATATTGATGTAATTATTAAACATGTTGTTATAATCCCTAGAATAAGTATTAATGTATTAAACGTAGAATATATAGATTTACTTAATATATAAATAAATCTATTATTATTAGTTATATTATTATTTTTACTAGTACTATTATTTATATTAGATTTTAAATATAATATAAAACTACTTATATACTGACTAATAATAATTATTAAACCTAACTTTTTATTATTTAAATATAAAAATCCTACTGTGTATATTACAAATATTGGATTTGTATAATGACAAAATGTCAATACTTTATTAATTGTATTTTCATTTAATTCATTTTTATCCAATAAATCTTTTAAATATTTACTATTACTTGGAGCTCCACTTAACATACTCATAAATACAACAAATATAATATTATTTTTTATAATATTATAATTTATTATTATATTAGATAATAACATAAAAGGAATTAGTGATGGAAACAGGCCTTTAGTACAAATAGTAAACGACATATTAATACTATCAATTACACTATCTTGATAGAATAGAATACAAAAAATAATAAATATTATGAATGTTAATTGTAGTAATTTTTTCATATTATATATTATTCGTAAAATTGACAATAATAATAAAAAAATGTATAATACTTTTTGTTTGGTGATTTTATGAGTAAGAAAAGAATTAAATATATAGTATTTATAATAATAATATTTATAATAAGTATTATTATATCGGCTATGTATTATGATAATAAATATATAGTATCTTTTGATACAGGAACAGAAGAAGAAGTATTGAGTCAATATTTAGAAAAAGATAAAAAAGTAAAAATGCCTAAAAATCCTACAAAAGAAGGATATATATTTGTAGAATGGCAATTAAATGGTAAAAAATATGACTTTGATAGTAAAGTAACGAGTGATATTAATTTAACTGCGAAATGGGTAAAAGAAGAATATATAACTATTAAATATGTAACAGATTCTAATTATGAGATAGAAGATACTAAAATACTTAAAGGGGAGTCTCTTTCTCATTTACCAGTTGCATATAAAGATAATTATGAATTTATTGGATGGTATATTAATGATAAAGAATATTTAAATACTAAATTATATGATGATACTATCTTAAAAGCAAAATATAAGCTTATAAAAGAAGATATAAAAGTAGGGGACAAGGTATTAATAGTAGGTAATTATTCAAAAACATCTTTTGAATCAAATAGTATAAATAAAAGAGCTATTGGATGGGAAAGATATGTATTAAATATAATTGATAGTGAATATCCATATGTAGTTGGAGATTCAACTGGTGTTACAGGCTTTTTTAAAGAAGATTCATTAAAAATAGTTAAATAAAAAAATGAAAGGAGACTTTCATTTTTTAAATTATATAATAATATATAATTATGGATAACACACATGCAACTAAAAATAAAATTATATATTTTAATGCACCTTTCATAATTCCTCCTATATTAATCTTAACTCATCTTCGGTATAAAAAGGCTTATTTTTATCTATTCTGTCATAAAATAAGATTCCATTTAAATGATCTATTTCATGCTGAAAAGCAATAGATAATTCTTCTCGTGCTCTGATACTTATTTTATTTCCATCAACGTCATATCCTTCAACTCTAACTCTAGCATATCTTTTAACATGTCCTTCTACATCTCTATTTACACTTAAGCATCCTTCTCCAGCTTCAGCAGCAATCATCTCATCAGAATAGCTAACAATTTTAGGATTAACCATAACGTAATTATTAAATTTTCCATCATCATATTCATGTACTATAACAATAATTCTTTCATTAATACCAAGTTGTGGAAATGCAAGCCCCATACCAGGTCTTAAATCATATTTTTTTTCTAATTCTTCTATTTGACTATAGGTTAATTCTGTTATAATATTTTCAATAATGTCTTTATATTCTTTAGATAAAGGTAGTTTTGCATCTTTACTAATCATTCTAACTCTTTTATCTTTTTCATCTAAAATATTAAGTTTTTTAAACATAATAACCACTTCCACGATGTATTATACCATAAATTCTTTAAAATACAAAGTTATATATGATATAATATTTACAATTGGAGGTAAATATGTCATTAAGTAAAGTAAAAGAATATTTAAAAAAATATAAAATGGATAACAGAATAATGGAATTTGATACTTCTACTAAAACAGTAAGTGAGGCAGCACACAATTTAAACTGTGATCCTGAAAGAATAGCAAAAACTATGTCATTTGATATTAATGATAATTATATTGTAATAGTTACATCAGGCGATATGAAAATTGATAATGCTAAATATAAAAAGGAATTTCATACTAAAGCAAAAATGGTTAAATATGAGTTAGTAGAAAGCTTAATAGGACATGAACCAGGGGGTGTATGTCCTTTCGGATTATATGAAAATGTGCTTATATATCTAGATATATCATTAAAAAAATTCAATACTGTATATCCTGCTTGTGGAAGTAGTAATTCTGCAATAGAGGTTTCTATATCTGAACTTGAAAAAATAGTTCCTTTTGTGAAATGGATAGATGTATGTACAAAAAAAACAAATTAAATATTAATAAATTAATAAAAAAATAGCCTAAGCTATTTTTTATCTATTACCATCAAATGCTCTGGCACCTATAACTATAACTAAAAGGATAAATAAAACTAATATAATAGCTGCACCATATCCAGTGCCGGTACCAACACCACTGCATTGATTGCATCCGCCATAAGGATAACCACCGTATCCTTGGTATCCACCGTAATAATACATAAAATACCTCCTTATCTCAATATATCTTATTATTATTTACACGTTTTGTTAATTAAAAATACCTACTTGTTGTTAAAAAAATAATATTATGGTATCATGTAACTAGAGTAGGTGATCTTATGAAAGGTATAAGGAAAACTTTTGCTGATATGGATAAAGTATTATTAATATTTTCTATTATACTTATAATATTTGGTACATTAAATATAGTAACTGCATCTAGTAGAGAAGCTGTATCAAAGAATGCCTCAAGTTTATATTATTTTTTCTTTAAGCATTTAGTAATACTTATGGGAAGTTTTATTGGATCTATAATTCTTATTAATTTACCTACTAAAAAATATTACAGATGGATTTTACTTATATATGGATTAATACTAGGTCTTAATTTATATTTAATACTTAAAGGAGTAGCTAATCGTGGAGCTCAAAACTGGATCAATTTAAAAGTTATTAAAATACAACCTAGTGAGTTTTCAAAGCCAGTATTAATAATAGCAATGTCGCTATTGTTTGAAAGATTTTATAAGCGTCTTAAGAGAAAAGATGAAAAGCATGATATTATGATATGGGAGATACTTGGATTTGGACTTATTTTTCCAGTGCTTATATTTTTACAAAAGGATTTAGGTACAGCTCTTATATCATTATTTATTTTTATATCATTGTTTTTATCAAGTCCTATTTCTAAAGAAGAAAAGTTTAAATCTAGTTTAATAGTTATTGTAATAGGTATAATTGGTTTATTTACTATGCTAAGTTTTACAGGTTATATATTATCTGATGCACAAGTATCTAGATTCGATTTTTATAATCCTTGTTCAAAATATACTCGTAATGGTTATCAAGTGTGTAATGCATTTATTGCTATAAATAATGGTGGGCTTACTGGTGTAGGTATAGGGAAGAGTACTCAAAAATATTCTTATATACCAGAACCACATACTGATATGGTATTTTCTATAATATCTGAAGAAAATGGATTTATAGTTGGCATTTTAATATTAATTGCATATATAGTTATAATATATAGAATATTAAAATTATCTATGAAAACTAATGTTATACGCAATAGATATATATGTATAGGGGTTGCATCTTATATGTTTGCTCATATATTAATAAATTTGGGTGGACTACTTGGATTAATCCCATTAACAGGAGTTCCACTTCCATTTTTAAGTTATGGAGGAAGTTTTACTCTTTCATTCATTTGCTCTTTAGCTATAATACAAAGAATTCATATAGAAATGAAAAATCAAAAAGTAAAAATAAGAAACTAAAATAGGTATTTATGTTACTTATTTTTTTATGTTGCTTTTGTGAAATACGTTGACAAATTATATTATAAAGTATATAGTTATAATGAAAAAAATATATTATTAGAAGGGTGATATAATGTTTAAATTGATGAAAAACTTTAGTAAAAAAGATATGTTACTTGTTTTTTTTAGTCTTTTTTTAGTTTTTATTCAAGTGTGGTTAGAGCTTAAAATACCAGATTATATGAGTTCTATTACGACACTTATTCAAAGAGATGGAAGTAATATGGGTGATATATTATTACAGGGAGGTTATATGCTTTCCTGCGCCTTAGGTAGCTTAATAGCGGCTATATTTGTTGGATATTTTATCTCATTAGTAGCGGCTAATAGTTCACTAATGCTTAGGGAAAAAATATTTAAAAAAGTTGGATCTTTTAGTAATTCAGAAATTAAAGAATTTTCTACAAGTAGTTTGATTACAAGAACAACAAATGATGTTACTCAAATAGAGATACTTATATCTATGGGACTTCAAATGATTTTTAGAGCACCAATTATGGCAATTATGGCAATATCTAAAATAATTGATAAGAGTTTAACTTGGAGTGCTCTTACAGGTGGATGCCTTGTTATATTATTAATAACTGTAATAACTTTAATAATTATTGTAATGCCAAGGTTTGAAATAGTACAGAAATTAATTGATAAAATTAATGGAGTAACACGCGAAAATTTAACTGGTATAAGAGTTATACGTGCTTTTAATGCAGAAAGTTATCAAGAAGGTAGATTTGGAAAAGTAAATGATGATTTAACAAAAAGTCAAATGTTTAATCAAAAGTGCTTTGCAATATTGAATCCAATGATAAATTTAGTAATGCATTTTTTAACACTTGGAATATATTTTGTAGGTGCATATTTAATATCAAATGCAGCACTTGGTTTAAAAATTAGTTTATTTAGTGATATGATTGTATTTTCTAGTTATGGAATGCAAGTTATAATGTCATTTTTAATGCTTGCTATGATATTTATGATTTGGCCTAGAGCTAGTGTTTCAGCAAGACGTATTAATGAAGTTTTAGAAAAGCCTATATCTATTATAGATGGTAATAGAAATACTTTTGATAACAAACAAAAAGGTGTTGTTGAATTTAAAAATGTTTCATTTAAATATCCAGATGCAGATGAATACTTGCTAAAAAATATATCGTTTAAAGTAAATAAAGGTGAAGTTATTGCCTTTATAGGATCAACAGGAAGTGGTAAGAGTACTCTTATAAATTTAGTTCCAAGATTTTATGATGTAACTGATGGTGAGGTTACTATAGATGGAATAAATGTTAAAGATTATTCTTTAGAAGCTCTTCACAATAAATTGGGTTATGTACCTCAAAAAGCAGTTATGTTTACTGGTACTGTAAGTTCTAATGTTGCGTATGGTGAGTCTTTAAAGAAAATAACAGATAAGAAAATAAAAGAAGCAATTAAAGTTGCACAGGGAGAAGAATTTGTACTTTCTATGCCTGATAAATATGAATCACATATAGCAAGGGGTGGTACTAATGTATCAGGTGGTCAAAAGCAAAGATTAGCAATCGCACGTGCAATTGCTAGAGATCCAGAAATATATATTTTTGATGATTCGTTCTCTGCACTTGACTATAAGACAGACTTAATTTTGAGAAAAGAATTAAAAAAATATACCAAAGATGCTACTTGTATGATAGTAGCACAAAGAATTGGTACGATTATAAATGCTGATAAAATTGTTGTTTTAGATAAGGGAGAATGTGTAGGTATTGGTACACATGAATATTTACTTAAAAATTGTGAAGTTTATAGAGAAATAGCTTTATCACAATTATCAAAGGAGGAGTTAGAAAATGCCTAGAATGGGACATGGTTCTTTAGAAAAATCAAAAGATTTTAAAGATTCTATGAAAAGACTTATAAAAAGTTTAAGTAACTGGAAAGTGCTTATGTATACTTCTTTAATTTTAGCTATGATAAGTGCTATTCTTTCTTTAATTTCTCCAAATAAATTATCAGTTTTAACAGATGAAATAACCTTAGGTATAAAGCCTAATATAAGTGAAGAAAAAATAGAAGAAATAATGAAATCAGATATTCCAAATAGTGATAAGCAAAAGTTAATGGAAATTATAGATGATTATAAAGATGGAAATACAGATAATTTACTTTCTAAGATAGATGAATTACCAAAATCTGTATATTCTAAAATAGAACCTAAAATGAATATAGATAAAATAAAGAAAATAACTATATTTTTAGCAGTGTTATACTTTTTAAGTTCTATATTTAGTTATATAGAGTCATATTCAATGACACACGTTTCAAATAGTTTCGCAAAAAATTTAAGGAAAAAAATAAGTAAAAAAATAAATACATTACCACTTAAATATTTTGATACACACGAGACTGGTGATGTTTTATCTAGAGTTACAAATGATGTTGATACAATTGCTCAAAATTTGAACAATAGTTTAGCTACTTTGGTAACTAGTTTAACTTTGTTTATAGGTTCAATTATAATGATGTTTGTAACTAATGCAGTAATGGCATTAACTGCAATAATATCGAGTCTAATAGGATTTAGTTTAATAGCAGTAATTCTAAAAAAATCTCAAAAATATTTTTTGATGAAACAAGAACAGTTAGGTAAGCTAAATGGGTATATTGAGGAAATGTATTCTGGATATAATGTAGTAAAAGCTTATAACGGAAATAATCTTGCTAATTTAGAATTTGATAAATTAAATAATGAATTATATTATTCTAATAAAAAAAGTGCATTTTTATCAGGATTAATGCCCCCAATTATGGGATTTGTTGGTAATTTAGGATATGTTGCTGTGTGTATTTGTGGCGCACTTCTAACGAGTAAGGGATATATATCTTTCGGAGTTATAGTAGCATTTATGATATATGTAAGATTGTTTACTAATCCACTTTCTCAAATAGCGCAAGCAATGACTTCTCTTCAATCAGTTGTAGCAGCATCTGAACGTGTATTTGAATTTCTTGATGAAGATGAGATGGAATCTGAAGTTAATCAAAGAAAGCATTTAGATATAAGTAAAGCAAAAGGTGAGATTGAATTTAAAAATGTTCATTTTGGATATGATAAAAAAAGAACGATAATAAATAATTTTAGTGCCAAGGCAGTAAAGGGACAAAAAATAGCAATAGTAGGCCCTACTGGTGCTGGTAAAACTACTATGGTAAATTTACTTATGAAGTTTTATAACATTAATAGTGGCGATATACTAATAGATAATGTTTCTATAAATGATTTAACAAGAGAAAATATTCATGATTTATTTATAATGGTTTTACAAGATACATGGATTTTTGAGGGAACAGTAAGAGATAATATAAAATTTAACAAAAATAATGTAACCGATGAACAAATATGGAAAGTTTGTAGAACAGTTGGTATTGATCACTTTATAAAAACGTTACCAGGTGGATTGGATTATGTATTAAATGATAATGATTCAATAAGTCAGGGACAAAAACAATTGCTTACTATAGCGCGTGGTATGATAAAAGACGCTCCATTCTTAATATTAGATGAAGCTACATCAAATGTCGATACTAGAACTGAAGAATTAGTAAGTAAAGCTATGGATAAATTGACTGAAGGAAGAACATCATTTATAATTGCTCATAGATTGTCTACAATAAAAAATGCTGATTTGATTTTGGTTATGAAAGATGGAAATATAATAGAGCAAGGAAATCATGATGAATTAATGAAAAAAAATGGTTTTTATGCAGAATTATATAATTCACAGTTTGATACAATAGAAGATGCTTAAAGTATTAGTTTTTATTCTAATACTTTTTTTGCATATTTATAAAATATTGATATAAAATGTAATGGTGATATAATGAAAAAAATATTATTATTATTTTTGAGCTTGTTTTTATTTGGATGTAGTAATAAATTGACTTGTACATATAAAGAAAAATATGAAGATGTTACAATAAAAAATAAAATAATATTTGATTTTAAAAAAAATACTTGTAAACAAGTAGATAAAATGATTTTTAAGGATAAGAGTACAGCTTCAAAATATTATGAGGATGTTTCTGAATATATAGCTGAATATAACTTAGTCTTAAAAAATAATATAATTTCATCTAATCTTTTAGATACTATAAAACTAGATGGAGATAAAAAAACGTTAAAGGAACAATATGAAAATTATGGATATAAATGTAAATAATTTATATTTTCTTTTTTTGAAAAAATTAGCACATAACTATTGACAGTGCTAAAACAATGTAGTATACTTATATCAGCACTTAGGAAAGAGATGTGCTAAAAAATGTTATAAAGTTTAAAAAAAACTATATAATATTAAAGAGGTGATATGGTGATAAGTAAAAGGCAAGAAGATTTACTTAAGCTTATTGTAGAAGAGTATATAAAAAATGTAAGACCGGTTGGTTCACATTCAATTTGTGACATTATGAAATGTTCAAGTGCTACAATAAGGGCTGAGATGAATCATTTGGAAGAGTTAGGACTTCTTGAAAAAACACATATATCATCTGGTAGGGTGCCTAGTGAAAAAGGATACAGATATTATGTTGATAATATAATGAAACCTACCGAGTTAAGCATGGATGATAGATATAAACTTCAGACTATAGTAGATAACAAAGCTCTTGTAGTAAATGATGTTATACTTAAAAGTATGGAGATAATATCAGAACTTACTCATTATACAACTATAGTTTTAGGTAATCAGTCAAATGATAATTTAGTAGAGAAAGTAGAAGTTATACCACTTGATAGTAATAATATAGTTGCTATTATTGTTACTAATAAGGGTAATGTACAACACAGAAATATTTATATAAAAGATAATGTTGATTCTGCTGAAATAAAAAAGACTGTAGATTTAATTAGCAAACTTATAACTGGAGTTAGTATTTGTAAAGTAAGTGAGGTTCTCGAATATGAGGTTAAACCTATAATAGCTAAATATGTTAAACAACACGAAGTATTATATAATGCGTTTTATAATGCGTTTGCAGATTTTGCAAATGAAAGTATTAAAGTAAGTGGTAGAAAAAACATACTCATGCAACCCGAATTTAATAGTACAGATAAAATAAGAGAAATTATTAGTAAATTTGAAGATAAAGATATTGTTAATAACATTAAGGAAGAAGATAGTGGAATAAATATTTATATTGGAAGTGAAAATAATTTTGATGATGATGTTACTGTTATTAAAACTAAGTATAATGTTAATGGAACAGAAGGAACTATTGCTTTAATTGGACCTAAGAGAATGGAATATGACAGGGTAATAACGCTTCTAGAATATATAAAAGACAACATAGAAAAATAGAAAAGAGGTAATCATGAAAGAAGAAAATAAATGTCATTGTAAAGATGATATAAATAATACTTGCAATTGTGATGATAATTGTAAGTGTGATGACAATTGTAAGTGTGATGATAATTGCGGTTGTAAAAACGCTGATACTCAGTGTAAAGAAGAACTAAATGAAAAATGTGAGTGCAACTGTAAGAAAGAGTCAAAAGAAAAAAAAGGGTTTTTAAAAAAAGAAAAAAATAAGCATAAAGAAGAATTAGAAAATTTGATTGTTGCTAATAAAAAGTTAGAACAAGATGTTCTGGTAGCTAAAGCTGATTTGATTAATTATAGAAAAAGAAAAGATGAAGAAGTTACTAGAATGCTTAAATTTTGTAATGAAGATTTAATTAAACAATTTCTTCCAATTTTAGATAATTTTGAAAGGGCAATTAAGCTTGATGATGATAATCTAGAAGATGAAGTATCTAAGTTTTTGGAAGGATTTAAAATGATTTATTGTAATATGCAAAGTATTATGAAAAATTTTGAAGTAATACCAATAGATGGTGCTAATAAACCATTTGATCCTGTTTATCATAATGCAATTATGGTAGAACATAGAGATGGTGTTGAATCAGGTATGGTACTTGAAGTATTACAAAAAGGTTATATCTATAAAGATAAAGTTATTAGACCAGCAATGGTTAAGGTTAGTGAATAGGAAAGGTGATAATATGAGTAAAACAATAGGTATAGATTTAGGTACAACTAATAGTTGTGTTAGTGTATATGAAGGAGGAGAAGCTAAGGTTATAGTAAATGCTGATGGTGATAGAACAACTCCATCTGTAGTAGCTTTTAAAAAAGGTGAAACATTAGTTGGAAAAACAGCTAAGCATCAATCTGTAACTAATCCAGATACAATTTCTTCTATCAAGAGATTAATGGGTACAAATAAAAAAGTTAAAGCTAATGGTAAAGAATATACTCCAGAAGAAATAAGTGCTATTATTTTAGGAGACTTAAAGAAAACAGCAGAAGCGTATTTAGGTGAAAAAGTTACAAGTGCAGTAATTACTGTGCCAGCATATTTCAATGATGCTCAAAGACAAGCAACAAAAAATGCTGGAAAAATAGCTGGGCTTAAAGTTGAAAGAATTATAAATGAACCAACAGCAGCAGCATTAGCTTACGGACTTGATAAGCAAGACGAATCACAAACTATTTTAGTTTATGATCTTGGTGGTGGTACATTCGATGTATCTATTCTAGAACTTGGTGATGGTGTATTTGAAGTTAAATCTACAAGTGGTAATAATAAACTTGGTGGAGATGATTTCGACCAAAGAATTATTGATTATATAGTTAGTGATATAAAGAAAGAACACGATGTTGATTTAAGTGATAATAAAATGGCTTTACAAAGAATTAAAGAAGAAGCAGAAAAAGCTAAAAAGACATTATCAAGTGTTACATCAACAGAGATTTCTCTACCATTTATTACAGCTGATTTAAACTATGAAACAACACTTACACGTGCTAAATTTGAATCATTAATAAGTGATTTAGTAGATTCTACATTAGAGCCAGTTAGAAAAGCATTAAAAGATGCTAAATTAAAATCTAGTGATATAGATAAAGTAATTCTTGTAGGTGGATCAACACGTATTCCTTGTGTTCAAGAATTAGTTAAGAAAGAATTAGGTAAAGAACCATCAAAAGAAGTTAACCCAGATGAAGTAGTAGCTATGGGTGCTGCTATTCAAGGTGGAGTACTTACAGGTGATGTTAATGATATAGTATTATTAGACGTTACACCACTTTCACTTGGTATAGAAACATTAGGTGGAGTATGTACAGTATTAATTCCAAGAAATACAACAATACCAACAAGTAAATCTCAAGTATTCTCAACAGCTCAGGATAATCAACCAGCAGTAGATATACATATATTACAAGGTGAAAGAAAGATGGCTGCAGATAATAAGACACTTGGTAATTTCCAACTTACAAATATCCCTCCAGCACCTCGTGGAGTACCTCAAATTGAAGTTACTTTTGATATAGATGCTAATGGTATTGTAAACGTTAAAGCAAAAGATCTTGGTACACAAAAAGAGCAATCAATTACAATTACATCTTCAACAAACTTAAGTGATGATGAAATTGATAAGATGGTAAAAGATGCTGAAGCTAATCGTGAAGCTGATGAAAAACGTAAAGCCGAAGCTGATACAAGAAATGATGCTGAACAAATGATATTTGCAACAGAAAAAGCAATTAAAGATTTAGGTGACAAAGTAGATTCTAAAGATAAAGAAAAAGCAGAAAAAGAAATAAAAGAATTAAAAGAAGCTTTAGAGAAAGATGATATAGATGATATTAAAGCTAAAACTGAAAAATTAAATGAATCAGCTATGGCACTTGCAACTAAAGTATATGAAGAAGCTTCAAAGAAAGCTCAAGCAGAAGAAAAAGAATCATCATCAGATAATGAAAAATCTAAAAAAGATGATGTAATGGATGCAGATTACGAAGAAAAATAATAAAGAAGTTCTAGGTAACTAGAACTTTTAGATTAAAAGGAGAATTTATGGAATATAATAAACGTGTTGAAGTACCAAAGGAATATATGTGGGATTTAAGTAAAATTTACAAAAATCCAAGTGAAATAGAAGAGGATATAAAAAAAGTAAATAGCTATACGAATGATATTATTAAGTATAAAAATCATATTCTAGATTCACAAGATTCATTATATGATTTTCTAAAATTGACTGAAAAGCAGGATAGAATTATTGAAAAATTGTATGTGTATTCTAAAATGAATAATGATGTTGATACAACAAATAATTCTTCTAAAGCACTTAGAATGAAAATTGAAAAGTTGAGCGAAGATATAAGCGAAAAATATTCATTTATAGAACCAGAAATGCTTAATTTTGACTATGATAAAGTAAAAGAATATATTAAATTAAATCCAAAGCTTAATGAATATAAATTTTATCTAGAAAGTATATATAGATTTAAACCACATTCTTTATCTTTAGAAGAAGAAGATGTGTATGTAAAAGCTCTTAATGCTTTCGGCAACTGTGCAGAAGTATTTTCAAATATTAATAATACCGATGTTGATTTAGGTTATGTAGTAGATGAGGATGGAAATAAAGTTAAATTAACTCATAGTAATTACTCTAACTTTATGGAAAGTAAAAATAGAGATGTACGTAAAAATGCATTTACAAATATGTATAATTATTATAAATCATTAAAAAATACTATAGCTTCAGCATACTTAGGAGAGATTAAAGAAAATTCATTTGTAACTAATGTAAAAAAGTATAATTCTACATTAGAAAGAAGTTTATTTCAAGATAATATACCTAAGGAAGTTTATACTAACTTAATAAATACAATACATGATAATATGAATGTTATGTATGATTATATGGCTTTAAGAAAGAAAGTACTTAAATTAGATGAAATGCATATGTATGATATATATGTAAATTTAGTGGATGATATCAATATAAAAGTTCCATTTGAAGAAGGTAAAAAAATTCTATTTGAAGCTTTAAAACCTTTAGGTGATAAATACTTAGAGGACTTAAATCAAGCATTTACTATGCACTGGATAGATATATATCCTAATACAGGAAAAAGATCTGGAGCATACTCTTGGGGAAGCTATGACACATATCCATATTTACTTCTTAATTATAATGACAAGATAGATGACGTTAGTACAATGGGTCATGAACTTGGTCATTCAATGCATTCTTATTATTCAAAAAAACAAAATTATATAGATTCTAATTATCCAATATTTTTAGCAGAAATTGCTTCAACAGTAAATGAAGTACTTATAAATGATTATTTATATAAAAATGCAAAAACAAAGAATGAAAAAATATTATATTTAACTGATTTTCTAGACAGTGTTAGAACTACAATATTTAGACAAACGATGTTTGCTGAATTTGAAATGATTATGCATGATAAAGAAAAAAATGGTGTTTCATTAACAGAAGAAGAAATTTCTAATACTTATTATGAATTAAATAAATTGTATTATGGCGACAATGTAGTATCGGATGATGATATAAGATATGAATGGGCACGCATACCACATTTTTATACACCATTTTATGTATATAAATATGCAACAGGATTAAGTGCAGCACTATCTATAGCAAGTAGAATAATAAATAATGATACTAAAACAAGGGATAATTATTTAGAATTTCTAAGTAGTGGTGGATGTGACTATCCTCTTAATATACTTTCTAAGGTTGATGTAGATATGACTAAATCTAAACCAATTTTGGATGCTATAAATATGTTTAAGGAAAAATTAGAAGAATTAAAAAAATTAGTAAAATAGGAGAGTTGTATGAATAAAAAAGATTATTATGAAATTCTTGGAGTTTCTAAGGATGCTTCAGATAAAGATATAAAAAGTGCTTTTAGAAAACTTGCAAAGAAATATCACCCAGATGTGTCTAAAGAACCTGATGCAGCTGAAAAATTTAAAGAAGCACAAGAAGCTTATGCCATTTTGAGTGATCCGGATAAGCGTAGTCAATATGATAGATATGGTCATGCTGCTTTTGATCAAATGAATGGTGGCGCAGGATTTGACTTTTCAGGATTTGACTTCAGTGATATATTTAGTGATATATTTGGTTCATCGTTTGGTGGCGGTTTTAGTGGATTTTCTGGTTTTGGTGGAAGAGAATCTAGTAGAGCTAGAACTGGATCAGATAAACTTATGCGTATGGATTTAACTTTTGATGAGGCTGTTTTTGGCTGTAAAAAAGTCATTAATTTAGATACATATGATGATTGCTCGCAGTGCAATGGTCGTGGTGGAACAGGTGAAAAAACTTGTCCAAATTGTCATGGTACTGGTACTGAAACTAGAGAACAAAATACTTTATTCGGTGCATTTATGTCAAGAAGCACTTGTTCAAAATGTGGCGGAACTGGTAGAATATTTGAGTCTAGCTGTTCAAAATGTAGAGGTACAGGTAAAATAAAAATAAATAAAGATATAGAAGTTAAAATACCTGCAGGCGTAGATACAGGAAATAGATTAAGATTAGCTGGAAAAGGCGAAAAAGGTTCAAATGGTGGAGCTAATGGAGATTTATATTTAGAGTTTAGGGTAAAAGAACACGAATTATATGAACGAGATGGAAATGACATCTATTTAGAACTACCAATAACAATTTCTGATGCGGTTCTTGGATGCAAAGTGGATATACCTACTTTATATGGTAATGTAAAATTAACAATACCAGAAGGAGCAAATACAGGAGATAAGCATAGATTAAAAGGAAAAGGTATTGAAGATGTACGTACTGGATCTAAGGGAAATATGTATGTTGTAATAAATGTAGTAATACCTGACAAAATAGATAGAAAGCAAAGAAAGTTATTTGAAGAACTTAGTGAAACTGATCTAAAAACATCTGAATTTAAGAAAATAGAAAAATACGTAAAAAATAATTAATTTTATGTGAATTTTTCTTAAAAAATCAATAAAATTATTGCATTCAAATATCATATATGATAAGATTAGAGTGTAAGCAACGTAGCTTATTCAATTAGATAGGGAGGATCAATCAAATGACTAAAACAGATTTAGTAAATTTTATAGCTGAAGAAGCTGGATTAACAAAAGCAGATGCTACTCGTGCTCTAGATGCATTTATGAGTGGTGTTACAAAAGGATTAAAAGAAAGTGAAAAAGTTTCATTAACAGGATTCTTTACATTTACAGCTGAACATAAAGAAGCTAAAGAAGGACGTAATCCTAGAACTGGTGAAACAGTTAAAATCCCAGCTAGAATCGCAGTTAAAGCAAAAGCTGGATCTAAATTAAAAGAAGCATTAAATTTGAACTAGTCAATAAAAAGTAGACAGTTTAAAAAAAGCACTTAAAATCCTGATTCAATTTTAAATTGAATTGGGGTT
>CAKPDH010000006.1 GCA_934148845.1 uncultured Bacilli bacterium
CTCCTTGAAACTATTATTGCACAAAAAAATGCAGACTGTGTCTTTTTTGACTGTCTACATTTATTTTATCACTTCAATTAATATGCTTTTTTTTTCACAAAAAACACATATAAATATAATTTACTAAAATGTTTAAAAATGTTAAAATATAGTAGGTGGTAAAATGAACGAAACAGCACTTAAAGTGTTAAAAAAAATTAATAGTAATGGTTTTCTAGCTTATCTAGTAGGAGGATATCCTAGAGATTTATATATGGGTAGAGAAAGTATAGATTATGATATATGTACAAGTGCAACTCCAATGGAATTAAAAAATATATTTGGTGAGCTTATTCTTCCAACAGAACAATATGGTTCAGTAACTTTGATGATTCATAATATAAGATTTGAAATAACTACATTTAGAAAAGATGTTAAATATTTAAATAACAGAAAACCTGTTGAAATAGAATATGTAAATAACTTATTAGAAGATTTAAAAAGAAGAGATTTTACTATGAATACTATGTGTATTGATAAAAATGGTATATTAATAGATTTATTAAATGGTAAAGCTGACATAAATAATCATATAATAAAAACAGTAGGGGATGCTGATAGTAAAATATATGAAGATTCCCTAAGAATACTTAGAGCTATTAGATTTGCTACAGTACTTAATTTTGATTTGGATGCTGAATTAAAAGATGCAATAATAAATCACAAAGATTTATTAAAAACTTTATCATATTATAGAAAAAAGGAAGAGCTTGATAAAATATTTTCTTGTCCTAATTCAGCTTATGGAATAAATTTAATAAAAGAACTAGGATTAGATAAAGAACTTGAGCTTTCTAATATAGATAAAATAGTAAAAACAACTTATTTAATAGGCATATGGGCTCAATTAGACGTATTAGACAAATATACATTTAACAAAATAGAAAGAGATACTATAATATCAATTAATGAATTAATGAATAAAGATATTTTAGATTATAACAACTTATATAAATATGGATTATATATTTCTACTATAGTAAGCGAAATAAAAGGAATAGACAAAAAAATAATAAACGAAAGATATAATAGTTTATATATATATAATAAAACAGATATTAAGATAGAAGCAAAAGAAATTTGTAGTTTATTAAATAAAAAACCTGGTAAATATTTGAAAAATATATTTGATGATATTGAATATAAGTTAGTAAATAAAATATTAAAAAATGATAAAGAAGAATTATCAGAATATATATTAAAAAATTATAAATAGGTATTTACAAAATATAAAAAATAGTGTATATTTTATATGTACCTAATTTGCAGGTGTAGTACAATGGTTCGTATGCGGCCTTGCCAAGGCTGAGATGGGAGTTCGATTCTCCTCGCTTGCTCCATTGACGAATCTGTTCGAACTATTTAGTTTGAACTTGATATATAGAATCAATCGAAAGATTGATTTTTTTGTATCTTACAAAGAAATCATCCCAAAGAAAAAGATGATTACAATATTGAAATTTAATATTTAAATAATATAAATGATACTAAAAAATAGAAAATCCACACTATATATGGTATAATATTATATAGATGGAGGTTATTATGATTAAAGAAACTGTTAAATATCCCGAGTTTTCTGAAATTGATTTTATAAGATTATATTGTGCAATGAATTTTAAAAATGGTTGTTCTCCAATCATAAAACATTATGAATTAGAAAAAAAGTTATATAAATTTTATTCATTAACTGAATTTAGAGATTTATTTCAAGATATATGTCCTAAAAAAGATTACACAAATTCAGAAAACAGTTATTTGAATTTGGGAACTGCCTTGAATACTGCTCAATTAGTTGGACTACTAATACCTATACAAAGCACTGGAGAAACTAGTTCGATTATTTCTTGCAATAATAAAATAGCACAAGAAATAATATCAAGTACTGATACGGAAATGGTTAATAAAATGGCTAAATTATTTAATTTAATGCTTGATTTTGATAGCAGTTTAAAAGAAAATCGCTCTTATCAAACATCTGATGCTGAGGTAGTATCAGATAAACAATTTATTGATGAACCAGTAGAAAATTATACTAAGGCGTTAAATTCTCCTATTATGTCAGAAATTCAAGAATCAGGACCGGTATTAATTAAAAAAATGAATAAAGACACCAAGAAATAATTGCCACTTTTTTCATTTTTTTGATAAACTATATTTAGTGATTGATATTTATGTATCAATTCGTGTATTGGAAAAAAGTTGTAGATATCTACGACATTGGCTCCATAAAAAAATTTAACACCAATATTTGGTGTTTTTTTGCGGAGCAATAATAATCAAACTCTATATAACGAACCATTGACTTAATTTACTGCATACCACTTTTAAACTTAATAATGTCTTCTCTAAGAAAATTCCATCTAATAGAAACCATGTATCTATCCTTTGCATTATTAGATGTTTTATCTAGATTTCTTTTTTGTGGTCCGATAGTCATGCATGCAACATGTGGTGATGTAAAATCTAAACATCTTTTTGATAAAACTAAATCATACAAATCATACTTACTTATCCAAATATAATTATAAATGGTACCACAAATCAAAGCATCAATATCATAATCGGAATTTCTACCTCTAACTATGAATCTATCTATCATATCTATAATAATTCTAGTTTTGTTAATATATTTGTTAAAAATATCTATTTCATTTTGATATAACTTTTTATATTGTATAGAATTAAGTTGCTTTGTATAATCTGTGTTTCCATTTTCATCCCTCATATAACCATAATGATAACTAACATACTTATCAATTATCTTATAAGGAATTTCTAGTTTACTTAAATATCTTTTAAATTCCTGTATTTGCTCATGATGAACAGAGTTATTATTACCACATTTTAAACTAATACCTTTAATATGATTTTTATATCTAATAAATATATCTGCTTTTTGTACAGCATTATTTTTCCAAGATTTTATAACTTCTGTATCATCTATAACATCATCAAATAAATATTTTAAAAAATTTTGTGAGTTGTTATCAAGTTGATGTAAATATTTATTGTTAAATAATAAAACGAAATCTCTTTCATTTTGGTATCCATAATTCATATAAACCTCCTAAAAAAGAGGATACCCTTAATAAGAGTATCCTCGAATAGATATATTTTTCTTACCTAAAAATATAAATTATCGTCAAAGTTGTATTTTGTGTAGATTTAAAGCAAGTAAATAACACTAGTACATATTATCAAATTATTAAGCTAAAATCAATACTTAATATTAATTTTATATGTTTTTTTATGTATTAAAGTAAATATATATCAATCTCACATCTTTTTATTATTATTTAAAATTAAATAACTAAAGTATTTTGTTTTTCCTAATAAAACATCTTTATAGAAGAAACAAATAATAGAAGCGAATATGGACATTGGGAAGGAGATTTAGTAATAGGAAAAAGAAAAAAAGGAAGCGTATTATTAACATTTACAGAAAGAATGACAAGAGAAAAAATAATAATAAAAATAAAAGGAAAAAGCAGTGAGTATGTAATAAAAGCAATAAATTCACTTGAAAGGAAATATGGAAAAAGATTCTATATAAAATTTAAAACAATAACATTTGATAATGGTGTAGAATTTATGGATTATGAAGGTATGGAAAAATCTTGTATAAAAAAAGGAACAAGATATATTATGCACATCCATATTGTTCTGGAGAGAGAGGAACAAATGAAAATAACAATAGATTGATAAGAAGATGGATACCAAAAGGTACAATAATAGATAATATAAGTAAAGAATTTATAAAACAAATAGAAAATTGGATAAATAATTATCCAAGGGCAATGTTTGACTATAAAAGTTCAAATATGATATTATTAGATGTATAAAATACTTACATTTTAGGTAATGAAATGTGTGGACACTTAATATTTCAATTTATAAAAGAGATAACCTCTTTTTTTAATTTGTCTTATTTTAATAGATGTGTTATAATGTTTAACTGTAAGAGGTGATTTAATTGATAGAAATGTTAAAAAAATCATTTAATAAATTAATTAAATATTTAAAAACAAATATACTTATGTGTACTTTTATTTTAACTACTTTAATTAATTCTATTTTAGTTAGAGCGTTTACTGTAGGACAGGCATTTTCTATAAAACCTATTCTTGCAGATTTAACTTTTTTATTGTTCATAACTGCTTTTGGGTACTTTTTTAAGCCTAAAAATCAATTTAAATATTTTATTACTTGGAGTATTATTTTAACATCTCTCTGTCTTATAAATACTGTATATTATAGTAATTATATATCCTTTGCATCAATATCTTTATTTAAAACAGCGCTTAGTTTAGGTGATTATACTGATGCAGTTGAAAATATACTAGAGATTAAAGATTTTATTTACTTATTACAAATTTTGATAATAACTTTTGTACATGTTCAATTAAAAAAGAAAAACTATTATAAAAAAGTAAGTACAATAGAGGTATGTAAAACTAGATTTTTAAGAACTTGTGTAGTTGCAATAATAACTTTGGGATTTTTTATATCTATGCTTACATCTGTTGATATAAGCAGATTAAATAAACAGTGGAATAGATCTTCTATAGTTATGGAATTTGGTATATATGTATATCAAGCTAATGATATATTTACATCTGTTAAAACGACTGTTAATGAAATGTTTGGATATGATGAAGCATATAAAACATTTAGAGAATATTACGAAACAAAAGAAGAAGATAAGAATAAAAATAAATATACAAATATCTTTAAAGGTAAAAATGTCTTAGTAATTCATGGGGAAAGCTTACAAGGATTTACAATGAATTTAAAATTTAATGGTGAAGAGCTAACTCCAAATTTAAATAAACTTGCACATGAAGGAATTTATTTTTCTAATTTTTATTCACAAGAAAGTGTAGGAAATAGTAGTGATAGTGAATTTACATCACTTACGTCACTTTTACCTTCTTCAAGTGGTACTGTGTTTATGAATTATTTTAATAGAGATTATGAAACAATATTAAAGCTATTAAAAGAAAAAGATTATTATACATTTAGTATGCATGGAAATAATGGTGACGCTTGGAATAGAAGTACTACATATAAATTTTTAGGTTATGATGACTTTTATTATTATAAAAAAGATTATAATATTGATGAAGTAATAGGTTTAGGATTATCTGATAAATCGTTTTTTAGACAATCAGTTGAAAAAATAAAAGAAATAAATAAAAATAATAAAAACTGGTATGGTACTTTAGTAATGCTTACAAATCATACACCATTTAGTGATATAGTAAATTATAGTGATTATTCAGTTAATTATAAAACAGTTGATCCAAAAACCAATGAAGAAATAGAAATAGAATGGCTAGAAGGTACTAAAATAGGTAATTACTTAAAGTCAGTTCATTATGCTGATGAAGCAATTGGGGAATTAATTGAAGAATTAAAAGATGCTGGTTTACTTGATAATACCATAATAGTATTATATGGAGATCATGATTGTAAGTTAAAACCATCTGAATTTAATAAACTATACGAAAGTGAATATTATGAAAGTGTATTAATAGATAAAAATAATACAGTTGGTACGATAGATGATTTTAGTTACGAAGTAAATAGAAAAGTACCATTTATTATATGGTCTTCAGATAATCGTAAATATACTAAAACTGTAGACGAAGTAATGGGTATGATAGATGTAATGCCAACATTGTCTAATATGTTAGGTGTAAAGCCTAAATACGCATTGGGTCATGATATATTTAGTATAAAAGAAAATATTGTAGTATTTCCGAGTGGTAATTGGATAACTAATAAATTATATTACAATAGTTCAAAAGCTAAATTTAGACAACTTGATATGGATGCTGTTGTAGATGTAGATTATATAGATCAAAACAATAAATATGCAGAAAATCTTATAAATATATCAAATGGTATAATTACATATGATTTAATTAAGGTTTATGAAACTGGTATAGAAGCAAGATGATAGCACCCGCTATCTTTTTTCTTTAATATCTTGAAATTATTTAAAAATTATAATATACTTATTTATATGAAAGGTAGAGGTTTATGAGAAATATAAGTAGTAAAAAAAGAATAATTTTAATAGTTTTATTTATTTTTGTATTGTGCTTATCAATAGGCTTTTCTGCTTTTTCAAATATTCTAAAAATTAAAACAGATGCAGTAGTAAAAGCTAGCTTAGGAGTTAAATTTTCATCTGATCCAACTGAATTTAAAACGGATCCAATAACTCCTGTTTTATCTAAGGACAGTATAAAAGCAGAAGCTGCATATATTGATACTAAAAATCCTACTACAATTAAAAATTTAAATGTTGAATTTAGTGAGAGAGGTACTAGTGTAACATATACTTTTTATGTAATAAATAAAGGATCTACTAAAGCATATTTAAGTGGTATTAATTTTTTAAATGCAGAAGGGTATGATAGTTCTAAAGTTTGTCTAATAAATGGTACAGAAATAAATGAATCATTGAGTGATATATGTAAAGGTATAAGTGTTAGTCTTCAAATAGGTGATGACGAAACTATATATACTGAAAGTGTAGAGTTATCTAATCATCCACTTGAAGCTATGCAAAGTGAAAAGGTAGTTATTACAATATCATATAGTAGTGATGCTGTAGAGGCAACAGAAAAATTCAATGTTAAATATGGTAATTTATCTTTTTCATATAGTTCAGTTGATACAAATACACCAAGTTTAGATAATAGCTATTGTTTTATAAGTACAACTATGGGAGAAATAACAGCTTATGATAATACTTGTTCTAGAGATGTTGTAATACCAGATAATTTAGAGTTACCTTTAAGTACTGTTAAAAGCGCTACATATAATGAATCCAAATGTATGGCATATGCAAAATCTTCTTCTGATATGACTGATTCTGAAATAAAGTCATTTTGTGATTATTATAAAGAAAATTATTCTACACTTTCTATACCTATTCAATATAGTATTGGAGATGTAACATTTGAAAAATCAACTGATACATATTTAGTTACAAACATAGGAGAAAGTTCATTTGTAGGTTCTAATATAACAGGTGTAGTTATTTCAAATAGTATATCAAGTATAGGCAGTAGTGCATTTTCAAATAATAAGCTTACAAACGTAATAATACCAGATAGTATAACAAACATAGGAGATAGTGCGTTTTCATATAATAGACTTACAAGTGTAAGTATTCCTTCTAGTGTAACAAGTATAGGTGAATCTGTTTTTGAGGAAAATGAACTTACAAGTGTAGAAATTCCAAATAGTATATCAAGTATAGGTAACTATGCATTTTCATATAATAGACTTACAAGTGTAAGCATTCCTTATAGTGTAACAAATATAGGTGATTATGCATTTAAAACTAATAAACTTACAAGTATAAGTATTCCTTCTGGTGTAACAAACATAGGTGAATTTGCTTTTGCAGAAAATGAACTTACAAGTGTAGAAATTCCAAATAGTGTAGTAACTATAAAAGATAGAGCTTTTGAAAATAATAAAATAGCAAGTGTAACAATTCCAAAAAATCTAACGACAGTGGGATATTTTGTATTTGCTAGTAATAAAATAACAAATGTAATAATACCGGATGGCGTTAAAGTAATAGGCCATGGAATGTTTTATAAAAATGAACTTACAAGTGTGAATATTCCAGATAGCGTAACTAGAATAGAGACTCATGCATTTAATTATAACAATATAACTAGTGTAGAAATTGGATCAGGAATTGAATATTTAGGATCACATTGTTTTTATAATGATAAAGAAATTGATGAAAATAATAATATAACATATGGTCCAAATGAAATTAAAGTATTTAAAATACATAAGACAGAAGATAAAAGCATATTTAAAGATGGCTCTGTTACTAGAACTATTTTTATAGGTAGTGATGGTAATAGTAATTCAAATATAATTTGGGATTCTTAAAGATTGAAATTAATTCAATCTTTTTCTTTAATTATTAATAAAATTATTGTATAATTTAATTGGGTGATAAAATGATAAAAGTAAAAACTATGGATGGAAATGAGGCTTGTGCAAATACTGCTTATATGTTTTCTGAAATTGCTGGTATATATCCAATAACTCCATCAAGCCCTATGGCTGAACATATTGATGAATGGAGTAATAAAGATAGACTTAATTTGTTTAATGATAAAGTAAAAGTTGTCGAGATGCAAAGTGAAGCGGGTGCTATTGGTTTTGTACATGGAGCACTTCAAAATGGTGTTTTAGCAACAACTTTCACAGCTAGCCAAGGATTGCTTCTCATGATACCTAATATGTATAAAATAGCAGGTGAAATGCTTCCTTGTGTAATTCATGTTGCGGCTCGTTCTTTATCAACTCATGCTTTAAGTATTTTTGGCGATCATCAAGATATATACGCAACGAGACAAACTGGTTTTTGTATGTTAGCATCCTCAAGTGTTCAAGATGCAGCATACTTAAGTGCTGTTGCTCATCTGTCATCAATTGAATCAAGTCTTCCATTTTTGCATTTTTTTGACGGATTTAGAACAAGTCATGAAATAGATAAAATTGAGGTATTAGAAGAATCTGATTATAAGAAAATGATAAATGAATCAGCTCTAAAGAAATTTAGAGAAAAAGCTTTAAATCCTATGAAACCTAATACAAGAGGTACTGCAGAAAATGATGATGTATATTTTCAAGCAACAGAAATTAGAAACAAGTATTATGATGTTGTACCTGATATAGTAAATAATTACATGCTTAAAATTAATGAAGCTGCTAATGTAGATTATAAACCATTTAATTATTACGGAAGTAAATCCGCTACTAAAGTCATAGTAGCGATGGGATCAGTTTGTGAAACCATAAAGGAAGTAATAGATGATTTAAATGAAGATATTGGCCTTATTGAAGTGCATTTATATAGACCTTTTAGTACAAAATTTTTAAAAGATGTAATTCCAAATACAGTAGAAAAAATAGCTGTTTTAGATAGAACAAAGGAATTTGGATCAAATGGTGAACCATTATATTTAGATGTACTTTCAGCTATTAAGGATATGAATATAAAAGTAGTAGGAGGAAGGTATGGACTTTCAAGTAAGGATACTACTCCAGCTTCAATTAAAGCTGTATATGATATGCTTGATAATCCTATTAATAATTTTACTATTGGTATAAATGATGATGTTACTAATTTGAGTTTAGATGTAACTAATTATAGTATTAAAAATAGTAAAGAAATACTTATATATGGTTATGGTTCTGATGGTATGGTTAGTGCATCAAAATCTATAATTAAATTAGTTGGAGATAATACTGATAATTATGTACAAGGATATTTTCAATATGATTCTAAAAAAAGTGGTGGGGTTACATTATCTCATCTTAGAATAAGTAATTCTAAGATAAGATCTACTTATTATATAAATAAGCCTGATATAGTTGTTGTATCTAAAGATAGTTATTTTAGTGAATTTGAATTATTAAATGATATATCTTCACATTCTATTATGATTATTAATACTAGTAAAAGTATTGATGAATTAAAAGAATGCTTTACTAATAAGTTAAGCAGTTTACTTATAAATAACAATACTAAAATATATACATTAAATGCATATGATATTGCAAATAAGGTAGGACTTGGTAATAAGATTAGTATGATTATGGAATGTGCAATATTATATATAACTAATTTAGTTGATTATAAGTTATCTAAAGAAGAATTGATTAAATATATTAAGAATAAATTTAGCAAAAAAGGCGATGATATAGTACGTGCTAATATAGAAGCACTTAATTTAACTGAAAATAATATACATCAAATTTCTATAGATAAAAAAAATAGCAAAAAATTTGAATATGATAATATTTATAGTGCTATGTTTTTAAGAGAAGGAAATAATTTAAGTGTATCAGAATTTAGTGATATGCCAAGTGGTATATTTAAACCAAGTACAAGTAAATTAGAAAATAAATATATAAGTGAAATAGTTCCACATTATATAGAAGATAACTGTATAAATTGTAATCAATGTTCTATTGCTTGTCCTCATTCAGTAATTAGACCATATTTATTATCATCTGAAGAATATGCTATAGCGCCATCTTATATAAAAAATAGATGTAGAAAAGCTATAGGTCTTAATGATTATTACTTTACAATTGGTATATCTATAAAAAATTGTACAGGATGTGGATTATGTATAAATACTTGTCCTGGTATGCGTGGTAATAAAGCTTTAGTTTTTAAAGCTTTAAGTGATGAGATAAAATCTAAGGAACAAGATGTATTTGAATATCTAGATAAAAATATAAAAGATAAAAATAAATTTAATAAACTAACCGTAAAGGGGCTTTCATTTACAAAACCAAATATTGAGTATTGTGGTGCTTGTAGTGGATGTGGAGAAGTATCATATATAAAAATACTTACTCAGATATTTAAGGATAATTTAATAATTGCAAACGCTACTGGATGTAGTTCTATATATGGTGGAAGTGCTCCAAGTACTCCTTATAATCTTCCTTGGGCTTCATCTTTATTTGAAGATAATGCTGAATATGGATATGGAATGCTTATTAGTAATAATTTAATTAGAAATAGAATTAAAAATATAATGGAAAATAATTTAGATAATGAAAATTCTACTTATTTTAAAGAATGGTTAGATAATTATGATGATTATAATGTTACTATGGATGTTTATAATAAATTAAGTTCAAACGTACCAGATGAGCTTAAAAAGCTAAAAGAGTATATTCCATCTAGAAATTATTGGTGTGTAGGTGGAGATGGATGGGCTTATGATATTGGATTTAGTGGAATAGACCATGTTTTAGCTAGTGGAGAGAATATAAATATTTTAGTTCTTGATACTGAAATATATTCAAATACAGGCGGTCAAGCTAGTAAATCTAGTAATCTTGGTTCTATTGCTTCATTTGCGACAAGCGGAAAAAGAACAAATAAAAAAGATTTGGCTTTAATAGCTATGTCTTATCCTAATGTATATGTTGCGCAAATCTCATTAGGCGCAAATATGATGCAGACAATAAAAACATTAAAAGAAGCTAATGATTATAATGGACCATCAATAGTAATAGCTTATTCTCCTTGTATTTCACATGGAATTAAGGGTGGTATGAGTAATACTTTAAAAATGCAAAAATTAGCTGTTGAATCAGGATATTTTCCTATATTTAGAAGAGATCCTATAAATGGATTTAAGATGGATTTTAAAAATGCTAACTTTGATTTATATAATGAATTCTTAAATTTACAAACTAGGTATTCAATGTTAGGTAAAATAAATCCTAAAGATGCTAAAGCTTTGTTAGATAAAAATAAAGAAAATGCAATAGATAGATATAAATATTATGTTAGTTTAGGAGAGTAATTATGGATAAGATATATAATAAATTAGTTAGAGATAATATACCTAAGATAATAAATGATCAAGGTAAGACACCTATACTTAAGGTATTAGATGATGTAGAGTATAAAGAAGAATTAGAAAAGAAGTTATATGAAGAATATTTAGAAGTTGTTGAATCAAGCTATAGTACTAGAATAGAAGAATTAGCTGATATGATAGAAGTTATATCCTCACTTGCAAAATTAGAAGATAAGACTCTAAAAGATGTAATAGCTGTTGCTGATAAGAAGAGAAAAGAAAGAGGATCATTTGATAAAAAAGTTTTCTTAGAAAAAGTATGTGATAGATAGTAAACTTATTTTACAAAAATTTAAATATTAAAAACAATAGGTGTTAAAATCAAAAAAATAGTAGATTATTCTATTATTTTTTTTTACTTTTTGATATAATTGTAATAGGTGTAAATATGGAAAATATATATAATAAAACATTAAGTGAATTGGAAACTTTTTTCTTAAATAGGAATGATAAAAAGTTTAAAGCAACTCAAGTATTTGAGTGGATATATAAAAAAAGAGTTAATAATTTTGATGATATTAGAAATGTTTCAAAGGAAACAATTGAAGTATTAAAAAATAATTTTAATATGGATATGCCAACTATAATAGCAAAAAAAGTTGATGTAGATGTTGCAAAGTATTTATTTAGACTTAACGATAATGAAAAGGTTGAAGCTGTAATTATGTATCATGATTATGGTAATAGTATTTGTATTTCTACCCAGGTTGGATGTAATATGGGATGTAAATTTTGTGAGAGTGGAAGACTTAAAAAAGTTAGAAATTTAGAAGTTTATGAGATGGTTACTCAAATTTTGCTAGTAGAAAATGATATAAATAAAAGAATTAGTCATGTTGTTCTTATGGGAATTGGTGAACCTTTTGATAATTATGATAATGTTATAAAATTTATTGATATAATTAATTCAAATAAGGGTATGGACATAGGGAGTAGACATATAACTGTGTCAACTTGTGGTATTGTGCCTAAAATATTAGAATTTTCATCATATGGTAAGCAAGTAAATTTAGCAATAAGTTTACATGCTCCAAATAATGAAATAAGAGATTCTATTATGAATATAAATAAAGCATATAAAGTAGAGGATATAATAGATGCAGTAAAATATTATATATCTAAAACAAATAGAAGAGTTACTTTTGAATATATAATGTTAAATGGAATTAATGATAATGTAGAGTGTGCAATTATGTTAAGCAATTTGTTAAAAGGAATTAATTGTTATGTTAATCTAATTCCTTATAATGAAACAACACATATAGAGTATAAGAAAAGTAGTCAAGATAGAATTATGGCATTTTATGATACTTTAAAGAAAAATAATATAGGTGTAACTATTAGAAGGGAATTTGGCAGTAAAGTTAATGCTGCTTGTGGACAGTTACGTTCACATTATGAGGAGGAGTAATATGGAGTATTATTATATAACTGATCCAGGTAAGATAAGGGAAAGAAATGAAGATAGTGTTAATATATGTGAAAATCAGTCAAAAGAGATATTATTAATAGTAGCTGATGGTATGGGTGGACATAAAGATGGTGAAGTAGCATCCCACATAGCTTTAAATTTAATTAGTGATAGATTTAAAAATACTAGTAGTATAGGTAATGTAGATGATGCAGTAAATTGGATTCAAAGTACTGTTAGCGAAGCTAATATGGAAATATTTAAATATGTATCAGAACATCCTGAAAGTGAAGGCATGGGTACTACTTTAGTGCTTTCTATTTTAACACCATCCTTTTTACTTATAGGTAATGTAGGAGATTCTTCTGGGTATGTATATAAAAATAAAAAATTACAAAAAATTACAGTTGATCATACTTTAGTAAATTTACTTGTAAAAAGTGGAGAACTTACAGAGGAAGAAGCTAAGAATCATCCAAAGAAAAATGTACTTATGAAAGCTCTTGGATCTAATACTAATATAGATATGGATATATTTAATGTTGATTTAAATGTTGATGGAATATTTTTATGTAGTGATGGGCTTACTAATATGCTTGATGATATACAAATAGCTAAAGTTTTAAGTGAAGATATTAGTCTTAAGGATAAATTAGAAAAACTTGTTTTTAAAGCTAATAATCGTGGAGGAAATGATAATATTTCAATAGCTTGTTTAATTAAGGAGGATTTATGATAAATAAAGGGGAACTTATTGATAATCGTTATGAAATAATTAAATCCATTGGAGAAGGTGGAATGGCTAACGTATATCTTGCTTTTGATACTATATTAGAACGTGAAGTTGCAGTAAAAGTTTTAAGAGGTGATTTATCCGATGATGAAAAATTCGTAAGAAGATTTCAAAGAGAAGCTAATTCTGCAAGTTCACTTAGACATCCTAATATAGTTGAAATGTATGATGTTGGTGAGGATAATGGTAGATATTTTATTGTAATGGAATATATAAGTGGAAAAACTCTTAAAAGTTTGATAAAGAAAAGAGGAGCTCTTAACTTAAATGAAGCATTAGATATAATGCTTCAAATAACTAGTGGTATTGCTTGTGCCCATGATAGTTATATAATTCATAGAGATATAAAACCACAAAATGTAATGATTTTAGAAGATGGAAGGGTTAAAATAACTGATTTTGGAATAGCTATGGCTCTTAATAGTAATGAGCTTACACAAACTAATTCTGTTATGGGATCTGTACATTATCTACCACCAGAACAGGCAAGCGGCGGTGGAGCTACTGTTAAAAGTGATATATATTCTATTGGAATTTTAATGTTTGAACTTTTGACTGGTAAAGTTCCATTTAAAGGTGATAATGCAGTAGAAATAGCTATAAAGCATATGAAAGAACCTATTCCAAGTGTTCGTAGTATTAATCCAGAAATCCCACAAAGTGTTGAAAATATAATACTTAAAGCATGTGCTAAAAATCCTAAAAATAGATATAATTCTGTTAGAGAAATGTATGATGATTTAAAAAATTGTCTAAATGAAGATAGGATAAATGAAGAGCGTTTAGTTTACAAATATCCAGAGCATTCAGTAAGTGATGATAAACTGGTTAATAAGCTTGAAACAAGGGAATCTAAAAACTCATCTGAAGTAAAAGAGGAAGTAAAAAATAGTAGAATTAATTTAGCTTTAAAAATTGCTGGTATATGTTGTGTAGTAATTGTTGTTATAGGACTTTTATTTATATTTATATTTAGTTCAGATGATACAAAAGATGTAACTGTTCCAAATGAATTAATAGGTTTAACAGAAGAAGAAGGATGTAAAAAAATAAAAAAGGCTAAACTTAATTGTAATGTAAAGTATGTATATAATGAAGATTATGATGAAGATGTTATTATTGAGGTAAGTCCTAGATCATCATCTAAAATAAAAGAAGGAACAACAGTAACAATACATGTTACATCATTTATTGATACTATAGAAGTTGATGATTATAAAGGTAAAAAGCTAGATGTAGTAAAAGCAGAACTAGAAAATGAAGGTATTAGAGTTATAACTACTCCAAAAAAAGTAACTGAATCAGATGATTATTCTGAGAATGAAATCATTTCACAGAGTGTTGCTAAGGGTGAGAGATTACAAATTAAAAAAGGTGTAATAGAGCTTGTTTATGCAACATTAATTACAGTATATCCTGATTTTACAGATGGTTCATATACTAGAGATTCAATACAACAATTTTGTGATGATAATAAAATTACTTGTAATTTTAAAGAAAATGAAGATAATAATTTTAATGAAGGCGCTATTATTATGCAATCAAGAGATATCGGTGATGAGGTAAAAGAAGGGACAACTCTTACAATAACAATAGCTACTAATTCAAAAGAAGAAACTGATAAAGGTACTAATAATGATAGGGAAAATAGTTAAACAAATTAGTAATGATTATACTGTTAAAATAGAAGATAAAACTATTGTATGTAAATCTCGTGGTAAATTTAGAAAATTAAAAATTACTCCTTTAGTTGGTGATAATGTAGAAGTTGATTTAAATAATAAATATATATTAGAAGTTCTTAAGAGAAAAAATGAATTATTAAGACCTAGTATAGCTAATGTAGATCAAGCTGTTATTATAACAAGTGTGAGTATTCCAGATTATTCATCTAATCTTTTAGATAAGCTTTTAGTAATTATAGAGTTTAATAAAATAAAACCTATTATATGTTTTACTAAAATGGATTTAATAAGTAATGAAAAAAGATTAGAAATAGAAGAAATAATAAATTATTATAAAAGTATAGGATATAATGTATATATTAATAAAGAAGAAAATATAAAACAAATCTTTAAAGATAAAATTACTGTATTTACAGGTCAAAGTGGTAGTGGTAAGTCAACTTTATTAAATATGTTAGATAGTAGTTTAAATCTTAAAACTGGTGATGTTTCAATCGCACTTGGAAGGGGTAAACATACAACAAGACATACGGAACTTATAGAATTATTAGGAGGACTTGTAGCAGATACGCCAGGTTTTTCTTCAGTTGATTTTAAAGGTATGAAAAGAGAAGATATTAGAGATAATTTTATTGAATTTAATGAATACAAACAGGCCTGTGAATATAGAGATTGTATGCATGTTAAAGAAAATAATTGTGCTATAAAAAAAGCTGTAATAGATGGTAAAATCTTAAAAGATAGATATGATAATTATTTGAAGTTTATAAGAGGTGAATCGTGAAAATATCAGCATCAATATTAGATATTAAAGAACCTAAACAACTAGAGGTAATGAAATTAAGTAATTTAGATATTGATTATATTCATTTAGATGTAATGGATGGAGTTTTTGTAGAAAATAAAACTTTATCACTTTCTGAATTTGAAAATATTATTAGGTTTTCAAGTAAGCCTATTGATGTTCACTTAATGGTTAGTGATGTAAAAAAATATATAGATGGTTATTTTAAACTTAATCCAGAATATATAATATTTCATTATGAAGCAGTAAGCGATGTTATAGGTGTAATAAATTATATAAAAGAAAAGAAAATTAAAGTAGGACTTTCGATTAAACCTAATACAGAAATAAATGAAATAATTAATTATCTTAATTATGTTGATCTTGTCCTTTTAATGAGTGTAGAACCAGGTAGAGGGGGACAAAGCTTCATAAGAGAGGTAAAAGATAAAATAGATTTATTGCATCAAATAAAAAATAAAGAAGGATATAATTTTATTATTGAAGTAGATGGTGGAATAAATAATGAAACAATTAAATTATGTAAAAACGCAGATATGTGCGTTGTGGGTAGTTATATAACCAAAAATGATTATGAGGCCTCAGTAAGCGAGTTAAGAAAAATAAGTAATTAGATATGGAGATAATATACCAGCTTTAGATAAAGTTTTATAGATAAAATCATAAGAAGCTTTAATATTTTCTTCATCTTCTAAATATTCTTTAATTTTTTCGTATTTTTGTTTTTCTTTCATATTTAATTCTACCTTCCTCATGAGTCCTACCTCAGTGGAATAGTATATAACATTGAGACATTTTTGCAAGTTAACACTTAAGACATTATCACAAATTAGTCATATAGTTAAGCTTTTTTTAATTAATTACTATTGAAAAAAGCTTTAATTTATTATATACTATATAGGTATTGGAGGATTTTATGGAAAAAAATAAGAATTTAAAAGAAATAATAATTAAAATAGAAGGAAAAGAATGGGAAGACGCTTTAGATAAAGCTTTTAAAAAATTAAATGCAAAGACTAAAATAGATGGTTTTAGACCAGGTAAAGCTCCTAAAAATGTATTTTTAAAACATTATGGTGTTAGTTCACTATTTATGGAAGCTTCTGAAAATTGTGCAGAATTAGCATATAATAAGATGCTTGATGAAGCAAAAAATTTAGAGATGGCTGCTCGTCCTATTTTAGATATTAAATCTATAGATGAAAAATATATAGAATATAAATTTACTTTAACACTTACTCCAGAAGTTAAACTTGGAAACTATAAAAATTTGGATGTAAAAAAAGAAAAAGTAACTGTAACTAAAAAAGAAATAGATGAAGCAATAGAGCACATGAAAGAACATTATAAAGAAAATATTGTAAAAGATGGAGCTATTGAAAATAAAAATATTGCAATTATTGATTTTGAAGGTTTTAAAGATGGAGTAGCATTTGAAGGTGGAAAAGGTGAAAACTATTCATTAGAGATAGGTTCAAATACATTTATTCCAGGATTTGAAGAACAATTAATTGGAATGAAAGCAGGGGAAGAAAAAGAAATTAATGTAACATTCCCAGAAGAATATCATTCTGAGGATTTGAAAGGTCAAAATGCTACATTTAAAGTTAAAGTTAATGAAGTAAAAGAAGTTAAAATTCCTGAATTAAATAAAGAATTTTTTGAAGATTTAGGTATGGAAGGAATAGATTCTAAAGAAAAACTTGAAGCTCAAGTTAAAGAAAATATTAAAGCTAGCAAAGATTCTAAGGCAGAAGATGCATATATAGATGCTTTATTAGAAAAGATTGCTGAATCTACTTCGATTGATATACCAGATACAATGATTAATGATGAAACTGATAGAATGGTTGAACAATTTAAAGAGCATATTGGTATGCAAGGTATTTCTCTTGAACAATTTTATAAATATACTAATTCTAATGAAGAAACTTTAAAAGAAGAATACAAGAAAGAAGCTTTAAAAAGAGTTAAGTATAGATTAATAATTAATGAAATTATAAAAGAAGAAAATATTGAAGTTACAGAAGAAGAAATAGAAAATGAAATAGAAGAATTAGCTAAGAAATATAATATGACTAAGGAAGAAGTAAAAAAGCAATATGGTGAAAATCTTGACTATATAAAATATGATTTAGAGGTTAAAAAAGTATTTTCAATCATTAAGGGTGAAAAATAGTGTAAAATGAAGAAGTATATGCTTCTTCATTTTTATTGACTTATATACTTAATTAAATTATAATATATGTTAATAAATTGTAAGTAGGTGAATTTATGAATCAATTAATAGATGTACTAAAGAATAAAAATTATTTAATACCAAAACCATTAATATTTAATTATAAAAAGATGAATATTAATGATTCAGAATTTATTGTATTAATATATTTAATAAACCAAGATAATTTAGTTTATAATCCTAAACAAATAAGTTGTGATCTTGATATTGAGGTTAATAATGTACTTGAAATAATTAATGCATTATCTGAAAAGAATATATTAAAAATAGAACTTAAAAAGAGTAATAATATCCGTTCTGAAGTAATTAATTTAGATTTGTTATTTGAAAAACTTGCTTTTTCATTAACAGAAAAAAGTGATAAAAATAATAGTGAAGATAATATATATAATTTGTTTGAAAATGAATTTGGTAGAACTTTATCTCCTATGGAGTATGAAATTATTAATAGCTGGATAAATAATGATTATAGTGAAGAAATAATTAAACTTGCTCTTATGGAAGCTACATATAATGGTGTAAGTAACTTAAGATATATTGATAAAATAATATATGAATGGGGTAAGAAAGGAATTAAAACAAAAGAAGATGTTTTAAATAATAGGAAACAATTTAAAAATAATAAAAGTGAACAAAAACCAAATTCCAAATTATTTGATTATGATTGGTTAAATGATGAATCAAATAGTTAATTATTTAGATGAATTGTTTCCACATCCTAAATGTGAATTAAATTATACAAAAGATTATGAACTGTTACTTGCTGTTATGCTTAGTGCTCAAACTACAGATAAGAGAGTAAATGAAGTGACTTATAAATTATTTAATAAGTATAATTCATTAGAACTTTTAAGCAGTGCTGATATTGAAGATATAAAATCTATAATTAGACCTATTGGGACTTTTAATAAGAAGGCTTTAAATATAATTAATATAGCATCTTTCTTGCTTGAAAAAAGTGAAGGCAAGGTTATAAATGACAGATCATTTTTAGAATCAATGCCTGGTGTAGGTAGGAAGACTGCAAATGTTGTATTATCTATATTATTTGATGAACCATATATAGCAGTTGATACACACGTTTCTAGAGTAAGTAAAAGACTTGGTATAGCAAATAAAAATGATGATGTGCTAACTATAGAAAAGAAATTATATAAATACTTTTCTAATTGTAATTTTCAGCATCTACACCATCAATTAGTTTTTTTTGGTAGATACCACTGTAAAGCTATTAATCCCAAATGTGAATCTTGTAAATTGAAAAATATTTGTAAAGAAAAAAAGCATTGAAATGAACTAGTCAATAAAAAGTAGACAGTTTAAAAAAAGCACTTAAAATCCTGATTCAATTTTAAATTGAATTGGGGTT